>JADHNT010000026.1 GCA_016779385.1 Pseudomonadales bacterium
GGCATGATGAAGGTACGGCCGATGTAGCGGTTTTTGGTGAACCCTTCCCGGTACTTCACATCCAGCTCGTAAGCCAGGGGAAGAGCTGCGGTGCGGCTCGTTTCCGGGATGGGAATAACCACGTCAATGTCGTGCGCGCCGTTTGGGAAGGCTTCGAGGATTCGCTGGGCCAGCCGCTCCCCCATGCGAAGCCGGGCCTTGTAGACCGAGACGTCGTCCATGATGGAGTCCGGGCGCGCGAGATAAACGTGCTCAAAAATGCAGGGGCAACATTGGGGCTTGGGGGCGCATTGCTGCGTATGCACCGTGCCCTCGAGGTCCACGAAGAGCGCTTCCCCGGGGGCGATATCCCGCACTAGGGAGAAGTCGAGCACGTCCAGGGCCACACTCTCCGACGCCACCATGGTTTCCCGCCCTGCCGCCGTATCCCGATGCCCAAAGACCAGAGGGCGAATGCCGTAGGGATCGCGAAAAGCGAGTAGGCCGCGCCCCATAATCAGGAGCACCACAGCGTACGCCCCTCGGCACCGCTCATGCACCTCGCGTACCGCTTCGAAGATATCCTCCGGGCCCTCCGCCACCTCCCGCGCCCGCCCCGCAAGCTCATGGGCGAAAACGTTAAGAAGAATTTCCGAGTCCGACTCCGTGTTGATGTGCCGCCGGTCGGCGCGGAACATGGCCTCCTTCAGAGCCTCGGCATTGGTCAGATTGCCGTTATGGGCCAGGGCGATACCGTAGGGCGAGTTCACGTACATGGGCTGGGCTTCCGCTACGCTGGAAGAACCCGCGGTGGGATAGCGCACGTGGCCAATGCCGTGGTGCCCTTGCAGGCGCTCCATGTGCACCTGTTGGAAGACGTCCCGGACCAGGCCGTTGGCCTTGCGCATGGATAGGCGCTCGCCATCGCTGGTGACAATCCCCGCGGCATCCTGGCCCCGGTGTTGGAGTACCGTGAGCGCATCGTAGAGCGGTTGGTTGACCGGTCCGGTGCCGTGAATTCCCGCAATGCCGCACATAACCTACCTCTCGTTCTAACGCCAGCCGAGCATAATAAGAAGACCTTCCAGCGCACGGGTCAGTAGGAAAAAGCCTTCGCCGAGGGGGGTGCTCAGGCGCCCTACCCCCCACCAGGAATCGGATCCGAGCAAAGGCTCGAGAACCCCCGCAAGCACTAACAAAAAAAGCCCGCCGCGAAGGGCGCCAAAGGCGCCTCCAAGCAGATGTCCCAGAAACCCCAGATCCACGTCTAGTGCCCCAAGGAATAACACTCGCTGCGCTAAGGTTCCCAGGATAAGGGTCAGAGCAAAGGCTAGAAAGAACGCGAAGCGATCCCGCAGGAGCCCTTCTCCCAGGGCCACGGGCAGCCAGTGAGAAAGCTTCTGAGCCAGACCTACGGCAACCAGCAGCGCGATCGCCCACAGCAAGAGGGTCAGCCCCTCCTTCACCGCGCCCCGAAGCACGCCCACCAGGGTCGTAAGCCCTAGAGCTAGAAGGAGTCCCGCATCCACCGGAGAAATCATGGGGTGCTCCCGGGTTTGACCACGTGAAAGTACACAAGGGTCCCGTCATAGCCGAAGCGCGTCTTCAGCGTTTCCCGCTGACCCCACAGCACGGCCCCCTGCAGGCGAGGTCCAAGGGCGAGATCATACCCTAGCGCATCCCCTTCCCCCTCCCCGGGGAAAATGGGAAGGACATACACCGTGAGTCCAGCCTCCTGAAGCCTGTCCCGAGCGGCCATGGCGGGTTCAAGCTCGGCAAAGCGGTCCAACACGAGGGAGAAGGGCCCGGCACCCAGTCCCGCCTCTTCCTTCGCCCCGTCAAAGGCGGCTAGCACCGTTTCCGGCACCGGAAGATGGCGAGGCAAGCCGCGAAGCGGTGCCTGCCCCTCTTGGCCGAGGCGACTGAGCCGCGCCCAGCGAGCGGACCCCTCCACCACTTCCGGCCAATTGTTCATCACTTTGCCCAGATCGTTGCTGGGCAAGGATGGCAAAGGGGTAACGGGTTCGGTCGGCGCGTCGAAAAGCAGGGGCACGCCCGCGGCCAGAGCCAGTAGCCCCACGAGCCCTAGGAGCGGCCGGCGCATTAGCACCCTGCCCCTGTCCCGTTGGGCAGAAGCGCGGTCTCGGCCGCGGACGCCACGGAGAAGGAACCCAAAAAACCCACCCGCTTAAGCCCCTGGGCGCGGGAAGCGACCAGCGTCCCTTTAAGCGCCTCGGCGCTTAGGGATGGCAGCACGTCAAAGGGTTGGCCTGCCGCGTCACAGAGGGAAGAGAGGCGCGCCGCAAGGGTCTCCCCCGCCTGGCCCCGGGGCCCTGGAGTGGACACGAAAAGCCAGCGCTGAACTTTCGGCGCCAAGGCATGAAACATGCCCTCCGCATCCTTGTCGGCGTAGCAACCGAACACGGCGAGATCGAGGGGCGACTCAAGGCGCTCCGCCAGGAAAGCGGCAGCGTGGGGGTTATGAGCCACATCAAAAAGCAGCGCTTGCCCTTCAAGCGTTCGCCACTCTTGGCGGCCCGGCGGCGGCGTCATGGCCAAAGCGCTGGCGAGCACCGCCTCCGTCAAGGGATAACCCAGGGCTGCCCAGGCTTGAAGAGCGCCGAGAAAGCTCGGCGACGCCACGGGCAGGGGTGCGGACAGGGGCCAGGCGAGAGGCCGCTCAAAGCCCATGACGAAGGCCTCCGACCCGTCGACCAGGGCGCGCACGCCAAAGTCTAGGCCCCAGCGGGCGCTAGGACAGCCTAGGGCGGCAACCCGCTCCAGCACCGACGTCGGCGGGTTTGGATCGGCTATGATGACGGGGCGTCCTGCTCGGAAAACTCCAGCCTTCTCAAGACCGATGGCCTCCCGGGTCGATCCCAGCCAGGTCTGATGGTCCAGATCAACGGGGGTCAGGAGGGCCAGGTCCGCGTCGATGATATTGACGGCGTCAAGGCGACCCCCGAGTCCAACCTCGAGGATGGCTAAATCCAAGGCGGCGTCGGCCATAATCAGGAACGCCGCCAGAATGGCCGTTTCAAAATAGGTCAGGGTAAGGCTGCCCCGGGCGGCCTCGATACGCTCGAAGGCCTCAACGATCTGCCCATCGCTCGCCGGCACCCCCTGCAGCTGGATCCGTTCATTGAAGCGATGGAGATGGGGGGAAGTGGTATCCCCCACCCGAAGGCCCTGGGCCAGAGCTATCGCCCGAAGCGTGGACACGGCGGAGCCCTTCCCATTGGTCCCGGCTACGGTGACGACCTTCGCCCCGGGTGAAGGGGCCCCGAGAGCTAGCCAAACCTTGCGCAGCCGATCTAGGCCTAGATCCATGGCCTTGGGATGCTGCGTTTCGAGACGCTTGAGCCAGGCGTCTAGCACGAAGCGTCTAGCGCCTCCCGCAGGGACCGGGCGAAGCCTTCTAGCTCCGCCGGCTGTTCTTCAAGGGAGAGGGTCCCCATGCGACGCACAATGGCGCTGCCCACCACCACCCCGTCGCCCAGGGGGGCCATGCGCTGCGCCGTTTCCCCATCCCGAATCCCAAAGCCAATGGCAATGGGAAGGTCCGACATGGTGCGCAGGGGCGCAAGGCGGGTCGCAACATCTTCCGGATCAATGTGTCCGGCGCCCGTGGTCCCCTTCAGGGAGACGTAGTAAGCAAAGCCCGAGGCCCGCTTAAGGATGGCCCGTGCCCGGGCCTCCGTGGTGGTCGGAGCAAGCAGGAAGATGAGGTCAAGGTCCCGCGCCGCAAGGCGCCGTTGCAACGCATCGGCCTCCTCCGGGGGGAGATTCACCAGTATCAGGCCATCAATGCCCGCCTCCGCCGCCGCCTCTGCGAAGGTTTCATAGCCCATACGCTCGACGGAATTGAGGTACCCCATGAGCACGAGGGCTGTCTCGCTGTTTTCCTGCCGAAAAGCCTTGGCCATGGCCAGCACGTCGCGAAGTTTCACCCCATGGCGTAGCGCCCGCTCGCAGCCCGCCTGAATGTCCGGACCTTCCGCTTCCGGATCGGAAAAGGGCACGCCCAGCTCGATGACATCGGCGCCGCCGGCGGCCAGGGCCCGGAGCGCCGGCAAGGTAGCTTGAGGCTCCGGGTCTCCGGCGACCAGATAGGTGACGAGCGCCTTTTGCCCTGCGGCCTTGCGCGCGGCGAAACGGGTCGCTAAACGGCTCATAAAGAAATGCCTTCGCGCTCCGCGATGGTAAAGATGTCCTTATCCCCTCGACCGGAGAGGTTCACTACGATCACGTGATCCTTCGGCAGCTTCGGCGCATGCTCGAGAATCCAGGCGAGGGCGTGGCTCGTCTCGAGGGCTGAAATAATGCCCTCCTTGCGTGTCACGTGATGGAAAGCGGCCAGGGCGTCGTCGTCGGTCACGGCGACGTATTCCGCGCGCTGCGCATCCTTCAGGAAAGCATGCTCGGGCCCCACTCCGGGGTAGTCGAGCCCGGCGGAAACGGAATGGGTTGCGATAATTTGCCCATCCTCATCCTCCATAAGGTAGGTCCGGTTGCCATGGAGCACCCCGGGCACGCCAGCGGAAAGGGGCGCAGCATGCTGACCAGAAGCGATGCCGTAGCCCCCCGCCTCAACTCCGACGAGGCGTACGCTCTCGTCGCGGATGAAGGGATAGAACAGCCCAAGGGCGTTGGAGCCCCCGCCTACGCATGCCACCAGCGTATCGGGCAGACGCCCGAGGGTGTCGAGGCACTGAGCCCGGGTTTCCTCACCGATTACGGACTGGAAGTCGCGGACGATCATAGGATAGGGATGGGGGCCGGCGACGGTACCAATGATGTAGTGGGTGTGGTCGACATTGGTGACCCAATCTCGCATGGCTTCGTTCAAGGCGTCCTTAAGGGTTTTCGACCCCGAGGTAACGGGCACCACGGTGGCCCCAAGAAGCTTCATGCGGTACACGTTGGGAGATTGCCGCCGCACGTCTTCCTCGCCCATATACACCACACACTCAAGGCCGAGGCGCGCGGCAACGGTGGCCGAGGCAACACCGTGCTGACCCGCACCCGTTTCCGCAATGATCCGCCGCTTCCCCATATGCTTGGCGAGTAAGGCCTGGCCCAGGGCGCTGTTGATCTTATGCGCTCCAGTGTGATTCAAGTCTTCCCGCTTCATGTATACCTGGGCGCCGCCCAGTTCCGTGGAGAGACGCTCCGCGTGATAAAGCGGCGTAGGCCGACCCACGTAGCTTCTGAGCTCTTCCTTGAACTGGGCTTGAAAACCCTTATCACCCATGCGCTCCCGGTAAACCGCTTCAAGCTCGTCCAGGGCGTGCATGAGCGTTTCCGCCACGAAGCGCCCCCCGAATTGACCGAAATGGCCCTGCGCGTCGGGAAGGTTGTATTGGCTCCAGCCTGCCGGGCCGGGGGAAGCGGGGGACCCCTTAGCTTGCGTCATGAGTGCTCCTATCGGTCTTCGCGGTACGAATAAAGGCTCGTACCTTGCCCTCATCTTTGATGCCCTTCGCCCGCTCCACGCCCCCGCTAACGTCGACCCCATAGGGCCGTGCCGTCGCGATGGCGCAGCTTACGTTGTCTGGCGTCAAACCGCCCGCCAAAATGATGGGCGCGGGGGCCTTCGCAGGCACCCGATCCCAGGAAAATACCGTACCCGTGCCCCCGGGGACCCCCGCCTCATAGGCGTCGAGCAAAAAGCCCGCGGCGGAGGGATAGGCTGCCATCGCCGCCACCACATCCAGCTCCGGCGCCATGCGCAAGGCCTTGATATAGGGTCGATCCCAGCGCCGACAGAACGCCTCCGGTTCATCGCCGTGAAACTGCAAAAGCTGCACCGGCGCGGCCCGCAGGGTCTCCTTGACGGCCGCCTCCGTAGGATCCACAAAGAGGCCCACGCTAAGCGTCAATGGCGCCACAGCCTTCAAGAGCCCCTTTGCCTGCCCGGGGGATACGGCGCGAGGACTCGGCGCGTAGAACACAAAGCCCACGGCGTCAGCCCCTGCCGCACAGGCAGCGGCGACATCCGCAGATTGCGTTAAGCCACAGATTTTCACCCGGACCATGGGCCCGTCCCCTAGCGTCACTCGATAGCCGCCCAGTCTAGCAGAACGCTTCCGCCCAAAAAGGCAGGCCTGCGGGAAAGGGCGGTAAGCCAAAGGCCTCGTCATAGCCCACGGCCTCGAGATAAAGCCCCTGAGGCGGCGCGGTGGGGGGCGCGAGGCGCCGGTCTTCTGCAGCCCGAAGCGCATCGAGCCAGGCACCGTCCCCCCGTCCCCGCCCCACCTCGATCAGGGCGCCCACGATATTCCGAACCATGTGCAGCAGGAAGGCGTTAGCCTCCACCTCTACGGAGACCAGAGCGCCCGCCCGCCGAACGCTGAGCCGACGCATGAAGCGGCGCCCATGGCGAGCCTGGCATCCCGAGGCACGGAAACTGGAAAAGTCCCGCTCCCCGAGCAGGACCTGCGCCGCCTCGTGCATCGCTTCCGCGTCCAAGGCCCCGGGAACAAAGGTGACCCGGTCCCGAAGCAGAGCTCGAACCGGCTGGGCATCGCTCAACCAGTAGCGATAGCGCCGCCACTGCGCGGAAAAACGGGCATGGAAACGGTCGGGGACCGGGTGAGCCCAGTGAACGGTAATGCCGGCCCCCGCCAAGCTGTTTCCGCCCCGCACCCAAGCCGTAGCCGGACGGTGATGGGGGGCATCGAAATGAACCACCTGCCCCGTCGCATGGACCCCAGCGTCCGTGCGCCCGGCGACGGCGCATTGGATGGGTGCGGCTCCCACTTGGCTGAGCGCCGTCTCCAGAGCCCCCTGTACCGTGGCCAAGTCAGGGGTGGGTTGGCGCTGGAAGCCGGCAAAACCGCTGCCGTCGTATTCCACCGCCAAGGCCCAGCGCTGCGCTAGGGGGCGCGCTTCACCCACGATGCCCATCCTGTGGGGGTAGAGACCCGCTGCCTAAGCCCTCACCCTCCGGCGCAAACGCGAGGCCCGTGCCGAGCGGTGGTGGCACCCGGTCCCCTTCCTCGGCAAGCTCTACGTTCCACGCCTCCTCTAAGGCCAGCGATCCTCGGCCGGAGCCTGGGGTTTCCAAAGCAATGCTCGCATCTAAGGTGGGCGCTTCAGGCCCGAGGGTGAGGGGCGGTAAACGCTCCGCCAACTCCCCAAGCTTTGCCGCTAGGGCGGCGTCTGCCCCCCGAGCCAAGCTCGCTGCCTCCAGGTCGAAGCGGGCTCGGTCCCCCTGCTCCACGGCCAAGGCAAGGCTCTGAAGACGTAAGGCCACGGAATGGGGATCCTCCTCCAAGGCTGCACTGAGAGTGGCCTCCGCCTCGTCAAGCCGTCCGTAAGCGAGCGCCATCTCCGCCTGATCAAGCACGGCGCTCCAATCTCGCTGGCTTAAAAGGGATTGAGCACCGAAGCGCTGGACTATAGCGCTGGGTTCGTAAGGCCGAAGTCCGGGACCCGAATTCGGGCGCGCTTCCGGAATGGCATCTGCCGCGGTGGAAGGTGCCACTGGCTCTGCAGGTGCCTCGCGGCGGCGCAACAGAAGGCCACCCAGCCCCGCGAGCCCCGCAAGTCCTGCCAGGGCTGCTCCCACAAGAACACCCAGGCGCCCGCCCCAGGGAGACTCGAGCGGTGGCGAGGGGACCGAGGCCTGCTGCATGGCCTCAAGGGCTCGCTGCTGACGCGCCAGCTGGGCCCTTAAGGCCACCAATTGAGCGGCCTGGGCCGCGTGCCCGGCTTCCGCCCGGGCGAGGGCAGCGGCCAGGGCAGCCCGCTCTTTTTCATGCTCGGCTTGGAGGGGACTAGGCACCATGGGTGCTGCCCTCGGCGCAGGAGGACGGACCTCAAGTCGAGACTTCGATGCCAACCCCGGTCCCTTAAGGACGGCCTCGGAGGATGGGAGCCGATGCTCGGCCCTGGCGAGGACCTTCGGAGCGGTCCGCTGATCGAGGAAAAGCGTTAAGGGATAACCCTGGGCCTTCGCTCCCTGCCCCACCTGTAACACGCCCTGGACGATTGGCGCATGCAGAGCGCTCTCGCTGCGAAGGAAAACCCGGCGAGGCCTCGCCGGATCGCTTTGGGCGACGGGTGAGGCAGGAGCCCCCTGGAGCTCAAGGTTCAAAGGCGCGGTGGGCGCATCGGAGGGAAGTGCGAGGGTGGCCAGCAGGGGCTCCCCGAGTGCCGAGAGGACCTCTACGGCCAGGCGCTCGGAGGCGCCCGCCGGGACCCCTCCGAACAGCCACAGCAGCAGCACAAGCCCTCTAACACGCGTTACCACGGCCCCTAGCCTCTCCTAATGCTTCGGCAAGGCCTTCTCCACCCCGCCGCCCTAGCGCGCCGGTAGAAGATCTTGCAGCATTTCAGCGATCTGGACGCTATTCAGGGCCGCGCCCTTACGCACATTGTCGCTCACCACCCAGAGATTTAAGCCCCCGGGTACGGTCAGGGACTCACGGAGTCGGCCCACGAACACCGAATCATCCCCCGCGGCATTGGGCACCGGCGTGGGATAGGCCCCATCCTTCTGCCCATCCATCAACCTGACCCCCGGCGCGACCCGAAGGGCAGCCCGGGCAGCCTCCACGGTAATCGGTGCCTCCGTTTCAATGCTGACCGCCTCCGAGTGCCCAAAAAACACCGGGACTCGCACGCAGGTGGGATTCACCAAGATGGTTTCGTCATCAAGGATCTTGCGCGTCTCCCAGACCATCTTCATCTCTTCCCGGGTAAAGCCGTTGTCCTGGAAGCTATCGATGTGGGGAATCACGTTGAAGGCAATCTGCTTCGTGAACACCGAGGGCTCATGGCTTCGGGCGTTCAAAAGCTCCGCCGTTTGCCGCGCGAGCTCCTCAACGCCACTGCTCCCCGCGCCGGATACGGCCTGATAGGTCGCCACCTCAATGCGACGAATCCGTGCAAGGTCGTGAAGGGGCTTTAGCGCCACCAGCATCTGAATCGTTGAGCAGTTCGGATTCGCAATGATGCGACGCTCGGGCAGGCCCTTCAGCACGGCCCCATTTACCTCTGGCACCACCAGGGGGATGTCCTCGTCGCGACGGAAATGAGAGGTGTTATCTACCACCACGGCCCCCGCCGCTGCCGCCTTGGGCGCGAACTCGGCGCTGATGCTGCCTCCGGCGGAGAAAAGCGCAAGGGATACCTTGGAGAAGTCAAAGGTGTCCAAACGCTCCACCAGCACGGGGCGCCCCTTGAACATCACCGTTTTACCCTCGGATCGCGCACTGGCCAGGGCGTACAACTTCTCCACGGGGAAATTTCGCGACTCGAGAATCTCAATCATGGCCTCGCCGACGGCGCCCGTAGCACCGACGACCGCAACGGAGAATCCTTCGCTCATAAGGAAGCACCCCACCGGGTCTCAAAGGCCTCCGTAACTGCTCGCGTCATCGCGACCGTCCCCACAAGGGCGGCCTCTGCCGTCTCCGGGCCCGCGATATCGTGGGTACGAAGGCCTGCGTCCAGCACGTCGCCCACGGCGCCTTCGAGCGCCTCAGCGATAGCCGGGGCCCCCAGGGAGTAACGGAACATCATGGCCGCCGATTGAATGGTGGCGAGGGGGTTTGCAAGGTCCTGCCCCGCAATATCCGGCGCCGAACCGTGCACCGGCTCATAAAGCCCCTGGCTCGCCGCATTGAGCGAAGCCGAAGGCAGCATGCCAAGGGAGCCGGTCAGCATGGCCGCCACATCGGAGAGGATGTCCCCAAACATGTTCCCCGTAACCAGCACGTCGAACTGCTTTGGCGCTCGCACCAGCTGCATACCGGCGTTATCCACGTACATGTGGGACAGCTCCACGTCGGGGTATTCGGAAGCCAGGTCCGAGACCACCTCCCGCCAGAGCGCCGTCACCTCAAGGACGTTCGCCTTATCTACCGAGCAGAGGCGCCCGTTCCGGGCCTGGGCAGCTTCAAAGCCCTTGCGCGCGATGCGAACGATTTCGTCTTCCGAGTAAACGTAGGTGTTAAAGCCCCGGCGCTGTCCCGGCGCCCCCTCGACGCCGCGAGGCTCCCCAAAGTAAATCCCACCGGTGAGCTCCCGAATGATTAGGATGTCGAGGCCCGCCACCAACTCAGGCTTGAGCGACGACGCCGACGCCAGCTGGGGAAAGAGAATCGCCGGGCGCAGGTTCGCAAAAAGCTCGAGCCCCGAGCGTAGACCCAGAAGCCCCCGTTCCGGACGCTGAGCCGTTGGCAGCGCGTCCCACTTCGGTCCACCCACGGCGCCAAAGAGGATTGCGTCGGCCCTCCGAGCCGCTTCTAGCGTGGATGGGGGCAAGGGCGTTCCCTCGGCGTCAATGGCGCAGCCCCCGACCAGTGCTGTCTCCAGGGTCAGGGCCTGGCCCGTGACCGTCCCAATGCGCTCAAGCAGCGCACCCACGGGGCCCACGATTTCGGGGCCAATACCGTCGCCGGGAAGAAGAAGAATCGAATGTGCCATGGTGGGGTTCCTAAGCGCTCAGGCTAGCGAAGGGCGTCAAAGAGCCAGGGCGCCTCACCGCGGCGCCGGCGTTCGTATTCACGGATCTGCTCCCCGTATTCCAGGGAAAGCCCGATCTCGTCGAGGCCCTCGAGAAGGCAGTGGCGACGATGGGGATCGATCTCAAAACCGTAGGTGGCTGCCTCCGTGCGCACCTCCTGGGCTTCGAGGTCCACGGTCAGCGTCAGGGGCCCTGGATCGGCGGCAGCGAAAAGCGCATCCACCGCCTCCGCGGGCAGGGCGACGGGCAACACGCCATTTTTAAAGCAATTGTTGTAGAAAATATCCGCGAAGCTCGGGGCAATGACGCAGCGCAGCCCAAACTCCTCCAGGGCCCACACCGCATGCTCTCGGCTCGAACCGCAGCCGAAGTTTTCCCGGGCCAGAAGCACCTTGGCATCCTGGTAGCGGGCCTTGTTCAGAACAAAGTCCGGGTTGATTTGGCGCTCGTTCTCGGTCTTTTCCGGAGATCCCTCATCGAGGTAACGCCAGCCGTCAAACAGATTCGGGCCGAAGCCCGAGCGGCGGATGGATTTCAAAAACTGCTTGGGGATGATTTGGTCCGTATCCACGTGGGCCCGGTCGAGGGGCGCAACCACGCCGGAAACGCTGCGAAAGGCCTTCATGCCTGCTCTCCCTGTTCGCTCAAAAAGGCGCGCACATCGGTGAAGTGGCCGGCAATAGCCGCCGCCGCCGCCATGGCGGGGCTGACGAGATGGGTCCGCCCCCCGTGGCCCTGGCGTCCCTCAAAGTTTCGGTTGGAGGTGGAAGCGCAGTGCTCCCCCGGGCCTAGGCGATCGGCGTTCATGGCCAGGCACATGGAGCAGCCGGGATCGCGCCACTCAAAGCCTGCGGCGCGGAAGATCTCGTCGAGCCCCTCCTCCTCAGCCTGATGCTTCACGAGCCCGGACCCTGGCACCACAAGCGCCTGCTTAATTGTGCTTGCGACCTTGCGCCCCCGAGCCACCGCGGCAGCGGAGCGAAGGTCTTCGATACGGGAATTGGTGCAGGAGCCGATAAAGACCCGGTCCAAGGCGATGGAGGTCAGCGCCTGTCCCGCGGCCAGGTCCATGTAGCGCAGGGCCCCGGCCCAGCTTTCCGCTCGTACGGGATCGCCGCATTGGGCCGGATCGGGCACCTGGCCCGTAATGGGTGCCACCATTTCCGGGGAGGTTCCCCAGCTAACCTGAGGCTCCAGCACGCTGGCATCGAGTACCAGTTCCCGGTCGAAGGTGGCGTCAGGATCGCTCACAAGATCGCTCCAGGCCTCGAGCGCCTGGCCCCAGAGCGCCCCTGCGGGCGCGTAGGGACGCCCCTCAACATAGGCGGCAGTGACTTCATCGAAGGCCACCAGCCCTGCGCGGGCGCCGGCTTCGATCGCCATATTGCAAAGGGTCATGCGACCTTCCATAGAGAGCGCCCGGATGGCCGGCCCCGCGTACTCGAGGGTATAGCCCGTGCCCCCGGCGGTCCCCATGGCGCCGATGATGGCCAAAGCGAGATCCTTTGCCGTCACTCCTTCCCCGAGCGTTCCATCAATCCAAACCCGGAAATTCTTGGCCTTCTTAGCCGTAAGGCACTGGGTGGCCAGCACGTGCTCCACCTCTGAGGTGCCGATGCCATGGGCCAGGGCCGCAAAGGCGCCGTGGGTGGAGGTATGGGAATCGCCGCAGACCACGGTCATGCCCGGCAGCGTGGCCCCCTGTTCCGGACCCACCACGTGGACGATGCCCTGACGGGGATCGCGCATGCGGAACTCCAGAATCCCAAATTCATCGCAGTTCGCATCCAGCGTTTCTACCTGGATCCGGGAGATGGGATCGGTGATGCCGTCAATGCCCGAGGCCCGATCGGTGGTCGGCACGTTGTGATCCGGGGTGGCCAGATTGGCATCAATGCGCCAGGGGCTGCGCCCGGCGAGGCGAAGCCCTTCAAAGGCCTGGGGGGACGTGACTTCGTGCAGCAGGTGGCGATCGATATACAGCAGCGCACTGCCATCCTCGCGCTCTGCCACCAAATGTGCGTCCCACAATTTGTCGTAAAGGGTCCGTCCGCTCATGGTAAAGCTCTCCCTAGGCAGGCTTAGGTGCGGGGATGCGGGCCGGGTTTTGAGCCCGCTGACGCAGCCAATGGTCCATCAGCACCAAGGCCACCATGGCCTCGGCGATGGGTACGGCGCGAATCCCCACGCAGGGGTCGTGGCGGCCATTAGTTACCACGGAAACCGGCGCAC
The DNA here is from genome assembly GCA_016779385.1 of Pseudomonadales bacterium. GTDB lineage: Bacteria > Pseudomonadota > Gammaproteobacteria > Pseudomonadales > Azotimanducaceae > Salivita. Next base: position 12,689 of record JADHNT010000026.1, read on the forward strand.
CGGTGCGATCGATGCTTTGGCCGGGAATGCGAATGCTTGAGGTCGGCTTCAGCGCTAGGCTCGCGCGCAGCGTCTGCCCCGAGGAGATCCCCCCGAGGGTGCCGCCAGCGTGATTCGACAGGAATCCTTCGGGGGTCATTTCGTCCCGGTGCTCACTTCCCTTCTGCGTCACCACGGCCATGCCGTCGCCGAGTTCCACCGCTCGCACGGCGTTAATGCCCATGAGCGCCGATGCGAGGGTGGCATCTAGCTTGTCAAAAACCGGATCACCAAGTCCTGGAGGCACCCCCGTGGCGTCCACGGTCACCTTCGCTCCGATGGAGTCGCCGGCCCGACGGAGCGCGTCGATTTCCGCCTCCAGGGCTGGGACCGTGCTCGCATCGGGCCAGAAAAAGGCGTTCTCCTCGATGGCGCTGGCCTCGAAGGCCGTGGGGACGTGAGTCCCGAGCTGCGCGAGGTAACCTTGGATCTGCACGCCGTACTGGGCGAGGTAGGCCCGGGCAATGGCCCCGGCAGCGACCCGCGCCACCGTTTCTCGCGCTGAGGAGCGACCACCCCCGCGGTAATCACGGACGCCATACTTGGCGTCATAGGTGAAATCAGCGTGGGCGGGACGATACTGATCCTTGATATCGCCGTAATCGCGGCTGCGCTGGTCCTCGTTTTCGATCAAAAGACCAATGGGCGTTCCCGTGGTGCGCCCTTCGAAAACCCCGGAGAGAATCCGAACCTGGTCCGGTTCCCGGCGCTGCGTGGTGTAGCGCGATTGGCCGGGGCGGCGGCGGTCGAGATCGCGCTGAATGAGCGCCTCATCGAGGGGCAAGCCGGGGGGACAGCCGTCCACGACACACCCGAGGGCGGGCCCGTGGCTCTCCCCAAAGGTGGAAACGGTGAATAGGGTTCCGAAGCGATTACCAGCCATGCCTACGATCCAATGCCCCGCGAGGGCGCGGATTCTAGCACCTTGAAGGGCGCTCGTATTGTTTCCCCGCCCCCTCGAGCCCGGCGCTAGGCTAGGGCCCCGGCGGCCTCCGCGGCCCGGAGGGCGCTTCCGCTGAGGAGGGTCAGGCCCGCGCCCCCGTGAGGAAGGTCGGGCCAAAGCCAGGGCACCTCGGGGTAGCGCGCATCCAGCGCCGGCGCGCTGTAGCCCACCTCGAGGGCCAGGAGCCCCTCCGGGGCCAGATAGGGACTCAGCCCCCGAAGGAACGGGGTGACGAAGGCCAGCCCGTCCTCCCCGGCAGCCAGCGCATGGCGGGGCTCAAAGCGAAACTCCTTGGGTAGCGCCTCCATCGCGGCCTGATCCACGTAGGGTGGGTTAGCGAGCACCAGGTCGAAAGGGTCTTCGCCATCCAGCGCTGCAAGACCGTCCCCAGCGCGCAGCTCGATACGATGCTCGAGGTGAAACTTCGCGACGTTACGCTGGGCCACGGCCAGGGCCCGGGGATCGATGTCCGTGAGCACCACCTCCGCCTTGGGAAAGGCCAGGGCCGCCACAATGCCCAGGCATCCCGAGCCCGTGCACAGATCCACGATGCGCCGGGGTTCCTCTGCGCCGAGCCAAGGCTGGAGCCCCTCGGTGAGCATCATGCCCAGGGGCGAGCGCGGGATCAGCACACGCTCATCGACGAAAAACTCGAGGCCACAATAGGGCGCCCGCCCCGTGATGTAGGCGGTGGGCTTGCCCTGAAGGCGGCTTTGCACGGCGGCAGTAAGGCGCCTGCGCTCCTCGAGCAGGAGCACGCCATCAAGCACCCATTCCGCCCGGTCCTGGGGAATGGCGAGCACCCCAAGGACCAGCGCCAAGGCATCATCCCAGAGCGTCTCCTGTCCCTGGCCCAGATACAAATCGCCCCGCCCCAGGGTGCTTACGGCATAGCGCAGCCAATCCCGGACCGTTTTGAGCTCCTCCCCTAGCGTCACCGCGCCCCCTCCTCCATGCGCCAAAGTTCTACCTCCGGCCCCTGGGCGCCCCGACCCGCTACGGCGCCGCCAAGGCCGAGGGCCCGTACCTCCGCCGCCCCTAGCGATTGCGCAAGGAATATCGCTAGCGCTTGGCTTGCCGCCTGCGCTTCCGCCCGCCGCCCCGCCTCTGGCTGCAGATGAACCAGCAGCAGCCAACGCCCCGGGAGCATCGCCAGCCAAGCCTGCTCCGGCGAAGCGAACCAGCGACGAAGGGCGTCCTCGGACGCTTGAAGCCGAAGCCGTCCCGCCTCCGTGAGGGCCTTCCGCGCTGCCGCCACCGCGGGCAAGCTAGCGTCGCGCCCCTGGACTTCGATGAACTGCGCGAAGACCTCTCGGGTTCCGCGCTGGCTCACGTAGAGCGCCCGCATCCCATCGGAGGCTTCAAAGAGGGCGTAGTGCTGCTCCCCGTCCCGACCGTAAAGGTCCGAAACGCCGAAGACCTCGTGGGCGTACAGCGCACTCGAGCCGCAATCCCGCCCCGCGCAAATGAAGCGCGGCGTCCCAGGGAGCTGCGCCCGGAGATCCTCGAAGGCCCGGCGGGGTTCAGTGCCCCGGGGAAAGGCCCAGCGCATGCCCTGCCAGGGGCCGGTCACGGTGACCGCGGCCTGGCCGTCGAGAAGCGCCTCCTCCTGTGTCACCCGGGCCTGGGGAAGGCGCCAGGCGCGCGCTGAGCCCCGCTCCTGCATCTCAATCAGCTCAGCCCGGAGGGCTGAATCTGGCGCCAAGGCGGCCTGCCCCGCTCCACTAAGCAGGACCAGTACCGCGAACAACGCCATCCGCTTTGCCGTTACCGTTCCCTTTCCCACACCAACCCTCCCTGGGTTTATCACCGCTGAACGCCCGTGGGATCTAGCCAATAGGTCAGCCGCGCGCCTTGAGGCGCCCAATCGTCGAGCTCAAGCACCAGTCCCCCGGCGGTGGGGAAAGGGGCGAGCACCCCCGCTAAGCGCTGAGCCAAGCGCGGGAGCAAAGGGCGATGGGACACCACAAGGAGCGGCGCTTCAATGCCAAGCGCTTCCAGCGCCTTCCGGGCGGCCCGCTCATCACCGTCGGGCATGAGCGCTGGCAAGGAAGAAAGGGGCGTCAGCCCCCAGCGCGCGGCGATGAGGCGGGCCGTTTCCTGGGCGCGATGGTAGGGAGAACTCACCACCTGCAGCCCCCGCGAAACCCAGGGGCCAAGATGCTCCCCCACCTGCTGAGCCTGGGCCTCCCCTTCCGGAAGTAAGGCTGCCGCGGGATGGATGCCCGCCGCCTGCCCGTGGCGCAACAGAAGTATGTCCCTCACGGCTGCCGCCAGGCCACGGCCACGTCGTCGCGCTGCTCTGCAAGCATGAGGCGCACGAGGACCTCGGGAAGCTGCCGCCCCTCGAAGAGAATGGCGTTAAGGCCCTGGCAGATCGGCATGGGCACGGCGAGGCGCTGGGCCTCCTGCCAGGTGCTGCGTACCGTATTGACCCCCTCTGCGAGCTTGCCAAGGTGCGCCGCCGCGTCTTCGAGGCTTCGCCCTTCCCCAATGGCCCGCCCTAGCTGGAAGTTCCGAGACAGGGGGGAACTGCAGGTCACCATGAGATCTCCTACCCCGGCCAAGCCCAAAAGCGTGAGGGGATTGGTCCCCTTGGCCACGGCAAATTGGCTCATCTCTGCAAGCCCCCGGGTCAGGAGCATGGCGCGGGAGTTCTCCCCGGCGCCGAGGGCCGCCGCCATGCCCGAAGCGAGGGCATAGATATTCTTCAGCGCGCCGGCAAGCTCGACGCCGTAGCGGTCGCTGTTGGAGTAGACGCGGAAGGATCGGGAGTGCACGCGCCGCTGCACCTCTTCACAGAGCGCTGCCTCGGAGGAAGCAATGACCGTTCCCGTGAAATGCCCCTGGGCGATTTCCTCGGCGAGGTTGGGCCCCGAGAGCACGCCAATACGGGCCTGGGGGCAGGCCCCCGCGAGCACTTCGCTCATCAGCGTGAAGCCGTCCCGGGCTAAGCCCTTCGTAGTGCTGATGAGGCCCGTACCGGGTGCAAGCAGCCTACCGAGTCTCTCGGCCACGGCGGGGAGCTCGGCGCTGGGGATAGCGACAAAAACCAACAGCGCCCCCGCCACGGCGCCAGGAAGATCGGTGGTGGGTACCACGCCGTCGGCTAGAGGATGCCCCGGCAGATAGCGAACGTTTTCCCGATCCCGGGCTAGGGCTGCGCACTGGGATGGGTCCCGGAGCCAGAGGGCCACCTTATGGCCTCGAGCGGCTACGATGTTGGCAATGACGGTGCCAAAGTTTCCGGCACCAAGGACCGCGATTTTGACTCCCTCATCGCCCATAAAGGCCTGACCCCCAAGAAGAAAGACCGCGCCCAGGGGGAGCGGTCCCCTAGTCTATCAGGCCAGCTCGGCAAGCAGACGATTCATGCAGCGCAGGTAGGCTGCGGGATCGTCTAGGGGGTCGCCCTCGGCCAACTTGGCCTGGGCCAGAAGCACCTCGGCCAGATCCTGGCGCCGCTCCTCATCCTGCTCCTGCTCAAAGCGGTGGAGAAGCACGTGATGGCCGTTGACCTCAAGGATCGGCGCCGCCTCCGGAACCGCCTGCCCCGCGGACTTCAGGAGACGCCGCATTTGGCTCCCCATTTCATCCTCTTCCACCACCAGGCAGGCAGGAGAGTCGGTGAGCCGGTCGCTGACGCGGACGGTCTTCACCCGCTGCCCGAGGGCTTTTTTCAGTCCCTCAAGGACATCCTCGGCGAGGGCTGCCGCGGGCTCCGGCGCTTTGCTATCTGCGCCTTCCCCCTCGGGCAGCTCCTTCAGATCAATTGCGCCCCGGGCCACGTCCTTCAGGGGCGTGCCTTTGTATTCGGAAAGATGGCTCATGAGCCACTCATCGAGGCGATGGGACAGGAGCAGCACTTCCACCCCGCGCTTGCGTAGGGCCTCGATGTGCGGCGAGCCCTTCGCGGCGGCGAAGCTATCACCGGTAACGTAATAAATGGCCTTCTGCCCTTCGGGGCAGCGCTCAAGGTAGGCGTCCAAGCTGTGAGACTCTGCAGCGCTGTCGTCTTTCGTAGAAGCAAAGCGCAAGAGGGAGGCCACCCGCTCCCGATTGGCGAAGTCCTCCGCAGGGCCTTCCTTCAGCACGGGCCCCAGCTCGTCCCAAAAGGTTTGGTAGGCCGGTTCATCGTTTTTCGCGAGCTTCTCAAGCATATCGAGGACCCGCTTAGTGAGGGCGCCACGAATGGCCTCCACTCGCTCGTCCTGCTGAAGAATCTCCCGACTCACGTTGAGCGGCAGATCTGCAGAATCAATGACCCCGCGAACGAAGCGCAGATAGAGGGGCAGAAACTGTTCCGCCTCATCCATGATGAACACGCGGCGGACGTAGAGCTTGAGGCCGCGGGGGCTTTCCCGGTTATACAAATCAAAGGGCGCGCGCTTGGGTACATACAGCAAGGACGTGTACTCGTGCTTCCCTTCCACCCGGTTGTGGCTATGGCACAGGGGGGCTTCGAAATCGTGGGAAATATGTTGGTAGAAGGCGTGGTACTCCGCCTCCTCAACATCCTTCCTGGGGCGGGTCCATAGCGCCTTGGCTTCGTTGACCGTCTCCCACTGAATCTCGCCCTTTTTCTCCTTGGGCTTATCCCCGTCCATTTCCGGTAGCTGCACGGGCATGGCGATGTGATCTGCGTATTTTTTGATAACGCTGCGCACCCGATAAGGCTCGAGGAACTCATCGGCGTCGGCCTTTAGGTGCAAGGTGATGGCCGTGCCCCGCTGGGTCCGCGTGCTCGGCGCCAGCTCGTAGTCGGCCTCGCCCGCGGAGCGCCAGTACCAGGCATCGCTTTCTCCGGCTCGGCGCGTTTCAACCTCTACGCGATCGGCCACGATGAAGGAGGCGTAGAAGCCGACCCCAAACTGGCCAATGAGCTGGGAATCCTTTTGCTGATCACCGGTGAGCTGCTCGAGGAACCGGGCCGTACCGGAGCGAGCGATAGTGCCCAAGTTCTCGATCAGCTCCTGCCGATTCATGCCGATTCCGTTGTCCTCGATGGTGAGGGTTCGGGCGCCCTTGTCGTAGGACAGGCGAATGCGCAGATCGCTGTCTTCCCCGAGCCATTCGGGGTGGCTCAGGGCCTCGAAGCGGAGCTTATCCACCGCATCGGAGGCGTTGGATACCAGCTCCCGTAGAAACACCTCCCGATTGGAGTAGAGGGAGTGGATCATCAGCTTGAGAAGCTGCTTGGCCTCGGCCTCAAAGCCGCGAGTTTCCGTTCCGGCGGGGGTTTGGTCCTGCTGTTCGCTCATGGGGCGCCTCCATTTCGTAGTGCCTCAGAAATGGGGACGGCGTCTCGCTCCTTCAAGGGCCCGCTCAACATAAAAAAAGCCGCGCGAGCTGCCCCGCGCGGCTTTTCCCTGGGCTTACGCCAGAAGGCGCTGGCCTAGGCTAGAGGCCTCAGCCCCAGCCCGTGAGCTCCGCGAGCGCATCGCCAATATCCGCGAGGCTTTTCACGGTCTTCACGCCCGCGTCTTCCAGGGCCGAGAATTTCTCATCCGCCGTGCCCTTGCCACCGGCGATGATCGCCCCCGCATGGCCCATGCGCTTACCAGGAGGCGCCGTCACCCCGGCGATGTAGCCCACCACGGGCTTGGTGACATTCGCCTTGATGAAGGCCGCCGCATCTTCTTCAGCGGTCCCGCCGATCTCCCCCACCATCACGATGGCTTCCGTCGCCGGATCCTCTTGGAACAGCTTCAGGATATCGATGAAGTGGCTGCCGGGGATCGGGTCCCCGCCAATGCCCACGCAGGTGGACTGGCCGTAGCCCTTATCCGTGGTTTGCTTCACCGCCTCGTAGGTCAGGGTGCCAGAGCGAGACACAATGCCGACCTTGCCGGGAAGGTGGATAGAGCCGGGCATGATGCCGATCTTGCAGGCGCCGGGGGTGATGACCCCAGGGCAGTTCGGGCCGATAAGGCGGACATTGTCAATCTCATCCAAGCGGGCCTTTACCTCGAGCATATCGAGGGTGGGGATGCCTTCTGTGATGCAGACGATGAGCTCAATGCCCGCATTGGCCGCTTCAAGGATTGAATCCTTGCAGAACGGAGCTGGCACGTAGATCACGGAGGCGGTGGCGCCGGTGGCCGTCACAGCGTCCTTCACCGTATCGAAAACCGGTAGACCTAGGTGGGTCGTACCGCCCTTGCCCGGGGTTACGCCGCCCACCAGCTGGGTGCCGTAGGCCAGCGCCTGCTCCGAATGGAGCGTGCCCTGCCCGCCGGTGAAGCCCTGGCAGATGACCTTAGTATTGGCGTCAATCAGAATGCTCATACGGCGCCTCCAGCAGCAGCCACGGCCTTATCAGCCGCATCGATGAGGGACTCGGCGGCGATGATGTTCAGCCCCGAGGTGCTCAGGCGCTCCCGCCCCGCTTCCGCATTGTTCCCCTCAAAACGCACCACCACGGGGACGTTCACCCCCACCTCTTCCACGGCACCAATGATGCCGTCGGCGATGGTCACGCAGGAGACGATGCCTCCAAAGATATTGATAAGCACCGCCTGCACGTTGCTATCAGAGAGGATGATCTTGAAGGCTTCAGCCACCGTCTCCTTGGTCGCGCCGCCACCCACGTCGAGGAAGTTGGCCGGGCTGCCACCGCGATGCTTCACCAGGTCCATGGTTCCCATGGCCAGCCCTGCGCCATTAACCATACAGCCGATAGTGCCGTCGAGGGCCACGTAGTTCAGGCTGAACTGCGCCGCGTGCTCTTCCCGGGGATCTTCCTGGCTCGGGTCTTGGAGTGCCTGGAGCTTAGGCTGGCGATAAAGGGCGTTGCCGTCGATGTTGATCTTGGCGTCCAGGCAATGGACCTTCCCTTCCGTGGTGATCACGAGGGGGTTGATCTCGAGGAGCGCACAGTCGAGTTCCCGGAAGAGCTTCGCGAGGCCCATGAAGAGCGCCGTGAAATCCTTGATCTGGTTGCCTTCAAGGCCTAGCGCGAAGGCGAGTTCCCGGCCCTGGTAGGGCTGAGCGCCGACCGCGGGATCGATAATGGCCCGAAGGATCTTTTCCGGGGTCTCTTCCGCCACCTTCTCGATTTCCACGCCGCCTTCCGTGGATGCCATAAAGACCACGCGCCGCGTGCCCCGGTCGATTACCGCACCGAGGTAAAGCTCAGTGGCGATATCGGTGCAGTTCTCCACATAGATCTTGCTGACGGGCTGGCCCTTTTCATCGGTCTGGAAGGTCACCAGCCGCTGGCCCACCCACTTCTCGGCAAAGGCCCTGACCTCGTCGAGGCTATCGCAGAGCTTAACGCCCCCGGCCTTGCCCCGACCCCCGGCATGAACCTGGGCCTTCGCGACCCAGCGCGTGCCCCCAATTTTTTCCGCCGCAGCCGCCGCCTCATCCGGCGTGTCCACAGCATGACCCACGGATACGGGCAGCCCGTATTCCCGGAATAACGCCTTTGCTTGATATTCGTGAAGATTCATTTCCCTTCCCGCTCGCGTCAAAACGCGGCCAGCAAACGCTGACCCCCCAGAACCGCCGACCCCGGCGCACCGCGCTAGGCTCGACGCTCAACTCTGGCGCCCCTGGAAGGCAGCGCCTCTGCAATACGACTTAGCGCCGACGATTAGCCACGTGAATGGCGTGCCCGTGCACCCCAAGGGCTGCCTCGTGCATGGCCTCCGACAGCGTCGGGTGGGCAAACATGGTCAAGGCGAGATCTTCCGCCGTGGCCGCAAACTCCAGGGCAATCACCGCCTGGGCGATGAGTTCAGAGGCCTGGGGACCCAGCACGTGCACGGCGAGGATCCGATCCGTGGCTTCATCGGCAATGATCTTCACAAAGCCATCCGTGTCGTTCGCTGCCAGAGCCCGACCGCTCACGGCAAAGGGGAAGGTGCCGACCTTCACCTTTTCTCCGCGCTGCTTCAGGACGTCCTCGCTCGGCCCCACCCAGGCCAGTTCCGGGTGGGTGTAGATCACGGAGGGGACGGCATCGTAATTCACGAGGGGCTTCTTGCCGGCGATCCGCTCCGCCACCATAACCCCCTCTTCCATACCCTTATGCGCCAGCATGGGGCCGCGCACCGCGTCTCCCACGGCGTAGATTCCCGGGGCGCCGGTTTCGCAAAGATCATTTACATAGATGAAGCCGCGCTCATCGAGATTCACGCCGCTGTCCTGGGCCAGGAGCCCTTCCGTCGCCGGGCGACGGCCCACGGCAACGATCAGCTTATCGAAGCTTTCCTGATGTTCGCCCTCCCCGTCCTTATAGGTAACGAGGACCTTCTTGCCCTTGCGCTCGGACGCCGTGACCCGCGCACCGAGGCGGATATCCAGCCCCTGGCGCTTGAAGATCTTGAGCGCATCCCCGGCCACGCGTCGGTCGGCCATGGGCAGAAAATCGTCGAGGGCTTCGAGGAGCGTAACCTCGCTGCCGAGCCGGCTCCACACGCTTCCCAGCTCGAGGCCGATGACCCCCGCGCCAATCACCCCAAGGCGCTTCGGCACGGCAGTGAATTCAAGGGCGCCGGTGGAATCAACGACCACGTCGCCGTCCATGGGCGTCGGGGGAATCTCCACGGGCACGGACCCAGGCGCGAGAATCACCGAGGCGGCCTCGAGGGTTTGGATAGCCCCGGCAAAATCCGTGAACTCCACCTTACGATTTGCAAGGAGCCGACCCGAGCCCGCGAGGTGCGCCACGCCGTTGGCCTTGAAAAGGCCAGCAACGCCGCCCGTAAGCTTCTTTACGATGCCGGCTTTGTGCTCGATCATTTTCGGAACGTCCGGGGTCACCCCCTTGGCGGTGATCCCAATATCCCCAAAGTGATCCCGGGCCTCCACGTACTTGTGGCTGGCATCGAGCAGGGCTTTGGAGGGAATGCAGCCCCAGTTCAGGCAGGTGCCGCCGGGGGCCGGAGCGCCGTCTGCGTCTTGCGATTTGTCGATGCACGCGGTTTTAAAGCCTAGCTGAGCACAGCGAATGGCAGCGTGATAGCCCGCCGGTCCTGCACCAATCACCACTACGTCGTATTGCGTCGTCATCCCTGCGCTCCCTGTCCTTAAATATCCAGCAGCATGCGGGCCGGTTCCTCAAGGAGATCCTTGATGGTCACCAGGAATCGCACAGCCTCCGATCCATCGATCAAGCGGTGGTCGTAGGACAGCGCCAGATACATCATGGGTTGGATCACTACCTGACCGTTCACGGCCATGGGACGATCCTGGATTTTGTGCATGCCGAGAATCGCCGTCTGCGGCGGATTCAAGATCGGCGTGGACATCAGAGATCCAAACACCCCACCGTTGGAGATAGTGAAGGTGCCGCCGGCCATATCCTCAAGGGCCAGCTTGCCGTCCCGCGCCTTCAGGCCGTAATCGCGAATGCTTTCTTCAATCTGCGCCAGGGACAGGCCATCGGCATCGCGGATAATGGGCACAACGAGGCCCCGATCCGTGCCCACGGCGACCCCTACGTCGTAGTAACCGTGATAGACAATATCATTGCCGTCGATGGAGCCATTCACCGCGGGAAAGCGTTTCAGGGCTTCCGTGGCCGCTCGCACAAAGAAGCTCATAAAGCCTAGGCGCGTACCATTGTGCGCCTTTTCAAATTCATCCTTGTAGCGCGCCCGGAGATCCATGATGGGCTGCATGTTCACTTCGTTGAAGGTAGTGAGCATGGCCGCCGTTTGCTGGGCTTCCACCAGGCGCCGAGCGATGGAGGCCCGGAGACGGGTCATGGGCACGCGCCGCTCCGGGCGCTCCCCTTCTACCTGGCCCACGCCGGGGAGGCGCTGGAGCGTTTCGCTCGCTGGCGCTGTCGGAGCCGCGGGCGCCGCTGCCGCGGGGGCCGGTGCGGGAGCCGCCGCAGCTTTCTCCACATCTTCCTTAGTGATTCGACCATCGCGGCCCGAACCCCGCACCTGAGCAAGCTCAACGCCGAGTTCGCTCGCCGCCTTCCGCGCCGCGGGGGAAGCCGCCCCGCCGGGGCCGGCGGAGGCAGACGGCTCGTCGACCGTCGCAGCGCTCGGCGTTGCAGCGGCAGGCTCTGCGGCCGCGGGAGCGCTGGCCGCAGCGCCGGCTTCAAAGATCCCAAGTACTTCTTCCGAAAGCACCGTTTCGCCCACGTCCTTGTGGATGGCCGTCAACACCCCATCGGCGGGGGCTACGACTTCAAGCACCACCTTATCCGTTTCGATATCGACCAGGAGCTCGTCCCGAGACACCACCTCACCCGCGGTCTTGTGCCAGGTGGCCACGGTGCCGTCGGCAACGGATTCAGGAAACTGAGGCGCCTTAATTTCAGTGCTCATTTCAAGGGGTTCCTTGCATCTCGACGGAACGGGCCGCCACCCTTTCTGATCGCTAAATGGTTACGCGTCGCCGGGCCCCAGGGCCTCGGCGATGAGCTGCTCTTGCTGCTCCAGGTGCAGGGACATATACCCCGCCGCCGGTGCTGCCGAGGACGCCCGACCGGCGTATTCGAGTACCAACCTTTTATTGTGCTCCGTCGCCACGCGCTGCATGTGATGCTGGGACGGATACCAGGCGCCCTGATTCTTGGGCTCTTCCTGACACCAGGCGATGGTCTTCAATCCCTTATAGGGCGCGAGGGCCAGTTCGAGCTCGTCGTGGGGGAAGGGATAGAGCTGCTCGATGCGGATGATGGCCACATCATCACGCTCAAGCTCCCGGCGCCGCTGCAGCAGGTCGTAGTAAACCTTGCCGGAGCAGAGCACGGCGCGCTTCACCGCCTTTGCGGGAAGCTCGTCGACTTCCTTGATCACGGTCTGAAACTGCCCCTCACAGAGCTCTTCCAAAGTGGAGATAGCGAGCTTGTGCCGCAGAAGGCTCTTCGGCGTCATCACCACCAGGGGCTTACGCAGGGGGCGCTTAATCTGGCGCCGGAGCATGTGATAGACCTGCGCCGGCGTGGAGGGAATGCACACCTGAATGTTGTGCTCCGCGCAAAGCTGAAGGAAGCGCTCAAGGCGCGCGGAAGAGTGCTCCGGGCCTGCCCCTTCGTAGCCGTGGGGCAGAAGCATGGTCAGGCCGCAAAGGCGCTGCCATTTGTGTTCACCGGAGACGATGAACTGATCGATCACCACCTGGGCGCCGTTGGCAAAGTCACCGAACTGTGCTTCCCAGATCACCAACGCATTGGGCGTGGTGGTGGAGTAACCGTACTCGAAGGCCAGCACCGCCTCCTCCGAGAGGAGGGAATCGTAGAGATCGAAGGTGGGCCACTGGGCCAGCTTATTCAGCGGAATATAGCGCCGCCCGGTTTTCTGATCGTGAAGGGCCGCGTGACGGTGAGAAAAGGTGCCCACGCCGCAGTCCTGTCCCGTCAGGCGCACGGGGAAGCCCTCATCGAGGAGGGTCGCGTAGGCCATGGTTTCGGCGAAGCCCCAGTTGATGGGCATAGCACCCGCGGCCATGCGCTGCCGATCTTCCATGAGCTTTTGCACCTGGCGATGAAGCACAAAGCTATCGGGAAGGGTCTGGAGCTCACCGGCCAGATACTGGAATCGGGCCAGATCAAAGCGCGTATCGCAGCTCGCTTGCGTAGGCTGATTTAGATAGGGGCGCCAGTCCACAAAAAGGGACGCGTCCGGGTCCCGCACCAGAGACAGGGCCACGTGCCGCCCCGCATCGAGCGCGCTCCGATAGTTATCCACCAGGGTCTGCTCGTTCTCCCCGGTGATCACGCCCTGCTCCACCAGCTGCCGGGCATAAAGCGTCCGGGTGGTGGGGTGTTGGCGAATCTTCTGATACATCTGAGGCTGGGTCTTCGCCGGCTCCTCGGCCTCGTTGTGCCCCCTACGGCGGTAGCAGACCAGGTCGATGACCACGTCCTTGCCAAATTCCATGCGGTAATCGACAGCAAGCTGCATGGCGAAAACCACCGCTTCCGGATCATCGCCGTTCACGTGCAGGATTGGCGCCTGCACCATCTTCGCCACTTCCGTGCAGTACTCCGTGGACCGGGCGTCTTCCTGGTGGCTGGTAGTGAAGCCCACTTGATTATTAATGATGAGGTGAATCGTGCCACCGGTGCGATAGCCCCGAGTTTGGCTCATCTGGAAGGTTTCCATGACCACGCCCTGTCCCGCGAAGGCGGCGTCGCCGTGGATCACCACGGGCATCACCTTCCGGTGGGTGTAATCGAGGCGCCGATCTTGCCGGGCGCGAACGCTACCCTCGGCCACGGGGTTGACGATTTCCAGGTGGGAGGGGTTAAAGGCCAGGGCCACGTGCATTTCGCCGCCCGGGGTCACCACGTTCGTGGAGAAACCCTGGTGGTACTTCACGTCGCCGGAGCCCTGGGCCGGAGACACCTTGCCCTCGAATTCATCGAAGAGCTCGTCGGGCTGCTTTCCAAGGATGTTCACAAGCACATTCAGACGACCCCGGTGTGCCATGGCGATCACCGTTTCCACAATGCCATGGCCGCCGGCGCGCTTGAGACACTCATGGAGCGCAGGGATTAGCGACTCCCCCCCCTCAAGGCCAAAGCGCTTGGTGCCGGGATAGCGATTCTGGAGATACTTCTCGAGACCCTCGGCTGCCGTTAGGCGCTCGAGAATCATGGCCTTCACGTCGGCGTCGTAACTCGGATGGGCTCGGACGCTCTCGAGGCGCTGCTGCACCCAGAGCTTCTCGGCCTCATCAACAATGTGCATGAACTCCGCGCCCACGGTCCCGCAGTAGGAGGCCTCAAGGGCCGCGGTAATCTCCCGCAGGGGCGCCAGGGCCTGACCGAAAAAGAAAGAGCCCGTTTGGAAGACCGTGTCGAGGTCCGCTTCGGAAAGGCGATGGTAAGCGAGATCGAGGACGGGGGTCGCCGGGCGCTCCATCAGCCCCAGGGGATCGATGTTGGCCCGCTTATGGCCCCGGTGACGATAGGCCGAGATCAACTCGAGGACGCGAACCTGCTTCTGCTCCAGCTCGCTGGAGACCGAGGGCGGGGGCGTGGCTGGGCGGGCCAGATTGCGGGAACGGCCAAGCTGTTCGAAGTGGGTGCGAATGGGCGCGTGAGGAACATCCGGCGCGATGACGCCTTCAACCCGAGGAAGCTGCTCAAAGTGAGCGCGCCAGGTTTCGGGTACATCATCGGGGTCTTCGAGATAGCGCTCGTACATCTGCTCGATGTACGCGACGTTCCCACCGGACAGGTGGGAAGTCCGACGCATAATCTCCATGATGCTTTCTTGCACGGTGGCGGCCCCCTCGTTGCTCACGCCGAGGCCCCTGCCTCGGCCGCGCTGTGCGCGATCCTCGGCTCGCGCTACCGTTTGGGAGCGGGCCTTCCCCCTCCCTCGGACTTCCCTGACCCCCCTAGGTTCCCTGGGAGATCAGCATTTGCTTGATGTGGCCGATGGCCCGGGTGGGGTTCAGCCCCTTCGGACACACGGACACGCAGTTCATGATCCCCCGGCAGCGGAAGACGCTGAAGGGATCATCGAGCGATTCAAGACGCTCCGCCGTTGCCGAATCCCGCGTATCGGATAAGAAGCGGTACGCCTGGAGCAGCCCCGCGGGCCCAATGAACTTGTCCGGGTTCCACCAGAAGGACGGGCAGGAGGTGGAGCAGCACGCGCAGAGAATGCACTCGTAAAGGCCATCGAGCTTCTCCCGGTCTTCCGGCGACTGGAGGCGTTCCTGAGCGGGCGCCGGGGAGTCGTTCAGAAGATAGGGCTTCACCTTCTCGTACTGGCGATAGAACTGGGTCATATCCACCACGAGATCCCGTACCACGGGCAGGCCCGGGAGGGGGCGAAGCACCAGCTTGTTCTTCTTCGCCACCTGGGAAACGGGGGTGATGCAGGCAAGACCGTTCTTGCCGTTCATGTTCATGCCATCGGAGCCGCAGACCCCTTCCCGGCAGGAACGGCGATAGGCCACGGAGGGATCCTTCGCCTTCATGAGTTCGAGGACATCAAGAACCATGAGGTCCTTGCCCTGGGGGATCTCCACCTCCACGTCCTGCATGTAGGGCGCGCTGTCCTTGGCGGGATCGTAACGATAAATACTGATTTGCATGGTGATGGCCTCCGACAGGCAGACTTAGTAGGTCCGAACCTTAGGTTCAAAGGTTTCCACGCTCTTCGGCGTGAAGTTCACCGCCCGCTTACCCAGCGACTTCGTTGCCGGGTTGTAAATCGAGTGACACAGCCAGTTCTCGTCATCGCGCACCTGGAAGTCATCGCGGGCATGGGCACCGCGAGACTCCTTCCGCTCCATGGCGGAAATGGCCGTCGCCTCAGCGATTTCGAGCAGGTTCCCGAGCTCCAGGGCCTCGAGACGCGCCGTGTTGAAGGCATCGCTCTTGTCGGCCAGGTGCAGGTTCGCTACCCGCTCTCGGAGTTCGGCGAGCTGCTCGACGCCCTTTTCCATGTACTGCTGGGTTCGGAAGACGCCGAAGTTGTTCTGCATGCAGGTTTGCAGCGCCTTGCGCACCTCGGCCACGGATTCACCGCCGGAGGACTCATTGAGCTTGGCCAGCCGCCCTTGAGCGGCTTCAAGATCACTGTCACTCGCTTCTCGATGGGAAACGCCTTGGCGCAGCACCTCTTCTAGGTGCAGGCCCGCGGCGCGGCCGAAGACCACGAGATCGAGCAGTGAGTTGCCCCCAAGCCGGTTGGCCCCATGCACAGAGACGCACGCCGCTTCGCCGCAGGCGTAAAGGCCCTCGACGTAGCTGTCTTGACCCTGACCGTCCACGGCGATCGCCTGGCCGTGAATATTCGTCGGGGTCCCGCCCATCATGTAGTGGCAGGTGGGCACCACGGGGATGGGCGCCTTCACCGGATCCACGTGGGCAAAGGTCCGGGACAGCTCGCAGATACCCGGGAGGCGGCTGTTCAGGATCTTTTCGCCAAGGTGATCGAGCTTCAGGAGCACGTGATCCCCTTCCGGACCACAACCCCGGCCCTCGAGAATCTCGAGCACCATGGAGCGCGCGACCACGTCCCGACCGGCGAGATCCTTCGCATTCGGCGCGTAGCGCTCCATGAAGCGCTCGCCGTCCTTATTGATCAGGTAGCCCCCTTCCCCGCGGCAGCCTTCCGTCACCAGCGTGCCGGCGCCGTAGATGCCCGTGGGGTGGAACTGCCACATTTCCATGTCCTGCACGGGGAAGCCCGCGCGGAGCGCCATACCCGTACCGTCGCCGGTGTTCATGAGCGCATTAGTGGTCGAGGAGTAGATCCGCCCCGCCCCACCGGTAGCAAGCACCACGGCCTTGGAGCGAATGTAGACTGTTTCCCCGGTTTCGATGCAGATCGCCACGATACCGGTGACGGCGCCATCCTGGTTCTTCACCAGATCCACGGCAAACCACTCCGACAGGAAGGTTGTGTTGGCCTTTAGGTTCTGCTGGTAAAGCGTGTGCAGGAGGGCGTGGCCCGTGCGGTCGGCGGCGGCGCAGGTCCGGGCCGCTTGCCCGCCCTTGCCGTAGTCCTTGGACTGGCCGCCGAAGGGGCGCTGATAGATGCGGCCCGTCTCCGTGCGCGAGAACGGCAGGCCCATGTGCTCGAGTTCGAACACGGCCTGGGGGCCCACGGAGCACATGTATTCGATGGCGTCCTGGTCCCCGATGTAGTCGGAGCCCTTGACCGTGTCATACATATGCCAGCGCCAATCATCATTGGGATCATCGCTGGCAATGGCGCAGGTGATCCCGCCCTGGGCGGACACGGTATGGGAGCGGGTCGGGAAGACCTTAGAGACGCAAGCGGTTTTCAGGCCGCTCTGCGCCAGCTGAAGGGCCGTGCGCATCCCGGAGCCACCGCCGCCAACGATGACGGCATCAAAGGTCATGGTACGAAGTTTGGCCATGGCTTATAGCCTCCAGAACAGTTCAAGGGCCCAGCCGACGAAGATAAAGAGCACCCCCGCGCAGACCAGTTGATAGAGCCCTCGGGCCAGCGTTGCCTGCCGACCGAAGTAGTGCCCGCGAATGTAATCGGTGCCGATGGTCCACATGCCGACCCAGGCGTGCCCTGCCGTAGCCAGCACGGCTAGGGTGGAGAAGAGGCGCATGGCGCCACTGCCTTGATAGGCCAGCCACTGCTCGTAGCTCACCCCCGGGGTGACCACGAGGAAGCCCACAACGCATACAGTATAGAGGCCCAGCACGATGGCCGTGACCCGCTGGATAAGGAAATCGGAAAGCCCGCTCCGGGTCAGACTCGTTGCACTCTTTACCATAGCCATGCTCCTGCGAGGGCGCTGAGCACCGCTGCGGTGACAATCACGAGGCGGGCCCCAAGCTGGGCACCGGCCAGGGTGTCGCCAATATCCCAGTCCAGGAAGAGGTGCTTGAGCCCGGCCGCGAAGTGATAGCCGAGGCCGGACAGCAGGGCCCAGGCAATCAACTTACCCAGGGGCGCGGCAAGCAGCGCCTTTACCTCAGCGAAGCCCTCGGGGCCCGAGAGGGACAGATCTAAGGCGTAGAGCGCGAAGAGGAGACCCCCAAAGAGAATCACGC
>JADHNT010000027.1 GCA_016779385.1 Pseudomonadales bacterium
CCCGCCATAGGCCCACAGCCAGGGCGTCAGGTTCGCCGCCGCGCCCTTGTCCGCGATGGCATCTACCACTTCCCGGGTGATCAGGGGAAAGGCAACGTCCATGAGGGCCACCACTACGGCGCAGGCGCAAAGCCCCCAGACCCAGGCCCGGTAGGGACGGGTATAGCCCCAGAGCTGGCGCCAGAGGTCCCCCGCGAGCCGTTCCGCCAGCGCATCGTCGATGTAGAGGGCGTCGTCGTAAGCGCTGCTCATGGGGCGTAGCCCTGCTGCTGGGCGAGGGTGCGGTAGGGCGCGCACGCTCGCAGGAGGGTGCCATGATCGCCGAGCGCCACCAGCTGACCGTCTTCCAGAAGCGCGATGCGATCGGCGTGGCGCACCGTGCTTAAGCGATGGGCCGTGAGGATCACCGTACTTTCTCCCTTGCGCTGCTGCAGCGCGCTCAGAATGTGCGCTTCCGTGCCCACGTCCACGGCGGAGAGCGCATCGTCTAGAAGTAGTAGCGCCGGGCGCCGAAGCAGGGCCCGGGCGATGGCCAGGCGCTGGCGCTGACCGCCGGAGAGGGTGACCCCCCGTTCCCCCAGGGCCGTGGCAAGGCCGGCGGGGAGGCCCCGCACCGTTTCGGCGAGGGCCGCGTCCTCAAGGGCGATCCAAAGCTCGGCTTCCGAGGCTTCCGGCGCCCCGACCCGCAGGTTTTCCTCCAGGGAGCGGCCATAAAGAAAGGGATCCTGCGCCACGATGGCCAGGGCGCTGCGAAGGGCCCCCAGGGGCCAGTGCTCTAGGGGCCTTAGGGCCTCGGGCGAAGGGCCCAGGGCAATGGCACCGGCCGGGGCCTCGTAGTAGCGAAGCAAGAGGCGGAGCAGGGTGCTCTTGCCGGCGCCCGGGGCGCCGAGGATGGCGAGCGTTTCCCCAGGCACCAGGGCAAGGGTGAGGTTTCCGAGCGCCGGGGTCGCTGCGCCCGGGTAGGTGAAGGAGAGGCGGTCGAGCGCCAGGGCGAGGGGCTTTTGGGGCACCGCCTCGGGGATGCCCTGCGGTTCGGGAGCGGCTTCGAGGATTGCCTGAAGGCGGGTCAGGGCCACGGACGCTTTCCCCGCGTCGGTCAGAATGCGGCCGAATTGGCGAAGGGGAAAGATCACCATGCCTTCCCAGGTGAGGAAGGCGAAGAGCTCCCCTACGGAGAGGGTCCCGGCCTGAAGCTGGTAAGCCCCGGCGAACAACACGATGCCCAGCTGGGTCAGGCAGAGCAGGTCGCTGGTGGACCAGTACACCCCCATGAGATCGATAAGCCGACGGTTATGGTCCCGGAAGGTGGCGTTGAAGCCGGCAAAGCGCAGTCGCTCCTCGGGCTGGCGAGAGAAGGCGCGGACCACGCGGATGCCCGTGAGGTTTTCCTGAAGCGCCGCGGTCATGGTCGCTTCGGCCTCGTCGGTGACCGTAAACACCTGCTTCACCCGGCGAAAGAAAAGGACGGCAAAGGTGAAGATTAGGGGCATGAGGAGGAGCGAAAGGGTGGCCAGGCTCGGGTTGCGCCAGAACATGAGGGGCAGGAGGGCCAGGAGCAGGGCGATGGCGCGGGCGATTTCCAGCACGTCGTTGGAGAAGAAGACGCGAATCGTCTCCACGTCGCTGGAGCAGCGCTGCACCAGATCCCCCGTGTCCATGCTGTCGTGCCAGGGGGCCGGGAGGTGTTCCAGTTGATCGTGCAGGGCAAGGCGCAGGCGACGAATCAGCCCCTCGGAGGCCAGGGCCGTCCAGCGCCCCCGGAGGAAATGGAAGAGCCCCGCCTGCGCCGTCACCAGTACGATGGCTGTGGCGGAGAGCAGGAGGTAGGCCAGCAGGGCGTGCTCGGCAAAGCCCTGGGCGAGGGTGCGCAGCGCCGGCGTTCCCGGTGCCAGATCCCCGGCCAGGGCGACGTCGATGGCGAAGGTGCCCAGGAGAGGCACAAGCAGTAACGCGCCGCTGGCGAGAAGCAGCGCCAAAGCAGCGAGGGCTAAGGGGCGACGAAAGCCGGCCGTTAAGGCCCAAAGAGAACCAGCGCGCATAGACGGCCTCATTAGCAACGGGCGGAGTTTAGCGCCTTTCCTTCCTGCCTTCCTCTGGGGGTGCTTCCGTCGCAAGGCGCCAGACCCAGGTGCGCAGGCCCTTGGGCCAGGGCTTGAGGGCCTTCGCGAAGGTGGCCTCATCACCGGCAAAGAGGGCCCTCAGCGCATCTTCGTAGCCCGGCAGGTCGCCGCCGAGGTGGGTCATAAAGCGGTAGCAGCGTTCCTGCCGGGCCTTGGCTTCGGCTTCGCCCTGGCCCGCGCGTCGGGCTTCATCGATGAGCCGGCGCAGGGTGGCGGAAGCGCCGCCGCGCTGGGCCTTGAGCCATTCCCAGTGCCGCGGGAGCAGGGTGACCTCCCCGGAAACCACCCCAAGCTTGGGGCGGCCCCGGCTTGGGCTTGCGGGTGCGCTTTGAGGGGGCGCATGATCGGGGCCATAGGCGACATCCCCCGTGGCGAGATTGAGAATGAGCGCCGAGCCCCGCGCCTCCGGAGTAAGGGCCTCGCGCTGGGCCGCTAGGGCGGGGTAGCTCCCCTCGGCCAGGGGGGTGGTGCCTTCGAAAAGGACGAACATGGGCTGCTCCTATATTTTACCCGGGTAAAATATAGGGTGGCAAACCGTAGATCAAGTTCATCTATCGCTGCGATCGGGAATATCGATTGATAAAAACTATCGAAAAGCCTCTAATTCATCGTGCAAGTCTTTCGTAATCCCCATGGAGAGCACCAATCATGACCCTTAAACCTCTTGCTTTGGCAACGGCCTTCGCGGTGACCGCTGCCGCGGCCTCTGCCGCACCGATGGGTGCCCCCAAATCCAACCAGTTTTGGTGGCCCGAGCGCGTGGACCTTGCACCGCTGCGCCAGCACAGCGTGGAGTCCGATCCCTTTGGCGGTGAGTTCGATTACGCCGAAGCCTTTGCGGCCCTCGATCTGGCCGAGGTGAAGGCGGATATCAGCGCCGTGCTCACCGAGTCCCAACCCTGGTGGCCTGCGGACTACGGCCACTACGGCCCCTTCTTTATTCGCATGGCTTGGCACAGCGCCGGGACCTATCGGATTGCCGACGGCCGTGGCGGCGCCGGGGGCGGGCAGCAGCGCTTCGAGCCCCTGAATAGCTGGCCCGACAACGGAAACCTCGACAAGGCGCGACGCCTCCTTTGGCCCGTGAAGGAAAAGTACGGCCGGAGCCTGTCCTGGGCCGACATCATGGTGCTGGCGGGGAACGTGTCCCTCGAGGCCATGGGCTTCAAGACCTTTGGCTTCGCCGGGGGCCGGCAGGACGATTGGGAAGCCGATCTCGTCTACTGGGGCCCGGAATCGGAAATGCTGGCGGACGAGCGCTATAAGGGTGAGCGGAAGCTCGATAACCCCCTCGCTGCCGTGCAGATGGGGCTCATCTACGTGAATCCGGAAGGCCCCAATGGAGTGCCCGATCCGCTGCTGGCAGCAAAGGATATCCGGGAAACCTTCGGCCGCATGGCCATGAATGATGAAGAGACGGTGGCGCTGATCGCCGGCGGCCACACCTTCGGTAAGGCCCATGGCGCTCGCAGCCCGGAAGGTTGCGTGGGCGTGGCCCCGGCCGGGGAAGAGCTCGAAGCCCAGGGCTTTGGCTGGCAGAACAGCTGTGGCAAGGGGAACGCTGAGGACACGATCACCAGCGGCCTGGAAGGAGCCTGGACGGCCACCCCGACCCGCTGGAGCATGATGTACCTGGCTAACCTCTTTGCCTACGAGTGGGAGCAGACCAAGAGCCCTGCGGGGGCGACCCAGTGGGTGCCCAAGGACAAAGCCGCTGCGGGCACCGTTCCCGACGCGCACCTTGAAGGGGTGAGCCATGCACCGATCATGTTCACCACGGACCTCGCGCTGAAAGCCGATCCGGCCTACGAGAAGATCTCACGTCGTTTCCTTGAGAATCCGGAGCAGTTCGAGCTGGCCTTCGCCAAGGCCTGGTTCAAGCTCACGCACCGGGATATGGGACCCCAGGCCCGCTACGTAGGCAGCGACGTGCCCAGCGAAACGCTGCTGTGGCAAGACCCGCTGCCGCCGGTCACCGGCCCTCTCATCAGCGCTGACGAAGCCGAGGACCTCAAGGGCGAGATCCTCGCCACGGGGCTGTCCGTACCCGAGCTCGTTCGTGCTGCCTGGGGGTCGGCGGCCAGCTTCCGCGGTTCGGACATGCGCGGCGGCGCCAATGGGGCTCGCATTCGCTTAGCGCCGCAGAAGGCTTGGGCCGTGAACTCGCCCGCGGAACTCGACAGGGTGCTATCGGTGCTGGAAGGGGTGCAGACCCGCTTCAATAAGGCCGGGGCCGCCCAGGTGTCCCTCGCCGACGTGATCGTCCTCGGGGGTGCTGCCGCCATCGAGCAAGCCGCTGCCGCCGCAGGCCACAGAGTTTCCGTGCCCTTCGCACCGGGGCGCACCGATGCCACCGCTGCGCAAACAGACGGGGAATCTTTCGCAGCCCTGGAGCCGAAGTCCGATGGTTTCCGGAACTTCTACGGTGAAAGCGAGTGGATGGCGCCGACCCAGGCCCTCATCGACCGCGCCAACCTGCTTCAGCTGACGGTGCCGGAGATGACGGCCCTCGTCGGTGGTCTCCGAGCCCTCGGGGCGAATACCGCCGGTATCGAGCATGGTCTGCTGACGGATCGGATGGGCACGCTCTCCCCGGACTTCTTCAGCAATCTCCTGTCTATGGAGACGGCATGGAAGCCTGCTGGGCAAGGCCTCTATGAAGGCGTCGATCGTGCCTCCGGCAAGGTGAAATGGACCGCCACCCCCGTGGATCTGCTCTTCGGCTCCCATGCCGAGCTTCGAGCCATTGCGGAGGTCTATGCCGCCCGGGACGGAGAAGGCAAGTTCGTGGAGGACTTCATCGACGCCTGGACCAAGGTGATGCGCCTGGACCGCTTCGATCTCTAGGCGCCTTCGCGCTAAGTCCTGCAAACGGCGCTGAGAGGCGCCGTTTTTTTTGGTTCATTGTGAATTTATTGAGGGCAGCGACGGGTAAGCCCTTTTGGGCGAAATGCTAGGTATCTACATGAACACCGCCTTGGGTCGTGGTCGAGCCAGCCTTGGCGCGGCTTTGCACCTCGCTGCTGCATGTTCTGCGTATCTACGTAAAAGCTAGCGCAAAAGGCCTTTCTCCGGAAAGGCGGAGGAACCTTCTTTTCCCCTTAAAGAAAGGTTTAGTCGGCTTTAGGAGGAAGGAGAATGGCGGCCCAGTCGGCGCCGTGGCGCCGGCGCAGAAGCAGTAGGGTGATGGCCAAGTAGGGCATGCCTCCAAAGAAGGCCAGCACCGCTAGGCCCCAGCCCCTTAACCCATAGCCAAAGCGCCAGGCACTCCAGCAGGCTGAGAGCACGAGGAAGGTCAGGAAGTCGAAGTTGAACTGCCCCTGCCAGCTTTGCTCAGCGATGGCTTGAAAGAAGAGGGGGAGGAGGCCAAGGCCGTGGGCCTGCACCACCAGCGCCGTATAAACGAGTAGGGGTGCGAGGAGGAGGAAAAGAAGGACCTCAAAGCGGGTCATGGCATCAGGTTCTCAATTGTGTAGTGATTGCTTCATAGTAGGAGCCCAGGGAAGCCGGAGGCAAGGGCTAAGGGAGGAGTGCAGCATTAACTTTGGGGGCTGAGGCCGTCCATGAGTGCGCGGCGAGCAGCGAGCCAGGCGGGCAGGAGCCCCGAAAGGGTCGCGAGGGCGAGGGCGCCAAGGGCCAGCAGGCCTTCCCTAGCCGTGGGCCCTGGGTCTTGCAGGGCGAGCCCCGTCGCGCTTTGTAGGGCCGGCGCCGCTAGGGCAAGGCCACCGTGAACGAGCCCTAGCCCCAGGGAGATAGCCGCCCCCGTCAGCATGAGCGCTTCCGTCAGGAGCAGGAAAAGGAGCGTGGGGAAGCCCGCGCCGAGGGCCCGAAGGACGGCCATTTCCCGGCGCCGCTGCTCGAGGCTCGCGAGCATCATGGCCAGCATGCCCGCGAGGGCCACAACCACCACAAAGGCAGAAAGCACTTGCAGCACGGCCTCTCCGGCCCCCAGCCAGCGCAGAAGCCCGGCCAGGGTAAGGGCCGGCAGCGCTGCCGTGAGGGGAGGATCCCCGCTGCGATTGAGCTGGGCCGCCAGACCGAGGGCGGCGGCGCGAGGAGCCAGGCCCAGGAGCAGGGCGCTGATGTTCTCGTTTTCGGAAGCGCCGCTGGCGGCCCCCTCGTGGGCCGCATGGAGGGCTTCAAGGCTGACGAGAACGCGCTGATCCAGGGGGGTCCCCGTGGGCGCAAGGAGGCCAACCACACGGAGGGGATGGTCCTCGTGTTCAAGAAAGGACTCGGCTCCGAGGCCATGGCTGAGGGTCAGGGCATCTCCGAGCTCCTTCCCCAGGCGCCGGGCGGCTTCCGCGCCGAGCACCACCTCTTCGTCGCCGGCGAAGGGGCCCCCGGCTTGGAAGGCGAGGGGACCCTCGGGCGTGATGCCAAGGTGCGCAAAGTAAGCGGGAACGGTCCCTACCACCGGGAGGCCAGCCACGCTGTCGCCGAGGCTCAGGGGAAGGGCGAAGCGCACCGCCGGGTGAGATGCCAAGCGCGTCTCCACCGCGCGGGGGAGGGGGGTAGAAAGCGCGCCGTAATGAAAGACCGTGGCCAAGAGCAGCGTCTCCGGGGCGGTCCGGGCGCCAACGATGAGATCCACGGCGCCAACGGAGGCATAGGCGCTGGCGCGCACCTCGCTTCGGAGCTTCTCTACCCCAAATAGCAGGGCGCAGGAGAGGGTTAGGGCCAGGAGCATGAGCCCCGTGGTGCGGCGCCGAGCCAGGAGGCTCGCCGCGGCCAAGCGGAGCAGCGCGCTCATGGCCTGCCCCCCTGGAGCCTGTCTAGCGTTACCGTGCGATCGAAGTAGGGTTCAAGGGCGGGGTCGTGGCTGACGCAGAGCAGGGCCGCCCCCCGCGCGGTTTGGGCGCCCTTAAGGGCTCGAAGGAAAGCATCGCGATTCTTCGGGTCGAGGGCCGAGGTGGGCTCATCGGCGAGGATCAGGCTAGGGCTGCCCAGGAGGGCGCGGGCCGCTGCCACCCGCTGCTGCTGTCCCACGGACAGCGCCCCCACGGAGCGATTTCCAAGGGCCTTCAGGGAAAGACCTAGGGTGCAAAGAAGTTCCTCCGCGGCGACCTCGGGAGGCGTCCCGGTCGCGGCGAGGCGCGCTCGGCGCTCGGCTGAGAAACCAATTGGTAACAGCAAGTTATCGAGAATAGATAGAAACGGAAGCAAGTTGAACTGTTGAAAGATGACGCCGATATCCGCCCCTCGGACGCGATCTCGCTGGCGCTGGCTTAAGGCATGAAAGTCCTTGCCCCCAACGGTCAAGGACCCGCTAGAGGGCGAGAGGATCCCAGCGAGGAGGCTCAGGAGCGTGCTCTTTCCTTGGCCACTTTCCCCCCGGAGCAGTACCGCTTCCCCGGCCTGCAAGCGCAGGCTGAGGTGGCTGAGGGTGGGCGCGGAAGCCCCGGGCCAGCAGAAGCTTAGGGCCTCACAACAAACGAGGGCCCGTGCGGGGCCCTCGGATGGGTGCTGGGAACCAGCCCCCAAGGTTAGCGGCGGCGCACGCGCACGGGCATGCGAGTGTAGCCCTTCACGAAGGATGAGTAGGCCCGCTCTGGCTCTTCGAGCACTTCAATGGTCTCGAAGCGGTCGAGGAGCTCTTCCCACAGGATGCGCAGCTGGAGTTCGGCCAGCCGATTACCCATGCAGCGGTGAAGCCCAAAGCCAAAGGACAGGTGGGACCGGGCGTTGGGGCGGGTGATATCGATGGCATCGGGGTTTTCGAAGACCGACGGATCCCGATTCCCGGAGACGAACCACATGAGAATCTGGTCATTCTTTTTGATCTGCTTGCCCCCGAGCTCGCAGTCAGCGTTGGCCGTGCGGCGCATGTAGGACAGGGGCGTCTGCCAGCGGATAATTTCCGCCACCATGTTCGGAATAAGGCTCGGATCGGCCTTCAGCTTGGCGAACTGCTCCGGGAACTGGCTCAGGCCGTAAACGCTGCCGGTCATGGTGTTCCGGGTGGTGTCGTTGCCCCCCACGATCAGCAGCATGAGGTTGCCCAGGAACTCCATGGGCTGCATGTCTTTGGTTTCCGCGCCATGAGCCAGCATGGACACGAGATCGTCCCCGGGCTCGCGCTTGCGCCGCTCCCAAAGGGCGGTGAAGGCGGACAGGCACTCCAGGAGCTCATCCCGGCGCTCTTCCACGGAGTTGATGATCCCCCGGCCGGGAACGGCGGTGACCACATCGGACCAGCGGGTGAGCTTCCGACGCTGCTCGAAGGGGAAGTCGAAAAGGGTCGCGAGCATCATGGTGGTGAGCTCGATGGACACCGTATCGACCCAATCAAAGGGGGTGTTCTCCGGGAGGCTGTCGAGCACGGCGGCGGTACGGCTGCGAATGAGCTCTTCCATCTTCGCCAGGTTCGACGGCGCAACGACCCCGGCGACCGTTTTCCGCTGCACATCGTGCACCGGGGGATCCTGGGCGATGAACATGCTGACCTTCAGCGCCCCTTCCGGCAGAGGGGCGTCCACGGGGAAGCCCAAGGCAATGCCCTTCGCCGAGGAGAAGTTCTTCCAGTCGACGTCGACCTGCTTGATGTCTTCATAGCGGGTGAGGGACCAGAAACGCCCGGCCAGCTCCGTTTCATTAAAGTGCACCGGATCCTCGGCGCGCAGGCGCTCGAAGGTTTCCTGCCAGCGGTTTTCCGCGAAAAGGCGCGGGTTCGCCGGGTTCACGTCCTCCAGGGGGATGTCGTACGCCGACGGGAGAGGGCCATCGACGAAGGTTTCGGCGTCCCCGGGAACGCGGGCTTGGTGCCTAGGTGTTGCAATGCTGGCTTGCGTCATGAAGCTTCCTCCGCCATTTTGCTTAATCTCAAGCAGCGGCCATCGTAAGTCAACGTGGTCCCTGATTCACCCAGAGGAGAGAGGCACCATGCAAGCAATGAAACTCGCCCGTCCTGGCGGCTTAGACCACTTGGCCTTGGCAGACATCGAAGCCCGGGCCCCGGGCGCCGGGGAAATTCAGGTGCAGGTGCAGGCCTCGAGCTTGAACTTCCACGACTACGCCGTGGTAGCGGGCATGTTGCCCGTGGAAGAGGGTCGTATTCCCATGTCCGATGGGGCCGGGGTGGTCACGGCGGTGGGCGCGGGGGTCACGAAATTTGCCGTGGGCGATAGCGTGTTGGGGTGCTTCTTCCCCGCCTGGCAGGACGGTGATGCGGAGCTGCCGAAGCTTATCGGCGTGCCCGGCGACCACGTGGACGGCTTTGCGGCGCAGAGCGTCACCATGCCCGCGAGCATGTTCACCGGGATCCCCAAGGGCTATAGCGCGGAAGAGGCGGCGACCTTGCCCTGCGCGGCCCTGACCGCCTGGCGCGGACTCATGGTGGAAGCCCGCATCAAGCCCGGTGATGTGATTCTCACCCAGGGCACCGGCGGCGTGTCGATCTTCGCCCTTCAATTTGCCAAGGCCGCGGGCTGCCGGGTGATTTCCACCTCTTCCTCTGACGCGAAGCTCGAAAAGCTCCGGGCGCTCGGGGCGGACGATACGATCAACTACAAGACCACGCCGGAATGGTCCCAGGAAGCCCTCAAGCTCACTGGCGGCCGGGGCGTGGACGTGGTGGTGGAGATCGGCGGCGCGGGCACCTTGCCCCAGTCCATTAATGCGGTGCGCGTCGGAGGGCACATCTCCCTCATCGGCGTGCTGGCGGGCTTTGAGGGGAACGTGCCCACGGCGGCGCTCTTTGGCAAAAATGCGGCCCTAAAGGGGATCACCGTGGGTAGCCGGGCCCAGCAGCGGGACATGATCGCGGCCATCGATGCTAGCGGCATCAAGCCCGTCATCGATCGCACCTTCCCCCTTGCCGAGCTGGCCGACGCCTTCCGTCATCAGGAATCGCAGAAGCACTTCGGGAAAATCTGCGTCGCCCTCTAGGGGCCTTTCGGGAGCGAATAGCTATGGCACGCGCATTTGGGCAGAGGTGGAAAGGGGGACTGATGGCCTTGGGCCTCGCGGCCGGGGCTCCGGGGGCCTTGGGAGGGGCGTCCGATCCCTGGCCCCTCGGGGAGGGTCAGGCTCTCGCCGCGTCGCTGTGCACTGCGTGCCATAGCGCCGCCACCGTGGCCCGGAGCTCGGGCTACAGCGCCGCGGACTGGGCCGCGCTCTTTAGCACCATGGTGGCCCTGCCTGAGGAGACGAAGACGCGCCTCGCGACCTATCTCGCCGAGGCCTTTCCGCCCCGGACGCATCGCGCCGCCACCCTCGTGCCCGGGCCCCATCGGGTGACCTTTGAGCAGTGGCAGGTCCCCACCCTAGGGCAGCGCTCTCGGGATCCCGTGGAGGGACCCGATGGGCGGATCTGGTGGGTGGGGCAGTGGGGCAACCTCGTGGGGGTGCTCGACCCGGAAACCGGCGCCATGCGGGAATATCCCTTGCCGGAGGGTACCTATCCCCACAGCGTGACCCTCGATGCCGCCGGAACCCCCTGGCTGCTGGGCAATAAGAACGGCACCCTTCAGCGCTTTGACCCCGAGTCCGGGGAGATTACCGTCTTCCCCATGCCCGATCCGGCGGCGAAGGATCCCCACACGGGCGAGTTCGACCCGAAGGGCCGGCTCCTCTTCACCTTGCAGCAGAGCAACCGGGTGGGGCGCTTTGATCCCGCTACGGGCACCATCGACCTGATCGAGCTCGACAGGCCTAAGAGCCGGCCCTATGGCATTAAGTTCGACGGAGCGGGGCAGGCGTGGGTGGCGTGCAACGGTGGCCCCTGCCTCTATCGCATTGACCCGGACACCCTGGCGCAAACGCGCATCGATCTTCCCAACCAGGAGAGCCATGTTCGCCGCCTCGATGTCGCTGACGATGGCAGCGTTTGGTACGTCAACTCCGGGGCCGGACGCCTCGGTCAGTACACCCCTTCCACGGGGCGCTTCCGGGAATGGCCCTCCCCGAGCGGTCCGAAATCCCATCCCTATGGGCTGGTCATCGTCGACGGCATCGTTTGGTACAACGAGTCCGGCGTGCGCCCCGACCCTCTCGTGCGCTTTGACCCGAAAACGGAAACCTTCCAGAGCTGGCCCATCCCGTCCTCCGGGGTCTATGCGGGGATCCTTCGCCACACCCGCGCCGATCGGGCCGGGCGCCTACTCATTCACCAAAGCGCGACGAACCACCTGCTCCGCGTTACGCCGGAGTAGGGGCCCCGTCGAAGCGGGCGGGAAGGGGGCAGTCTAAAAGCAGGGCTAGGCCCTGGAGCAGGGCGTATTCCCCTTCCGTCAGCTGGCCGTCGTCATCGATCACGTGAATGAAGGCGTTTAGGACTTGGGCGAGGGCCTTGGGGGAAAGGTCCCGCACCTTCGCCACGGCGCGGTCGAAGTCCGCCTCCGTGAGATCCTCGGGTAGGGCAAAGTGCATCCCGGGCTGGGCCTCGGGGCCTTCGCCGAGCTTCAGGGCGCAGCGTCCAGCCTGCACCGCCGCATGTTGCTGAGTGTCGTCCCCGCCACCGGCGGCGGCAAGGCAGCGGAAAAGGGTCTCCAGCTCGGCCTCCGCTTCCTGGACGCGCCGGCTTCGCCCCGGACCGCGCCGGGGCCCCTGCAGGGCGCCGGCGAAGAGCTGGCGCAGCGCCTCATCGGCGACCCAGCAGGGCAGGGCTTTCGGCGGCGGCGGAAGCGCCTTCAAGGCGTCTTCCTGGGCAAGGAGAGCACTTGTGCTCTGGCTCCGCAGGGTGGGCAGGGCTAGCTGAAGTACGGCCATTTGCCCGGCGGGGCCCAGGGTGAGGGGATAGCCCTCAGCGTCCGTGGCCCCGTTTCGCAGGCCGAGTGCCACGGCCCAGGCCGTTTCGGGGTGATGGAGGGCCGCCTGCAGCCCCGGCGGTAGGGCAGCGATGCGTTGGGTGGCTGCGGCAAGGTTTGCCTGCCCCACGACCTCGCGTAGGACCCGCTCCGAGGCGAGGGCGCCCAGGGCCAGGGCTGCCTCCGTAGCCCCAGGGGCCGTTCCTTGTTCCGTAGCCGGCGGAGGGGCAGAGGCCCCTTGATCGAGGGGCGGAAGAAAGGCCCCGTCCCAGGCGGGCAGTACGGCTTTGATTCGGGCCTCCAGGGGCGGATGGGTCCCCAGGAGGCGAGTGAAATGGCGTATGGGACCGAAGAACAGATGGCTGCTTTCCTCAGCCCGGTCATGGGTGATGTGGCTTCCCCCCTGGGCGCCGCCGATGCGCCGGAGGGCGTTCCCGATGCCCTGGGGGTTGCGGGTGAACTGCACCGCGGCCGCATCGGCTAAAAATTCCCGCTGGCGGCTGATAGAGGCCTTGATGAGCCGCCCAAAAAAGACGCCGCTATAGCCAATGACCAAAAGGGCGAAGCCCAGGGCAACAACCTGGGCCGCGCTGTCTCGCTGGCGCCCGCTGCCCCGGGTGTGCATGAGTACGCGCCCGGCGACGCTAATCATGAGGATGCCGTGGAGGAGGGCCATGAGGCGGATATTGATGCCCATGTCCCCGTTCACGATATGGCTGAATTCGTGGGCGATGACGCCCTGGAGTTCGTCGCGGTTCAGTGCTTCGAGGGTGCCTTGATTGATCCCGATCACCGCATCCTTGAGGCCGAAGCCCGCGGCAAAGGCATTAATGCCGGCTTCGGGAATAATGTAGAGGGGCGGGACCGGAATGCCCGCGGCCAGCGCCATTTCCTCGACGATGTTTTGTGCCCGGCGGGCAAGGGGGTCCGGGGTTTCTTCCGTGACCAGGCATCCCCCAAGGGTCCGGGCGACGCTGGCGCCGCCGGCCCGGAGCCGAAAGGCCTGGATGGCGCTGCCGATGAAAATGATCACCAAGACCCCGCCGCTTATGATGACCCAAAGGCTTGGGGGCAGGGTGGATAGGGTCAGCTTGCCCTCGGAGGCAACGGTAATGGCAATGCCTACGGAGGCATTGGTAAGGATGATGAGGGACAGCACGGCGCCGAGAAAGAGCGCCACCAGCCAGGCGGTTTTTCGCCGCGCGGCGTCCTGGGCCTCGAAAAAGTCCATGGGGGCGTTAGAAGCTCACCTTCGGGGCCGCTTGGATCAGCGCACTGTCTTCGAACTCGAGGAGTGCAAGGTCCTTGGTGTGCCCGAACTGGTTGGCAATGAGCACCGGTGGGAAGCTGGACCGATAGGTGTTATAGGCCATGACCTGGTCGTTAAAGGCCTGGCGCGCGAAGGCCACCTTGTTCTCCGTACTCTCCAGCGTTTCCGTTAGCTGCATCATGTTCTGGTTAGCCTTCAGGTCCGGGTAGGCTTCCATGGTGACTCGAAAGCTGCCGAGAGCTTGAGTCAGGGCACCTTCGGCGGAGCTCAGGGCTGCTAAGGCGTCACCGTCTTCTGGGTTCGCCGCGGCCTGGCGCAGGCCAGCCTCCGCACTATTTCGGGCGGCGATGACCGCCTCCAGCGTTTCCCTTTCGTGGGCCATGGTGGCCTTGGCCGTCTCCACCAAATTGGGAATAAGGTCGTAGCGGCGTTTCAGCTGCACCTCGATCTGCGCGAAGCCGTTGCTGGCCCGGTTTTTCAGGGCAATCAGCTTGTTGTAGATCATCACGCCCCAGACAACGAGCAGCGCGATCAGGCCGAGGAGAAGATAAAGATCCATAGTCGTGCTCCCTTACGCGTTGATCATCATCATGCCTGTCCTGCGCTAGCGACGGTAGTCGAGGGGGGGCGGGCGATCCCCCAGGAGGGGCACGTAGGTAAAGTTCGGGCCCCGGCGCTTGATAAACTCGGCCTTCGCCGCGGTCCGAAGGGCCTCATCGGTCAGCAGGTCATAGCCCGTTAGTGAAAGGGTTTTCGCCGCCACCATCATGCCCTTTAAGCCGATGGAGGTGCCTCCCGCGGCGATGGCCTGCCAGCTGTGGGCCGAGGTCCCCGGGACCCAGGTGGCCGTGCGCAGCCCCGTGGTGGGGACGACCCAGCTCACGTCACCCACGTCCGTGCTCCCCGCACCGCCGTCAAAGCGCTGGGGCAGCACCATTTGCTCAAGACCCAGTTCGCTGGGTCGATCGCCAAAGCTTTCCTCGATGGTGAGGGCAAAGGCGAGCTCGGCCTCGCTATAGCGATAGCCCCCCACGGCGGAAAGGTTTTGGTGCATGGCCCGGGCTAGCGTCTCGTTTGGGAGGAGGGCGTGGTTGCCGTGCATGACCTCGACCTCCACCTCGGTTCCCGTTCCTAGGGCCGCCGCTTTGGCCGTATCGAGCACCCGATCCCAGAGTGCCGCAAGCATCGAGGCCTCGGGGTGGCGAACGTAGAGGTACACCTCGGCGAAGTCCGGGACGACGTTCGGGGCCTCGCCACCGCGGGTGATGACGTAGTGCATGCGCGTGCGCTCGGGCACGTGCTCCCGCATGAGATTCACCATGAAGGTCATGGCTTCCACGCCATCGAGCGCGGAGCGGCCCCGCTCCGGCGCCGCGGCGGCGTGGGCCGACTGGCCATAGAAGCGCACCCGAGCCGATTTGTTGGCCAAGCTGGTGGCGGGGTTCGCGGCATTGCGGTCCCCGGCGTGCCAGTGCAGCACCACGTCCGCGTCCTCGAAGAGTCCGGCGCGAACCATGTACACCTTGCCCGAGCCCCCTTCTTCGGCGGGGGTGCCGTAGACCCGAAGGCGTCCGGGAAGGCCCTCCGCGGCCATGAGGTTCTTCAAAGCGATGGCCGCCCCCACGGATCCCGTGCCGAAGAGGTGGTGGCCGCAGGCGTGCCCCGCTTGCCGATCCTGGCGCAGCATGCGTTCCGGGCTGGCCGTTTGGGTTATGCCCGGGAGGGCATCGAATTCCGCAAGGATGCCGAGCAGCGGCCCCCCTTCGCCGTACTCCGCCACAAAGGCCGTGGGCATCCCGGCCACTCCGGGGGTGACGCGAAAGCCGGCCTCCCGAAGCGTGTCCTGTAATAGCGCGCTGCTTTTCACCTCCTGGTAGCCCACCTCGGCCCAATCCCACAGGGAGAGCGCGACCGAGCTCAGGCGCGGCTGTTGGGCTTCGAGATCGGCCAGGAGCGTGGCCCGGGGATCCCCGGCGGCGTGTACCGGAAGCATTCCGAGGGGGATGAGGAGCAAAAGGGCGAAGGAAAGGGCACGGGTCATGGTCGGTCTCTAGGCAGCGTTGTGAGCCTTGACTATGCCGGGGCCGGGCGAGCCTGCCTACCCTTCAAGGTCCTCGGGGCGATCCACATCGCGGCACACGCCGGGGTCCTGTCTTGGCAGCAGCCGCACCGGTTCGGACGCGAAGAGGGCCTTCAGGCCTTGGTCCCCGGTCAGGGCAAGGGCCGCAGCACGAAGGCGGCCCGGCACGGCCACGGGATGGCCCCGCTGACCCTGGAAGCTCGGGGCGATGAGGGGTGCTGGCCCCGGCTTGCTTAGGGACTTCGTGCAGGCCTGCTCCAGGGCCCTTAGGGTTTCCGGCTGAAGGTAAGGCATATCGCCGAGGGCGATAAGAAGCCAGGGCGCCGTTGCGGGATCCCAGGCGGCAGCGCCGGCGGCGAGGGAGTGGCCTTGCCCCTCGTCCCACCGTGGGGAGGGAATGACCTGGACCTGGCCCAGGAAGGGCGCCGGCGCCGTCTCCCCGGGGCGGAGCACGAGCAGGGGCAAGGGGGCTGCGGGGCACAGTAGGCCGAGGGTAGCTTCGAGGAGGGTTTCACCGCTTGGAAGGCGCGCCTGGCGCTTATCGGCGCCAAAGCGCCGGCTTGCGCCGGCGGCCAAGATGAGGCGCTGGATGCTCACCGGGCAGCGAGGGCTCGCCGCTCGGCAATGAGCTCGGCCAGGATCGCGATGGCAATTTCCGGAGGCGTTTTGCTGCCGATGGGCAGGCCCACGGGGGCATGGAGCTTGGCCACGGCGGCTTCGGGAATCTCTAGGGCCGCAAGGCGGCTTCGGCGGGAAGCGCTGGTGCGGCTCGAACCCATGGCGCCGACATAAAAAGCCTCCGTTTCCAGCGCTTCCATGAGGCCCATGTCGTCGATACGGGGGTCGTGGGTGAGGGCCACGATGGCCGTGCGCGAGTCGGAGGCCTGGGCCCGAATGGCGTCGTCGGGCATTTGGCACAGGGCTCGAACCCCGGGCACGTGCCATTCATCAAGCATAGCTCGCCGGGGATCGCACACCGTCACCCGAAAATCCAGGGCCTGAGCCATTTCTGCCAGGTAGCGGGAGACCATGCCTGCGCCAATGAGGAAGAGCTGCCACCCCGGGCCGTAGCGATGGGATAGGTAAGGCTTCCCCTCCGTCTCCGAGGAGATGAGTACGGCCCCCGGGGCGGCGGGCGCCTCGACGGTGAACCGCTCCGCGTCCCCGAGGGTAATGTGCCGGAGTACCCCCTGCCGAGCTTCAAGCTGGGTCAGGATCGTCGTGAAGGCCGCGAGGGTCTCGGCCTTCGGCGTCAAGCGCTCGAGGAGGATCTGAAGGTGGCCGCCGCAGGGGAGGCCCAGCTGGGCCGTATCCTCTTCGGTGAGGCCGAAGTCGAGTCGCTCCGGGATGGTGACAACGCGCCGCCCGGTGGTGAGATCTTCGACGAGCGCTTCTTCTACGCAGCCTCCGGATAGGGAGCCCACGGTGGCGCCGCCCGGGCCCACGACCAGGAGGGAGCCGGGGGGGCGAGGGGAGGAGCCGTAGCTTTCCAGCACCGTGGCCAGATGCACCGTTTCCCCTGCCTGGAGCCAGGCCAGGAGAGCCTCCATGACCTCATGATCGACGCTATGCATGATGCCTTTCCTAAGGTGATAGCGAATGCACGTTTGAATTGGGGACAATGTAACGCACTTAGGCCCGGGAGCGATGGCAATGGTGGAAGCCCTACGCGTGGGGAAGGGAGTGGATCTGCGTCCCCTCTGCGACCAACTGAAAGGGGAAGGTCTGCCATTCCGGGTCTATGAGACTGGCGGGGCGCAGTGCCTAGCAGTTGCCGATGAGGCCGCGGCGGACCGGGTTCGGGGGCTCTGGGCCGCCGGGGCCGGGGGACGCCGCGCGATCTTGCCGCCCCCGGGGCTCTGGCCCGTTGGGCTCGGGGGCGCGGTGCGCACGGAATTTCAGCGCACCCCGGTCACCCTGGCCCTAGGCGCCCTGTGCCTTCTGCTCTATCCCTTTCTTGGGAACACGGCGGAGACGGTCGGCCCCGTGCTGAGCGCCCTCCTAATCGTGCCCGTGGTGCCCCACGGTAATCTCATCGCCTTTCCCTCCCTTTCCGCTACGCTGGAGGCGGGGCACCTCTGGCGCCTGTGGACCCCCGCGCTGGTGCATTTCAGCGTGCTTCACCTGGTCTTTAATAGCCTTTGGCTTTGGGAGTTCGGGCGGCGCATTGAAGGGCAGGAGGGCAGCGGCCGGCTCCTGGAGGGCCTGCTCTGGCTGGCTCCGGCCAGCGCCCTGGCTCAGTACGCCGTGGGGGAGCATCCGCTCTTTGGCGGGCTTTCCGGGGTGGTTTACGGCCTCTTGGGCTACCTCGTAATGGTGCAGCGCCTTCGGCCCCGGCGCGCCTATCGCTTACCGCCGGCCTTGCCCGTATTGCTCATCGGCATGCTGGCCCTGATGGCCACGGGGGTGACCGAGCCCTTTGGACTGGCCGTGGCCAACGGCGCCCACCTTGGGGGGCTCCTGGCCGGCGGCCTTTGGGGGGTGGCCCGGGCGCTTTGGCCTGGCGGTGGCAGGCCCCGCAGCGGCGCTTAGGACAAGGCGCGCCGCGCCCCGTGCTATGCTTTTAATCGTTCCTGAGCCCCTTTTGGAGGTGCCCCCGGTGACCGAAGCGCCCGCCTTTCCCAGCAACTTTCTGGAAACTGCGCAGACCCTGGATCGCGCGACCATTGATGCCCTGCGCGAAGCCGTCGCCCTCGGACGCTGGCCCAACGGAGCGCGGCTGTCTAAGGAACAGCAGGGCCTGTGCCTTGAGGCGGTGCTGGCCTGGGAGCACCGGCATCTGCCCCCGGAGGAGCACACGGGCTACGTCCCGTCCCCGCAGGACGCCTGCGGCAGTGCCTCCGCGGCACCGGCCCCCCTGCGTTGGCTCGACGACGCGTGAGCGGCGAGCTCACGCACCGAGCCACGGGTACGCTCGAGAAGATGCGTGCCACCGTGGGCGACGATGGCGCCGTCGCCTATCGCCTGCCCCTAGGTGAGGCGGAAATTGCCCTAAACCCGCTCCTGGGGCAGCGCATCCAGCTGCGCTTTGAAAACGCGATTTACTGCACCGCTTGCGGGCGCAAAACGAATAAGAGTTTTAACCAGGGTTACTGCTATCCCTGTTTTCAGAAGCTGGCGGCTTGCGATAGCTGCATCGTGAGCCCGGAAAAATGCCACTACGCTGCCGGCACCTGCCGGGAGCCCAGCTGGGCTGAGCAGTTCTGCATGACGGACCACTGGGTGTACCTCGCCAACAGCACCGGCCTAAAGGTTGGGATTACCCGAGGCAATCAGGTGCCGACGCGCTGGCTGGATCAGGGCGCCAGCGCCGCCGTGCTCTTCGCGCGGACCGCTACGCGCCACCTGGCGGGGCTCGTGGAGGTGATCCTGAAGGCCTACGCTGCCGATCGCACCCAGTGGCAGCGTCTGCTGAAGGGGCCGCCCGAAGCCGTGGATCTGTTGGCGGCCCGGGAACAGCTTTGGGAGACCTGCGCCGACGCCCTGACTGGGCTCCAGCAAGAGCACGGGCTTCAGGCAGTGCAGCGGATCACGGGTCCGGAGCTTTGGCAGGCCGCCTATCCCGTCACCGCCTACCCGGCAAAGGTGAAGGCCCTGGCCCTGGAGAAGCTTGGTGCGGTGGAAGGCACGCTCGAGGGCATCAAGGGGCAGTACCTGCTGCTCACCTCCGGGGTGATCAATATTCGAAAATACACGGCGCATCAGGTGGCTTTTTTCACGTCCTAGGGCGTAGAGGCCTCCCTCTTAGGAGAATGGTCATGGCGTACAAGGAAGGGCAGCCCCAGGCAGTGCTGCGCGAGGCCTATGAGCCCCCGGCTTACCTGCTTGATCACACCGATCTCACCTTTGAGCTGGCCGAGGGCGTCACGGAAGTGACGGCGGCGCTGGCGCTCCGACGGGCCCCGGGGCAGGAGGCCGTGCCTCTCGTGCTCCAGGGCCAGGCGGTCGAGCTGCTGGGACTCGCCCTCGACGGCGTGCCCCTGAGCGGCGATGAGTACCGCATGGAAGGGGATACGCTCGTGGTGCCGGCCATGCCGGAGCAGGGCACACTCACGATCAAAACGCGCATCTTCCCGGAGAAAAATACGGCGCTAGAAGGGCTCTATCGCTCCGGGGGCATGTACTGCACCCAGTGTGAGGCAGAGGGCTTCCGCCGGATCACCTACAGCCTAGATCGTCCTGATGTGCTTTCCCGCTACCGCACCACGATCCGCGGGGATGGCGTAACCCTACCCATTATGCTGTCTAACGGGAATGAGGTGTCGCGTCAGACCCTGCCCGATGGGCGCCAGGAAGTGGTGTGGGAAGATCCCTTCCCTAAGCCGTCCTACCTCTTCGCCCTCGTGGCCGGGGATCTCCAGTGGATCGAGGATCATTTCCTTACCGCCTCAGGGCGAGAGGTGACCCTGCGCATTTACACCGAGCCCCACAACATTACCCAGGTGGACTACGCCATGGACGCGCTGAAGCGCTCCATGCGCTGGGACGAGGAGGCCTACGGCAGGGAGTATGACCTCGATATCTTCATGATCGTGGCCGTGGACGACTTCAATATGGGCGCCATGGAAAACAAGGGGCTCAACATCTTTAACACCTCCTGCGTGCTCGCCACGCCGGAGTTCACCACGGATCTTGGCTTCCAAAGGGTGGAGGCGGTGGTGGCCCATGAGTACTTCCATAACTGGTCTGGGAACCGGGTGACCTGCCGCGATTGGTTCCAGCTCTCCCTAAAGGAAGGCTTCACGGTGCTACGCGATGCCCAGTTCTCTGCGGATCAGAACTCGCGCACGGTGAAGCGCATCGAAGATGCGCGCTTCCTTCGCACGGCCCAGTTTGCGGAGGACGCGAGCCCCATGGCCCATCCCGTCCGCCCCGACAGCTACCTTGAGATTTCCAACTTTTACACGCTTACGGTGTACGAGAAGGGCGCCGAGGTGGTGCGCATGATGCGCACGCTGTTGGGGGCGGAGGCCTTCCGCCGGGGGACGGACCTTTATTTCGATCGCCACGATGGGCAGGCCGCCACCTGCGAAGACTTCGTGGTGGCCCTGGAGGCCGCGAGCGGCGCCGATCTGACCCAGTTCCGGCGCTGGTACAGCCAGGCGGGGACGCCTGTGGTCTCCGTGCAGAGCGCCTATGCTGACGGCACCCTCACCTTGACCTTCGAGCAGCTCGTGCCGCCCACCCCGGGTCAACCCTCCAAGGCCCCCATGCACATCCCCTTCGTGCTGGGGCTGCTTGATGAGGCGGGGCAAGACCTCTTGCCTGGAGACTTCGCCATCACCGATGTGGAAACGACGGCTCGACCCGCGGAGGCCAGCGTGCTGCTCCACCTTAGGGAAGCGGCGCATACGGTGAGCATCGGTGGCCTTTCCGGTCCCCCGGCGCTCTCCCTTCTTCGCGATTTCTCCGCGCCGGTGAAGCTCGTGGTGGCGCAGAGCGATGAAGAGCTGGCGTTCCTCATGGTTCACGACAGCGATGGCTTTGCCCGCTGGGATGCAGCGGATCGTCTCATGGCGCGCATCCTTTTGAGTCGCCTGGACACCCCCGACGCCCCGGTGCCGACGGTGCTTTCCGAGGCCTTCGGCGCCCTGCTTCAGGCTGCCTTTACCGCCCCCGACGACGGGGAAGGGAAGGCCATGCTGGCGGCCATGATGACCTTGCCAGCGGAGGATGCCCTCGCCCAGCTCGTGCCCGTGGTGGACGTCCATGCGCTTCATGAGGCCCGTCGCCAGCTGCGCAATGCGCTGGCCCACACCCACCGGGACACCCTGGCGGCGCTCTATGCAACGGATCAGGCCCGGCCCTACACGCCGGATGCGGTGGGCATTGCGCACCGGGCGCTGATGAATCTTGTGCTGTCCTATCTGTTGGCCTCCGGGGACGGGGCGGCGGTGGCCTTGGCCGAGGCGCGCTATGCTGAGGCCGATAACATGACCGATCGCTTAGGCGCCCTTCGTACCCTGGTCTGGAGCGACCAGCCTGCCGCTCAGGCGGCGGCGGAGCGCGTACTCGACGCCTTCTATGAGCGTTACCAGGATCAGCCCCTGGTGGTGGATCAGTGGCTCAGCACCCAGGCGCTGATCCCCGGTGCGGATACCCTTGCGCGGGTTGAAGGGCTCACTGTCCATCCCGCTTTCGATGCGCGCAATCCCAACAAGCTTCGTTCTTTGCTAGGCGCCTTTGCTGGGCAAAACCCCACGGCCTTCCATCGCCCCGATGGAGCGGGGTACCGCTTCCTAACGGATTGGATCAGCAAGCTCGATGGGCAAAACCCGCAGGTGGCCGCGCGGCTAGCAACGCCCCTGACCCGCTGGGCGCGCTATCCCGAGGGTGCACAGGCGCTGATGAAGCGGGAGCTCGAGCGGCTTGCCAGGGAGATTCAATCTCCCGACGTCTTCGAGGTGGTGTCGAAAGCCCTGGCCTAGGGGGGGTAGAGGGCCGGCAGGGGCGGCGGCGCTGGGGGCTTCTCCCTTGCTGAAAGCTTCCCAGCCAGGGCCCTGAGATCAGCCCAGGACATCCCCTGCCCCGCCGGGGCGCGGCCATAGCGCTCCGCCCCGAGGGCTGAAAGGGCCTGATGCACGGCGGTTTGAATCGCTTCCGGAGCCGCCTCGCCTGCCGGGCCCCGCTGCCACCCTAGGAGCGCCGCGTAGGCGGCGTCCCGATCTTCCGCGGCGAGGGCCGATAGCAGGGCTTCCCTGGGGGTCTCGGGGGCGCTTTGCCCTGTCGGGTCCGCCGATGCAGCGGATCGACGTCGCCAGCCCCAAAGGCCCGCCGCGGCGAGCAGCGCCACAAGTGCAGCGAAGAGCCCACCCCAGGCAGGTCCTAGGGGCGCGCTGTCCTCCGGAGCCTGCTCGGCGGGGGCTGGGTCGTCCTCTGGCAGCGTGATCACCGGCGGCGGCGCTTCCACGCTGTCTGCACCGAAGGTCGGCGCGCTCGCCGAGGGCTGGGGGGAAGGCGACGCCGGAGGCAGTGAGGCCAGGGTGCCTTCCGCAACCGTGAGCTGGGCGCCAGCGAGCGTGGCGTAGCGAAGCGCGTCGGCCTGCGTATCCCACCAGGGCAAGGATAGGGTTGGGAGGCCGAGTGCGCCGGCCTCCTCGGGCATCAATACCGTCACCGTGCGCTGTTCGGCCTGGAGCCAGGGGCCCAGGACCGCCTCTTCAAGGGCGGTCTGGCTATCGTAGGTGCGCAGCCCCGGCACGCTGGGCGCGGGAAGGGGAGGCAGGGTGGAGGCGGCAATGCCCTCGGCGCGGAGGCGAAGCGTTTGCTCTAGGGGGACTCCGACCCGGGCGCTCGCCAGCGCCGGGGCATAGGTCGCCTCTAGGGTGAGGTTTCTGGCCGGGAGCCAGGGGGCCCTGTTGGGCCAGCCGGCGGGCACGGGCTTGATTGAAAGCTCGTGCCGTGGCGTTTGGGCTCGGAGGTTCTTGCGCCGGGTGCGGCCCCCCTCAGGAATGCGCACGGCCCCGGTAAAGCTCTGGGGCGGTAGGCGCAGGAGGCCGCTGCGCTGGGGGATGAGCGCGTAGCTCTGGGTGATGGTGTTGTAGCGGCGCCCATCCCGCTGCCGTCGCCCGGGCTCCGCATCGCCGAGGGGGTAGACCAGCACATTGGGAATGGTGGGCGGCGGGGGAAAATCGCCGAAGAGTACGGCGCCCGCGGCATACCACAGGGACACGGTGAGCGTGAATTGCTCCTGCACATAGGCGCTATCGGTGCTGACGGCGCTTTCCATAAACACCAAGGCTCGGAGGGCCTCCTGAGCCGCCGCCGATGGCGCTGTCACCCGCACGCGCAGAGGCGCCGTTTGCTGGCCCTTAAAGGCCAGGGCAGGAATCTGTAGCGTGCCCCGGCGCTTCGGCTGAAGGGTGAGGGTCCAGCTCGTTTCCGATTCCGTTTGGCCGTTGACCAAGGTGAACTGGCTGGCCCGCTGCTGGCTCATGATGGTGAAGTCTTGCTCTAGGGGGGCGAAGTCTGGCTCGCCGATGAAAATCTGTTCGTCGATGCGCAGGGTCAGGCGAAGGATGTCGTTTTCGTCGATCACCTCCCGGTCCGTTTCGGCGACAAACACGGCCATGGCAGAGGCGCTAAGCGTTGCCAGCACTAGCAGAGCGAGGGAAAGCAGAGACTTCACCAGGGCTGCTCCGATTCCGGGGCCCGGGGCAGGCCTTGGCGGTAGCGCCGCTCCGTCTCGTAGCGAAACTTCCGCTTCAGGAGCGCGCCGGGCTCGTCGCGCACCCGGCGGAGCCACTGCTCGAGGGCTTGCTCCGCTTCCTCTTCCGCTTGAGTGGCTTCGGCGGTTTGTTCTCCCGGGGTTTCCGCGGCGGCGGGGGTGTCCTCCTGGGCGCCATCGCTTGCATCGTCTCCGGGCTCCGCCTCATCGCCTTCGCCGGCATCCCCGGGCTCTTCCGGTGGGGCCTCCTGTCCCGATTCTTCACTGTTGTTCCCGGCCTCAGCGTCGCTATCCCCGGGCTCGGGCTGATCCTTCTGCTTGCCTTGCTCGTTCTGCGCATCGGCTTTGGCGCGATCGAGCAGCTGCTGTACTAGGTCCCGATTCTTTGCCGCGTCGACTAGGGTCGCATTTTGGGATAGGGCTTCATCATAGGCCTGAAGAGCCGCTTCGTAGTGCCCGGCCTTGGCCAGGGCGTTGCCGCGGTTGTAGTGGCCCAAGGGGTCGTCGAAGGCGGCGAAGGCGGCCGCGGCGGCATCGAATTCCTGGTTGCGATAGAGGGCTGTGGCACGCCAGCGCGGATCCTCGAAGCGCGCGATGGCCGCTTCCGGCGCCCCCCGGCGCAGGGCGTGGAGTCCGGCCTGATCTTTGTTCAGGTACCAGGGCGCCTCTGCTGCCTCCGCGGGGGTGTTCGTCACGAGCGCGAGGGTGGGCAGCATGAGCAGAACGGCAAGACGCCCTCGCTGGAAGGCCAAGAGGGCGAAGACCAGCAGGGGATAGACAAGCCAGGGCCCGGAATCGACCCATAGTTCAAAAGAGGAGTCGGAGGCCTCGGCTTCGCTCAGCGCCAGCTCCGCCGCCCCCAGGGCGGCGAGGTCCGCGCCACTGGGGTCAAAGGGGGCATAGCTGCCGCCGGTGGCCTGAGCCAGGCGGGCCAGGGCGTCGTTATCAAGGCGCGCCAGGACTCGGCGTCCGCCCTCCTCAAGAAAGCCCGAACGGCCCAGGGGGGCCAGGGGAATGGGAGCGCCAGCCTCGGTGCCAAGGCCGAGCACAAAAACGGGATAACGGCTTTCCACCGCCGCGCTTTCCGGACGCTCAGCCCCTAGACCATCGGTCAGCAGAAGGATGCGTCCTTCCCCCGGCGCGGTGCCATCGAGTAGTTCGCTGGCAAGGCCCAGCGCTGGCCCAAGGCGGCTTCCGAGCACGGGCATGATGCTCGGCTCAAGGGCGGGCAGAAGATTCAGAATGGTGCGCCCATCGTCCGTGAGGGGGATCACGGTGTGGGCATCGCCGGCATAGACCACCAGCGCCGTACGCCCATCGCGGCGACCAGCGAGGACGTCCTCGATTTTCAGGCGGGCGCGGAGCAGGCGAGAGGGGGGCAGGTCCTCGGCGTACATGGACAGGGAAAGATCCAGCACCAGCACCAGGGCATCATCCCCCTGGCCGACCGGTTGGGGCTGGCGCTCGAGGCTAGGCCCCGCCAGCGCGAGGACCGCAAGGAGCCAGGCCAGGGCAAGGAGGGTAAGCCGGCCTTGGCCACGAGGACGCTCGAAGCCTTCGACAAGATAGGGCGCGAGGACCGGATCCAGGAGCTGGTGCCAGCGTCCCTGCTGTCGCTGCTTTCTTAGCAGGAGGGCCCAGAGCCCCGCTAGGGGCAGAAGGAGCCATAGGAGTTCGGGCCGAAGCAGGTGCCATTCCATCATGGCGCCCCCTCCCGCCGGGGCCTGGCGATGGCGAGGGCCAGGAGCATGCTCAGGCCCAGCGCAACGCCGAGGGGCCAGTAAAACAGGGCGGTCACTGGGCGGAACACTTCATCCGGCGCCG
This sequence comes from Pseudomonadales bacterium, assembly GCA_016779385.1. Lineage (GTDB taxonomy): Bacteria > Pseudomonadota > Gammaproteobacteria > Pseudomonadales > Azotimanducaceae > Salivita. The sequence goes on from JADHNT010000027.1 coordinate 25,208, forward strand.
GCACGGGCTCAAGGGCGTCAAGGGTTCGGTAAATCTCCGCGAGCTCTTCCGTATTCCGCGCCCGGAAGTAGCGGCCGCCGGTTTGCTCGGCGATGCGCGTCAGCGTGTCTTCATCGAGATCCGCCGACGGGTTCATGGTGGCGCGGCCAAAGGCGCCGCCAAACCAACCGGGGGCTTCCATGACCTCCGCGCCGACCCCCACGGTGTAGATCCGCACCCCCGCCTGGGCGGCGAGCTCCGCTGCTTTCTCCGGGCTGACCTCGCCGACGTTATTGGCGCCGTCCGTAAGGAGGATGAGGACACGGTTTTCCGCGGGCCGGTCCCGCAGGTGTTTCACCGCGAGACCAATAGCGTCTCCGATGGCGGTTTTTCCCCCGGCGATGCCCAGGGGCGTTTCCTGGAGCAGCGCATTCACCGTGGTGCGATCGAAGGTGAGGGGCGCCTGCAGGTAGGCGCCGGAACCAAAGAGAACCAGCCCTAGCCGATCCCCTTCCCGGCGAGCAAGAAAGGCCTCCAGGACATCCTTCACCACCATGAGGCGCGTAGCCTTCCGTCCCTCGAGTACCATGTCCTCCCGATTCATGGATCCGGAGATGTCCACGGCCAGCAACAGGTCGCGGCCGGTCACGGGGACGCTGACGGGCTCCCCAAAGTGTTCGGGCCGGGCCGCGGCGGTGAGAAGGGCCAGCCATAGCGCCCAGAGTGCCGCCAGGCGTAGGCGCCGGCGGAGGTCGCCGGACCCGTGGCGCTCGAGGAAAGGGGCGAAGGGATCGAGGGTAGGAACCCGGAGCGCCGCATCATCGGAGCTGCGGGGCGGAAGCAGGCGGCGCAGAAGCCAAGGGAGGGGCGCCAGCAGGGCCCAGTAGGGCGCGACGAACTCAAACACGGCGAGGCGCTCCATCACGATGGGCGTCGAGCCAGCGTCGCGCAGCCTGGGCGAGCTCTCGGCCGCAGTCGAGAGGCGCCGCAGCCCGAGCCCCGTAGCGCGCATCGCCAAGGATGTGCGCGGCGGGGCTTTGGGTGAAGGTGGGCGTTGCCATCGCCTCGTCAAGGAACGCGGCGAAGGCCGTTCCACTGAGCGGTGCGACCCGATCCCGAGGATAGTGCAGCAAGGCTACGCGGCGAAGGAGGGCGGTCAGCGTTGCGGCGGCGTCCTCAGCGCTGCGGCTCGGGGCGGCCCGTTCCCAGTCGGCGAGCTCCGCGAGGGCCGCCCGGTGGGGGCGGCGCCGCAGATGGCGCTGCCGGAGGCGGTAAAGGATCAGGGTGGTGAGGCCTAGCCCGGCGAGGATAAGCCCGAGGACCCAAAAATTTGGGGGCCAGGCGCTGGGCTCCGGGGGCTCGGCGATATCCGCAAGGCCGTTTAAAACGATCAAATCCCCCGGCGCCGGCGCGGCCCACAGGGGCGGGGGCGCAGCAAGGGCTAGGGCCGCAGCACGGCGTAGGGGCCCGCGCATCATCGTAGCCACCGCCCAAGATCCTGGAGGAAATCCCCGTCCGTAGAGCATTCCAGCAGAAGCCCCTCCTGGCTTTGCAGCTGGGCCGCGAGCGCATCTCGCCGCGCCTCATAGCGCTCGGTCCAGCGCGCGGCGGCTTCCCGCCCGGCGAGGTCGAGGGTCGTCCGCCGGCGACCATCGCTTAAGGGATAGCGCCCCGCTGGGGGCGCCGCCCGCTCGAAGGGATCGCTTACCAAAATGCCGTGGACCTGGGCCTGCTGTCCGAGCCGGCCTAGCTGCTCCAGGACCTGGGGAAAGGGGTCTAAGCCATCGGCAAAGTCGCTGACGACGATCACCGTGGTCCCGGGGCGGACCACCTTGAGAAGTTCCTGAAGCGCGGCGTTAAGGCCTTCCACCGGGCCCGGGGCTGGGCGGGCCGCAGCGCGAGGGCTTGCCCCGTAGCGCTCCGCGAGGACTTCGCAGCCCTCCCGAAGCTGGTTCTGGATCCGCAGCACGCTCTGTTGCGTTTTTCGAGGGCGAAGGGCCTCGAGCCCCGTAGCCGTGCGCAGCAGGGCGCCGACCCGGTCTCCGTCGTCATAGGCGCGCCAGAGGAGCAGGGTGGTGAGCTCCGCAATGGCCAAGGATTTCAGGCGCTGGCGTGTGCCAAAGAAGGTTTGGGGCCCGAGATCGGCGAGGAGCAAGATGGGCCGCTCCCGCTCTTCGTGAAAAACTTTGGTGTGTACCCGTCCCGTGCGCGCGGTGACGCGCCAATCGATGTGGCGAATGTCATCGCCGGGCTGATAGGCCCGGGTCTCGGCAAAATCGATGCCCCGGCCGCGAAAGCGGGAGCTGCGTTGCCCCGCGCCACCGGCGCGCACCGTTCGTGGAGGCGTCCATACGAGGCGAGCGGCAGCGGCTCGGAGGGCGAGAAGCTCCGGCAGCGTTGGAACAGCGCCGCGCATGCTTAGGCGACCGGCACCCGAGCCAGTAGCTCGTCCAGGACGTGGTCCGTGCTGATGCCCTGGGCCTGGGCCTCGAAGGACACGAGTACGCGGTGCCGAAGCACGTCGTGGACAAGCGCTTGAATGTCCTCCGGCGTGACAAAGTCCCGGCCCTCAAGCCAGGCCCGGGCCCGGGCGCAACGATCGAGCGCCAGGGTGCCGCGGGGGGAGGCGCCGTACTCAATCCACCGGGCGAGGTCGTCTCCCCAGCGCGCGGGATTTCGCGTGGCCAGGATCAGCTGCACGAGGTAGGTCTCCACGGCGGGGTCCATGTGCAGGGACAGGACGGCTTGCCGGGCGGCGAAGAGGTTCGCCTGAGAAAGGGGCGCCGGCGGCGTCTGGCTCGCCGATGCCTGGGCTTCGGCCCGGACCAGCGCGAGAATGCGCTGCTCCGTTTCCGCGTCGGGGTAGGCCACGAGCACGTTCAGCAGGAAGCGATCCAGCTGAGCCTCGGGTAGGGGGTAGGTGCCTTCTTGCTCGATGGGGTTCTGCGTCGCCATGACCAGGAAGAGCTCGGGAAGGGCAAGGCTACGCCGGCCCACGCTCACCTGCCCCTCCGCCATCGCTTCGAGCAAAGCCGACTGAACCTTCGCCGGGGCACGATTGATTTCGTCGGCGAGCACGAGGTTGTGAAAGATCGGTCCTTCTTGAAAGGAGAACTGCCCCGTTTCCGGCGAGAAGATATCCGTTCCCGTTACGTCGGAAGGGAGGAGATCGGGGGTGAACTGAATGCGATGGAAGCTGCCCTCCACCCCCAGGGCAAGATCCTTAATGGCTCGAGTTTTGGCGAGCCCAGGGGCGCCTTCCACCAAAAGGTGGCCATCAGACAGGAGGGCGATGAGTAGCCTTTCCACTAGGGCCTCTTGCCCCAAAATGCGATCATTGAGCCAGCTTCGCAGCGCCAGCAGGGCGTCCCTTTGGGCCATGGCCCGTTCCCCTTTTTCCAATGCATGAATAAAACCGCTGCGCAGTCTAACGCAGCTCCGGCTTCCGGGGGGCGCCTCATAAATGCTCGGCATTGGAAAGGGGGAAGGGCTACAATGGCGAATCGAATTTTTCCATGGATACGCTGTGTACGCGCTCTTACGCCCCTGGCTTTTTCGCCTGGCTCCGGAAACCAGTCACGACCTCACGCTGGGCCTGCTGGCGGCGGCAAGCGGCCTTCAGCTGGATACCTTGGCGCCGGCACCGGTGGCCGATCCCCTTCATTGCCTGGGTCTTACCTTTCCCAATCGCGTCGGCCTCGCCGCTGGGCTAGATAAGGACGCGCGCGCCTTTGAAGCCCTCGGCGCCCTGGGCTTTGGTTTCCTGGAGCTGGGAACGGTGACGCCCCTGGCCCAGCCAGGGAATCCGAAGCCGCGGATGTTTCGCCTCCCGGAGGCGGCTGCGCTCATCAATCGCATGGGTTTCAATAATGAGGGGCTCGAGCCCTTCCTGCGCCGGGTTCGGCGCCGCCGCTATCGCGGCGTGCTGGGTATTAATATCGGTAAAAACAAGGTGACCCCTGCGGAGCGTGCCGCGGACGATTACACCCTGGCGCTGCAGGCGGTACATCGTCACGCCGATTACGTCGCGGTTAATCTTTCGTCTCCGAATACGCCGGGGCTAAGAGATTTGCAGCAGGGCGATGCTTTTGCCGAGCTTCTGACGGCCCTCAGTTACACTCGAGAGGCCTTGGCCGACCGGGAAGGACGGCGCGCCCCCCTGGTGATCAAGATCGCCCCCGATCTCCACGATGACGATTTAAAGGGCTTGGCAGCACAAGCGGCGGAGCAGGGCGTTGATGGGCTGATTGCGTGCAATACGACGCTGAGCCGCTCGGCTGTCGAGCATCTTCCTCATGGGGAAGAGGCGGGGGGCTTATCGGGTGCCCCAGCCCATGCACGGGCCCTTGAGGTCATGGCCTTGCTTCGGGCAGAGCTCGGCCCCGCCTATCCGCTGATTGGGGTGGGGGGGATCGATCACCCGGACCGCGCCCGGGCCATGGTGGCGGCTGGAGCGCAGCTGGTGAAGCTGTATACGGGTTTGATCTACGAGGGGCCCGGGATTGTATCCCGGGTGGCGCGGGCTTTGGCCGCGCCCGCGCCGTGACCGCTAGCGGGGTTTGTGCAAACCAAACAGGGCGAGGGTGCCAGTGGCGCGTTCCTCGGCCCCCAGAAGCCATCCTTCAAGCCACTGGCTGCGTAGGCCCAGGGCGCCGCGGGGGCATTGGCTACGGGGACGGCCGCGCACGCCGGCGCGGTAGCCTTGGTGCCATGCGCGCGCTTTCGTATTGCGTTTTTGCGTTCTCATGGAGCACTCCG
>JADHNT010000110.1 GCA_016779385.1 Pseudomonadales bacterium
AGATTGTAGGTGCCGCCGTAGAGCTGGCTTAGGGAAACAATGTTGTCCCCCACCCCAGCGATCGCTTCGATGGCATAGCGAATGGCCGCCATCCCCGACGCCAGGGCAAGCGCCCCCACGCCCCCTTCCAGCGCTGCCACCCGAGCCTCGAGCACGGCGTTGGTGGGGTTCGTAATTCGGGTATAGATGTTCCCGGGAACGGCCAGATTGAACAGGTCAGCGCCGTGCTTCGTATCATCGAAGGTGTAGGAGGTGGTCTGGTAAATGGGCGCCGTAGCTGCGTGGGTGGTGGGGTCTCCGTCGTAGCCTGCGTGTAATGCCAAGGTTTCCGGTTTCATGAGCTGCGCCTTTTTGCTGCCGAATTGTGATCGCCAAGATCTCAGGGCCGCAGACCCTAGCATCCCTTCCCCGCCCTCCTAAAGAACCCTTTGGAATAGTCTTAGGAGCGCGCTAGGCTCCCGGGGTGAGCCATACGCTGGGGAGCAAAATTATGGGGGAGCACCGAGCCATCGCCTGCCAGGCAGAAATGAATTATCTCGGCGAGAACATCGCGGTGACCATTGAGGATGGCCGGGCCGATCCGACCCTAACCCTCACCGCCGCCCGCCTAGACGACGACGCTGGCTGGACTCGGCGAGGCTTCGCCCTCTACCGCCATCGCTCTTCGGTGACGGACTGGACCGACGAGCATGCCATTGACCAGCTTCACCGCCGGGAGATTGCGGAAACGGCCCAGGCCCTCACGGGCTGCACCCATGCCCTGCCCTACCCGGCCATCCTTCGCAATCCCGCCATGGCGGACGCGGTGGCGGATTACGCCCCCATTCACTTCGTCCACTCCGATTTCACGGAGGACTACGGCCGCATGATTGGGGACCCGGAGCGCACCTACCAGACATTCCTGGGCCCGCTCCTGGCGTCCGAAGGGCTCCCGGAAGATTGCGTGCGCACGGCTTCTCGACGCCTGGTGCTGCAATTCTGGCGCAACGTGGGCCCGGAGCGCGCCGACGCGCCCCTGGCCATTTGCGATGCCACCACCGTGCCGGAGCAGGACCTGGAGCGCAGCTGGGTGGAGAGCTACGGGGGCGGCAGCTTCGGCTTCGAAACCTTTGGGGTGCGGGGCGATCGCGCCGACGCCCATCGCTGGTTTACCTTCCCGGGCATGGGCGTGGAGGAAACGCTGCTTTTCCGCACCTACGACAGCGCCCTAGCCGAGCGCGGGGAGGCCTTCTGGACGCCTCATAGCGCCTTTCTCGACCCAGCCATCGCCCCAGGCACGGCGCGGCGCGCCAGTGTGGAAATGCGCGTGCTCTGCCTTTGGACCTAGCCGCGCACCGGGGTGTTCCGGGCCGCATCATCGGCGGCCAGGAGCGCATCGGTGAGCTGTTCTAGCAGGGATGCCCGAAGGGCCGGATCTCGGCGGGCCAAATCGGTCATCTCATCCGGGTCCGCCTGCAGGTCAAAGAGCTGCTCCTCCCCCTTGGAGTTTCGGGTATAGCGATAGCGCTCCGTAATGAGGGTGCGGGTTTTTCCAGGAATGGGCGTGCGCCGGGCCACGATGGGGGCGACGTCATCCTCTACCAAAACGTGGGCGCGCACGGCCTGCTGCCCATCCTCTAGCAGCGGCACCAGGCTGTGACCTTGCATGCCCTCGTAGGCGTTTAGGTCACACAACTCGAGGAGCGTCTGGGCGAGATCAAGGCTCGAGGCCAGGGCCTCGGTGGCCCCCGGCACCACCCCCGGCGCTCGAATCACCAGGGGCACCTGGAGTGTGCCCCGGTAGTGCATGAAGCCCTTCAGGAACAGACCGTGGTCCCCCATCATGTCCCCGTGATCGGAGGTTAAGACCACAATGGTGTTCTCCGCCTGCCCCGTGGCCTCGAGGCAGGCGAGGATCTGCCCTACCCGATCATCAATCATTTCGATCATGCCGTAGGTGGCCGCGAGGGCCTCCGCCAACAGAGCGTCATCGCCGTAGCCGCAGGGCGCGACCCAGGTGCGCTGATCCTTTGGATGAATACTGGCCAGGTGACGCAGGTGCGCCGGCGCCTCCGCCAGATCATCAAAGCGGGAGGCCGGTAGGGTCACGTCCTCGGGGCGATGGCGAAAGAACCAATCCCCTGGTGGCGTCAGGGGATGGTGAGGATCGGGAAAGGAGCAAAAGGCTAACCAAGGCTTGCCCCGCTCCGCCCCTTCCCGAATCACCGCCATGGTTTCCTCGGCGACGAAGTGCGTGGAATGCAGTTCCTCCCCATAAGGAGGCTGGTAGATTTGCCACCAATGCGGGCTTCGATGGGCCCCGGGAGCGTCGGCATCGTAGTCGTGCACAAGGCTGGGCCGATCCGCCCCCTGGCTCAGCGCCCAGCGCAGATGATGGCCCGACATGCGCGCCCCGTGGTCGATGGACAGGGCCAGGTGCTCAAAGCCGTAAAAATCCTCCGGGGCAGGAATCGGATCTTCCCAGTAGCGCTCCTCGTCCTCAATGGCGTTCCAGCCTGGAGGAAAGGGATCGCCCTCCGGGCCTTCCCCCGCATAGGGCATCACCGCGTTCCGGCTTTGCCCGTGCTGGAGGTGGGATTTTCCCAGGAGCGCCGTGCGATAGCCGGCGGCGCGAAACTGGCGGACGAAGGTGTTCGCATTCCAAGGCAGGGACCGGTCGTTAAAGATCACGCTATGCGCCGTCGGCAGGCGCCCGGTCATGATGGAACAGCGATTGGGCATGCACACGGGATTGGCCACCCACGCATTGCGAAAGACCCTGCCCTGGGCCGCCAGCGCATCCAGGTGAGGCGTGCGCAGGCTCGGGTGCCCCATGAAGCCCACGTGATCGGCGCGCTGCTGATCCGTGATGATGAAGAGCACATTGGGCTTTTGCGCCATGACTCTAGGGTTCCTTCGGCTTGAGATCAGGAGGAAACCATTCGCAGTCCACCACCGTTGGCAGTCCTTCATACACCCGCAGCCCTAGCAGGTAGGGGCCTTCCGGGACGGGCAACCAGTTTTGCTCGCCGGGCGGTCGCGTCGCAGAGAGCTGCACGGTGAGACCGCCCGCCGCGTCATAACGCAGTCCTGGGGTCCGGTCGCTTAGGGAGTAGCGCTCGATCTCATTGTCCACCAGGTAGAGATCGGCTCCATAAGCCGTCAGCGACCAGAATCCCGTGCAGGGCGGAAAGCCGCCGGCAGGAAACGAAAGCTGGAGAGGACGACGACCGTCTAAGGGCTTCCCCCGAGCGTCATGCACCGCCGTGTAAGACCGGTTCTCATAGGCGTAGTGCCCCCCAAGGCCGAACTTCGCCCCGAGGGCGCGCTTAAAAATGTCCTGCCCGGGTCCCCCTGCGGCACGCCCGGAGCGCCAGCCATTCATCACTCGCGCATCCTTACCCTGCCCGGTTTTCAGCAGAGCCTCCCCAGCCGCGATGCCCGCCTCAAGGGCCGCGGGGGAGGCGTCTCCCTGCCCAGCCAGGAGCGCCTTGGCTTCCGGACTGAGGCCAGGGTGGCACGGCGCCGGAGGATCGGCCTGCACGGCTTCGGCAAGCTCTCGAAAAAAGTCAGCCCCCGTTTTCGCGAGGGCCGTGGGGCGGCCGCCGCGCGCCGTGAGGCTCGACGGGTGATTTTTCGGCGCCCGAACGACGAAGCCCTGCTGCAGGGCCTGAGCCCGGGGGAGGTCCTCCGGGCTTTCCACCAGCACGCGGCCGATCACCCACGCTGTGGGGGTGGCGCAGCGAAGCACGCCGTCGCCCACCTCCCCCTCCCGTCCCTCGGGATCCCAGGTGACCCGGGCTCTGAGCCCGTCCACGCCGTAATCCGCGCGGCGGAGGTAGGAAACCCGCGTGTAGGCATCCACGACCATCATGTTCCAATAGCGCCCGGGGTGATCCATGGGCGGCACGGTGATCTCAAGGTCGCCCTGGCGAAGGTCGTACCAGCCCGACGCATAAAGGGTGTCGTTATTGGGGACGACCACGGCCCGATCCCGGGGCGTTGCCAAGGTGGGGATGGCCTTAAAGACCCCCGGGGGCGTGCGCGAGCAGAGCAGCTTTCGCGTGCGCTGGATGGAGAGCAGGGGGTAACCCCAGAGGTAGGCTTCCGTGGCCGGGGCCCGGGACTCTTCGCTCACGACGCGGCGGTCGACGACCGGGTACGGGCGCCCCGCTCCGCGGCCAGGGCGAAGGCGGCTTGCGTTTCCGCCTCCACCTCCGCCGCTTGCTGGGCCTTCAAAACCTCAAACTCTTCCGGCCACCAGCGCCGCGTCACCATGGGGAAGGTCCCCATGCGATTGACGCAGGCATTAGCGCCCCGATCCCGCCCTGCGTGATAACCGGCGGCTCCCTGGAGCGGTGCTTCCGTCGCCCCAAAGGGAATGAGATCCCCCTCCATCTTCGGCAGAAGAAAATAGGGCATGGACACCCGCGTTTCCCCCCGGGGAATCAAGGTGGTGTTCACCCGATGGAGGGTGGCGCCGTAGCGCCCTCCGCTAAGGTGCATAAGCGTCCCCCCGGTATTGACGATTACGGCGCCGGGAATCACGGGAACGTCGTAATCCCCTTGCGCTGTACGACAGGTGACCGGCGCGTCAAGCCAGCGCCCCTCCCCCGCCACCACCTGAAGCCCCGGGCGATCGTTGATCAGCAGCGCCACAAAGGGCGGCCCATCGATATGGGTCCCGACGTTCTGCGCATCGAAGCGGTCGTAGGCCGCCCGCACCTCCGCTTCCGCATCGGGCGTGAAAACGTCCAGGGCGTAGTTGTGGTTCAGGCTCGCCGCGAGGTAGGGCTCCTCCGGATCGAAGTAGCGGAAAAATTCCGCCGGGTCTTCCCCGAGGGACTCGGTGATGAGCGCTCCAAGCTCAAGCGTTAGGCGATGGTAGCAGTCGTTTAAGTCCTCAATTAGGGGCCGAAAGCCGGGCAAGGTGTCGGCATCGGGCCATGTGTTTGGCCCCTGGAAAAGGCGCTTAAATAGGGGAACGGAGGGATCGTCATGGGCGCACAGGGGCGCCTGCTCAAAGCCATACTGAAAGTTCTCGATGACCTGCCCGTGGCCCCGATCCGCCGGGGTGGGGACCGTATAGCCACGAAAATAGGGGCTATTGGCGATGTGGGCCGTTTTTTTGAAGTCCCGGGGGGCATCAAAGAAGGCCCGAACCTCCCGAAAGGCCCGCTGCTGGAAGTCGTCATCGAGCCCCGGGGCGTGGGTCAGAATCATGAAGCCACATTCCGCGAGGGCAAAGCGCAGATCGGCGAGAAATTTCTGCCGATCCCGCTCCACATCCCGCCAATCCACCGTGGGAATCGCCTTTAGCCGTGCGACGCCACCCTCCATAGCCCGTGCCCCTTTGCCGCTTAGCGGTCGCCTTTCTTTCCCTAGGACGCTACGGCACTCTCCCAAGGCTGTAAAGAAACCCTGACGAAAGGCCCCGCCCATGCACGCTGACCTCGCCGCCCTCGGCCTTCCCTACCCAATTTTCCAGGCCCCCATGGCGGGCGTAAGCACCCCCGCCCTGGCCGCCGCCGTGTCCCGCGCCGGCGGCCTTGGGGCCCTGGGCCTGGGGGCGAGCACCGCCGAAGGCGCGAAAGCCCAGCTTTCCGAGGCGCGCGCCCTCGGGGCCCGGCGCCTCCATGCCAACGGGTTCTGCCACCCGGCCCCGGCGCGAGATGCCAGCGGGGAGCGGGCCTGGATCCAGCACTTCGAAGGGGCCTTTAGGGATCGGGATGCTGCGCCACCGGAAGCCCTGACGCCGCCCTACGTCCCCTTTCAGGAGGACGACGCCATGCTTGCCGTGCTGCTCGAGGCCAGGCCTGAGGTGGTCAGCTTTCACTTTGGACTGCCTCGGGAGGAGCAACTAAGGGCCCTCCATCGCGCCGACATCCTAACCCTCGTAAGCGTCACCTGCGCAGAGGATGGCCAGGCGGCGCTGGATGCGGGGGTGGGCGGCCTGATCGCCCAGGGCCTAGAGGCGGGGGGACATCGCAGCACCTTCTTTTCCGGAGGAGACAAAGGGCTCGGCACCGCAGCGCTTCTCGCCAAGCTTCGCCCCCTTAGCGAACGGCCCCTTATTGCCGCAGGCGGCGTTATGACCGGCCAGGACCTCCGGGCCTTGCTCAGCGCCGGTGCCGATGCGGTGCAACTTGGCACGGCCTTCCTGCTCTGCCCCGAGGCCGGAACGGGGGCAGCCTACCGCGCCCGCTTGAACGCTCACGTCGCCGCCCTTCAAAAGGGTGCGATCACCGCGGACCCCGAGGCGGG
>JADHNT010000111.1 GCA_016779385.1 Pseudomonadales bacterium
GGAAGACGTTCGCAGCATTCCCGGGGGGGCGGCCCCCGTCCTTCCCGAGAACACGCGCATCGGCGAAGTGACGTTCCGGCGCCTGCCCATATTCGATGAGAGCCTTCCCGAGGAGAACGCGCCCCTCTACCGCCTTGTCAATCGTCTGCATCTGCTGACCCGGCCCCAGGCCTTGCGGGAACTGCTCACCTTCGAGGAGGAGGGTCCCTATATCGCCGAGCGCCTCCGGGAAGCGGAGCGGCTTCTGCGCACCCGGTCCTGGGCCTATGACGCGCGGGTGGTGCCCACGCAGCGCTGCGGGGATCGGGTGGATGTGGCCGTGGTCACCCGGGATGTGTGGTCCCTTGTGCCCACGGGGGACGTCAACCGCACCGGCGGCGAGAGCAGCCTGTCCCTCGGGCTGAAGGATGTGAATCTCCTCGGCCGGGGCGAAACCCTCGGGCTTTACTACGAGAACGGCGTGGACCGCAGCGGCGTCGCGGCGTTCTACAACGATCCCTTTTTCCGGGGTACGCCCTGGACCCTAGCCTTCAGTGCGGCTGATAACGACGATGGCGACGGGCAGGGCCTGGCGCTCGTGCGGCCCTATCGCAGCTTCGACGATCGCCGCAGTGCCGGGGGGCGCCTGAGTCAGAGCACCCGGGTGCAGCCCCTTTTTGATCGCGGCGATCGCATTGCGAACTTGGGCTGGCGGCAGCAGGGTGGAGAGCTGTTCCTTTCTCGATCCACGGGGGTGCAGGAGGGGCAGGTGGCTCGCTGGACCGTCGGCGCCGCCTTCGAGAGCCATGATTTCTTTCCCGCCTTCCTTGGGGACGAGCAGGGCCCGGTCCCGGAAACGCGGCGCTTCGCCTATCCTTTCCTTCGCTTCGAAGCCCTGGAGGATGACTGGGACGCCTCGGTGAATCTGAACTTTGTGGCGCTGACGGAGGACGTCTACCTTGGGCGCCGCTGGGGCGTCACCCTGGGGCTAGCGCCCCGTGCCCTGGCCCGGGGCGGGGATCGGGCCCGTCTGGTACTTGATGTGCAGGATGCGGCTCGCTTAGGCGAGCGTTGGCTGGTGCGCGGCGGACTCAATTTTGAGGGCTGGTGGCGCTTCGCCGATGAGGAAGCGGAAAACTGGGTGGCCTCCGGGCAGTTCGAAGCCTTTTACCGGCAAAGTTCCGCCTTCGCCTTTTATGCCAGCGTGGACGGGCTGTGGACTCGGGGCTTGACCGGGGAGCGACAGGTGCTGCTCGGCGGGAATAGCGGCTTACGCGCCTACCCGCAGCGCTATCAGGCGGGGGATCGGCGCCTTCGCCTACGGCTTGAGGAGCGGTGGTTTTCCTCCGCCCATCCCTTTGAGCTTTTTCGCTACGGCGCAGCGCTGTTCTTTGACGCGGGACGCGCTTGGTTTTCCCAGGATCCGAACTCCGACACGGAAGGCACCCTGGCCAACGTGGGCGTGGGGCTGCGCCTGACCTCCGACCGAGCGCCCACGGACTCCATTCTCCACCTGGACTTTGCCGTGCCTCTGCGCCGGGGCGGGGAGAATGTGGACGATTGGCTCGTGTCCGTCACTCTTCGGGAATCCTTCTGATAGCCATCGGTTGTTTCTTTATATCTTTTTATAGAATAACGTTATAGCCAAAAAGTTGAACCTCCTAACCCCTTGGTTGATGCTTAGGCGAAGAAAGGGTGCACAGGAGAGAGCCTCGCCATGAAACCTATTGAAAGTCAGGGCCACGCACCGCGCGTGGTGTCGTTCTTCGATCCGGACACCTACACGGGAACCCACGTGGTGATCGACGAGGGGTCCAAGCGCTGCGCCATTGTGGATTGCGTCCTCGATTACGATCCCAAATCGGGTATGACCTCCACAGCCTCCGCCGATGCGCTCATCGCCTGGGTGCGCGGGGAAGGGCTCACCGTCGATTGGATCTTAGAAACCCACGTCCACGCCGATCACCTCTCCGCCGCCCCCTATCTTCAGGAGGCCCTGGGCGGGAAAACGGCCATTGGCTCGGCGGTCACCGTGGTTCAGGGCGTCTTCAAGGGGCTCTTCAACGTCGAAGACAGCTTCCCCACCGATGGCAGCCAGTTCGACGTGCTCTTCGATGACGGGGCGGAGTTTTCCATCGGTGAGCTGGCCTGCCGGGTGCTTCACACGCCGGGGCACACGCCGGCCTGCGTGAGCTATGCCGTGGGCGATGCGCTCTTCGTCGGGGATACGCTCTTTGCCCCGGATTACGGCACGGCCCGCTGCGACTTCCCCGGGGGTGATGCCCAGGTGCTCTTCCAATCGGTGAAGAAGCTCCTGGCCTTCCCCCCGGAAACGCGGATTTTCCTTTGCCACGACTACCTTCCCGGGGGGCGGGAGCTCCAGCTGGAAACCTCCGTCGCCGCGGAGCGGGCAAGCAATATTCACGTGCATGAGGGCGTCGATGAAGCCAGCTTCGTCACCATGCGCACGGAGCGGGACGCGACCCTGTCCATGCCCGTGCTCATCTTGCCTTCCGTGCAGGTGAACATGCGGGCTGGGGCTCTGCCGCCGGCGGAAGCTAACGGCATGCGCTATCTTAAAATACCGTTGAACGCCTTTTAATAAAGGCGAGGGGGGGGACCCATGAGCTACGCCGCACTCGATTCAACCTTCTTGGTGGCTGGGCAGCTAACCGCCGAAGATTTAAAGGCGCTGCCAGCGCAGGGCATCAAGGTGCTGCTGTGCCTGCGTCCCGATGACGAAGAGGGCGAATACGCCTCCACGGAGGTGCTTCGCGGAGAAGCGGAAACCCTCGGGTTGGAGTTCATTTCCGCCCCTATTCGCGGCCTCGATATTAACGAGGTTGCCCTGTCGGCGCTCGCGAATCTGGAAGGGCGCTTCAGTGAAGGGGACGCCCCGGAAGTCCTCGCCTACTGCCGCAGCGGGCGCCGGGTCGCCGTTGCCTGGGCCCATCTAAAGCGTGCCCAGGGCCTTTCCGTAGACGCTATTCTCGCTCAGGCCCAGGGTGCCGGCCATGATCTGACCCCCGTGGCTGAAGCCCTTGCGGCGCTGGCGCCCAGGGCGGCAGCGCCGGTGGTTTCCGCGAGAACGCCCGAAGCCTTCGATGTGGTCATCGTGGGCGGAGGTTCCGCCGGTCTCGGCACCGCGGCCAGTCTCATGAAGCGCCGCAACAATCTCTCCATTGCCGTGGTGGAGCCGTCCGAGGCGCACCACTACCAGCCCGGGCTCACCCTCGTGGGCACGGGGCACTTTGATCCGACGAAAATCACCCGCCAGGAAGGGGACCTGATCCCCGACGGCGTCACCTGGGTGAAGGGCGCGGCGGCCACCTTTAAGCCGGAAAGCAACGAAGTGCACCTCGAAGATGGGCGCGTCCTGAGCTATCGCGCCCTCGTAGTCGCCCCGGGGCTTACGCTGGATTGGGACGGCATTGAGGGCGCCCGGGCGGCGCTGGGTAAGAACGGCGTGTGCTGTAATTACTCGCCGGCGCATGCGCCTTACACTTGGAGCCAAATTCAAGGCCTGCGTAGTGGTCGGGCCCTCTTCACCCAGCCGGCCATGCCCATCAAGTGCGCGGGGGCGCCGCAGAAGGCGCTCTACCTTGCCTGCGATCGCTGGCGGAAGGCGGGGGTCCTGAACGACATCAACGTGCAGTTCCACAATACCGGGGGCGTGCTCTTCGGCGTTGCCCACTTCGTGCCCACCCTCGAAGGCTACATGAAGCGCTACGGCGCAGAGCTCTGTTTCTCCTCGACGCTCACGGCTATCGACGGACCGGCAAAGGTCGCCCAGTTCAAGAAGGTTCTGGGCGACGGGTCTGTGGAGATGCAGGAAGTCAGCTTTGATTTTCTGCACTTCGTGCCGCCGCAAAAGGCCCCGGCCTTTATTGCGGAAAGCCCCCTCGCCGATGAGGCTGGGTGGCTTGCGGTGGATCCGGAAACCCTAGTCCACCCCCAGTTTGGCAACGTCTTTGGTGCCGGCGACGTGGTGGGCACGAGCAACGCAAAAACCATGGCGGCGGCGCGTAAGCACGCGCCCACGGTGGCGGAGAATCTGCTGGCGGCCCTCGATGGTCGCCCCCTACCCATGGCCTACGATGGCTACGGCGCTTGTCCCCTTACCGTAGAGGCGGGACGCGTGGTGCTGGCGGAGTTTGGCTACGGCGGAAAGCTTTTGCCCACCTTCCCCATTGAGCCGGCGGTTCCCCGCCTCAGCCAATGGATTCTGAAGCGGTATCTCATGCCCTACATCTATTGGGATTTGATGCTGAAGGGGCACGAGCTCTTTGCCCAGCCCGAGCGCCGGATCGCCTAGGCGCTTGATGCGATGAACGGGCTTTGGGCGAAGGTGCCGGCGTGGCAGTGGCTGTCGACTTATAGTCGAAAGGACTTCGGGGACGATCTTCTCGCGAGCGTGATTGTGACGATCATGCTCATTCCCCAGTCCCTGGCCTACGCGCTCCTGGCGGGCCTGCCGCCGGAGGCCGGGCTCTACGCCAGCATGCTGCCCCTAGTGGTCTACGCCGTGCTTGGGTCCTCTCGGGTGCTCGCCGTGGGCCCCGTGGCCGTGCTCTCCCTTATGACCGCCAGCGCCCTCGGCGCCGTGGTGGGGGAAGGGGAAAGCTACGCCCTGGCCGCCATGACCTTGGCGCTGCTGTCCGGGGGCTTTCTTCTGCTCCTCGGGGTGCTGCGCCTGGGCTTCATCGCCAACTTCCTAAGTCACGCGGTGATTACGGGCTTCGTGGCGGCCTCCGGGGTGCTCATTGCCCTAAGCCAGCTGAGCGCGGTGCTGGCCCTCCCCGGCGGCGGGCATAACGTGGTGGAGCGCCTAGCCCGCCTCCTGGGCCAGCTTGATCAGGTGCATGGCCCCACGGCGGTCGTCGGCTTCGCCACCATGGCGCTGCTGCTATTCGCGCGCAGCCGCCTCGCCCCCTTGCTAAAACGCCTAGGCGTCAGTGCCCAGCTGGCCACCTATATCACCCGCGGGGGGCCCGTGGTCGCGGTCGTGCTCAGCATTTGGGCCGTCGGCGCCTTTGACCTCATTGAAGCCGGGGTAGCCGTGGTGGGGGTAGTGCCCCGGGGCCTTCCAGCTTTGGAGCTGGCGCTGCCGAGCCTTGATCTCGCGCTGCGGCTTTTGCCCGCAGCGGTGCTCCTGTCCCTCGTGGGCTTCGTGGAGTCCATTTCCGTGGCCCAGTCCCTGGCCATGCGCCGGCGCCAGCAGATTTTCCCCAACCAGGAGCTGCTTGGCCTGGGGGCGGCGAATGTGGCAGCGGGGCTCGCCGGGGGCTTCCCCGTGACCGGTGGCTTCACCCGCTCCGTGGTGAACTTCGATGCCGGCGCGGTGACCCCCTTTGCCGGGGTGCTCACGGCGGGCTTTATGGCCCTCACGGCGGCCTTCCTCACGCCCCTGTTCCACGATCTGCCCAAGGCCGTGCTGGCGGCCACGATCATCATTGCCGTTATTTCCCTCATCGACGTGCCGGCCATGGTGCGCACTCTGCGCCAATCGCCCCAGGATTTTGCGGCCATGGCAGCCACCATCCTTGGAGTGCTGACGCTGGGGGTGGAGCTGGGCATTAGCTGTGGCGTGCTCGTTGCTTTGGGCCTGCACCTGGGGCAATCGAGTCGGCCTCACATGGCCATCGTCGGGCGCGTGCCGGGAACCGAGCACTTCCGGAACATCGACCGCCACGAGGTGGAAACGCACCCCCGGGTACTCTCCGTGCGGGTGGATGAGTCGCTCTACTTTGCCAACGCGCGCTTCCTGGAAGATCAGCTCTTGGCCTGGGTGACGGCCCGCCCGGAGGTCGAGGACGTGGTGCTGCTTTGCTCCGCCGTGAATGGCATGGATGGCAGCGCCGTGGAGACGCTGGAAAGCCTAAATGCTCGGCTTCGGGCCGCGTCCGTGCGCCTTCACCTGTCCGAGGTGAAGGGCCCCGTGATGGATCGGCTCCGGCGCACCCATCTGTTGTCTGAGCTCACCGGGGAAGTGTTCTTCACCCATCATCGCGCCATGACCGTTCTTTTGGGGCGGCAGGCCGCGCCGTCCCCCGAGGGGGCCCTGCCGGCCTAGGGCAGAAGGCTTGTTCCCGGGGGGTCCGTGCCCGTACCCTCGCGCCTTTAGGTTTCGAGCGAGTCCATCATGCGTCTTTCCCGCACTCCGGGACCGGGCCTCGGCCTCGACTTTGGAACCTCCAATTCCCTGGCCGCCCGCGTGGATGGCGAAGGCCTTCG
>JADHNT010000112.1 GCA_016779385.1 Pseudomonadales bacterium
AGCGCTAGACGGGAGCCTTTCTCCTTCCTATAATCGCGCGCCCTTTAATCAGGAAGGCCCCTAGGTCCTATGCCGAGCGTTAAGGTAAAAGAAAACGAGCCCTTCGATGTGGCTCTGCGTCGTTTCAAGCGGTCCTGCGAAAAGGCCGGTGTGCTGTCGGAAGTGCGTCGTCGCGAGCACTATGAGAAGCCCACGGCAGAGCGCAAGCGCAAGCAAGCTGCGGCTGTGAAGCGCCACGCCAAGAAACTCCAGCGCGAATCCAAGAAGCTCGAAAAGAGCTACTAAGGGTCGGCCCGTGCCTGCCCTGGTGGAGCGAGTCAAAGAGGCGGTTAAAGACGCCATGCGCGCCCGAGATAAGGCGCGGCTAGCGGCTTTGCGCCTGATTACTGCCGAGTTTAAGCGCATTGAGGTGGACGAGCGCATCGAAATCGATGACGCGCGGGCCCTGTCCGTGCTCGACAAGATGGTCAAGCAGCGCTTGGATTCGGAAGCGCAGTATCGCGCGGCGGGGCGGGACGAGCTTGCCGAGGTCGAAGCTTTCGAAATCACCGTCATTCGCGAATACCTTCCCGAGCCCCTCACCGACGAGGCCCTCGACGCCCTCGTGGCCGAGGCCATCGCTGCTTTGGGAGCCGCCTCCATGGCGCAAATGGGCGCGGTGATGGGACAGCTCAAGCCTCAGGTTGCGGGGCGCGCCGACATGGGTGTGCTCAGCGCTAAGGTGAAGGCACAACTCTCCTCCTAGCGCTCTAGCCGGTGTGCGCTGACATCTTAGGCGCGCAGCGCAGCTCAAACCCCATGCTATGCTTTTTCCCCGCGGGCATGAGTGAGCCGAATGGCTGGTCGCATTCCTCAAGAATTTATTAACGATCTCCTGGACCGCATTGACGTCTCCGAGGTGATTGGCGCTCGCCTTGAATTAAAGCGGGCGGGTAAGGAATTCAAGGGCTTATGTCCCTTTCACGGGGAGAAGACCCCCTCCTTTCATGTGGTGCCGGAGAAGGGCTTCTACCATTGCTTTGGCTGTGGCGTGCATGGCACGGCCCTCACCTTTCTTCTTGAGCACGATCGTCAGGAATTCGTGCAGGCGGTGGAGACCTTGGCGGCCATGGCTGGGGTGGAGGTCCCCCGGGAGGCGGGGGTCGTGCGTAAGAACGATCGGCGAAGCGCGCTCTTTGCCGTGCTTGAGCGAGCCGATCGGTGGTTTCAGCTCCAGCTTCGCCAGCACCCAGAGCGCGCCCGGGCCGTGGAATATTTGAAAGGTCGCGGGCTCACGGGGGCTACGGCAAAGCGCTTTGGTATCGGCTACGCGCCTCCGGGCTACGAGAATCTTTTGAAGGCCATGGGCGGCGGTCAAACCCTGGAGCAGCAATTGATTGAGGCCGGGCTTCTGGCGAGCCGGGACAGCGGTGGAAGCTACGATCGCTTCCGAGATCGCATCACCTTCCCCATTCGCGATGGGCGGGGGCGGACCATTGGCTTTGGGGGACGGGTGCTTGGCGACGGTCAGCCTAAGTACTTGAATTCCCCGGAAACCCCCGTGTTTCACAAGGGGCGTGAGCTCTACGGCCTTTGGGAGTGTCGCCAGGCCCTGCGCGATCCGGAGCGGGTCCTATTGGTGGAGGGCTACATGGATGTGGTGGGTCTTTCCCAAGCGGGGGTGCCAGAAGCCTGTGCGGCTCTGGGTACGGCCGCCACGGCCGATCATTTGGAGAAGCTCTTTCGCCTCGCTCCGGAGGTGGTGCTGTGTTTTGACGGCGATGCCGCGGGGCGCCGGGCCGCTTGGAAAGCGGCTCAGCTGGCGCTCGATGCGCTGAACGACGGCGTTTCGGTGCGGGTGCTGTTTCTGCCCGATGGCGAGGATCCGGACTCCCTCGTTGCGAAGGAAGGCGCCGAGGCTTTTCGGGCCCGGGTGGCCCAGGCGGAAGCGCTGTCGAGCTATCTGTTCCGCACCCTGGGGGAGGGCCTCGATCTCGCTCTCCTCGACGATCGCTCCCGGCTCGCCCACCGGGCCCGTCCGCTTTTGGAAAGGATCCCCGGGCAGCTCGTAAAAACACTTATGTATCAACGCCTTGCTGAGATAACGGCGCTGCCCCAGGGAGCCCTTGAGGCGGCGCCGGTAGATGCCTACGCGGACGGACCGATCCCCGAGGACCCTCTCGAATCGGAGGGGCCGCTCGAGGTTCGGCGTCGCGAACCCGCCCCGGCCCGGGGACGGGTCCGCCGGGAGCGGGCAGAACGGGCTCTGGCCCTGTTGCTCAAGCGCCCCGATCTCGCCGATGCAGTGGCTGAAAGCGCGCTGGTGGCCCTCTCCGAGCATCGCTCTGAGGCGGGGCAGCTGCTCGCCGAGCTCCTCACCATTCTCCAGCAGAGCCCGGGTCTCTCGGCCTCTGCGCTACTAGGGCGCTACGTGGGCACCGACGCCCACGAGCGCCTCCTACGCCTCGCCTCCGCGCCCCTCCCCTTCGAGGGCAGTGCCCTCACCACGGAGTTCGGGGAACTGCTTGGGCATCTGCAGGTCGAAGGGGAGACGGAAAAGCGCCGGGCTCTCCTTGAGCGGATTCGCACCGGACAGGCCCAGGACGGGGATCTCGACGCCTTTCTGGCCCTCAAGCGGGCTGCCGCGGGGGTCGACCCCCAAGCATCTTAGGGCCACTTGGGAGTTGGGCTTGATCTCGATTCGTCGTATAATGTCCGGCTCGCCCGTCGATATTAAACGCCCTGACGCGAAGGAGCACCATGGCCGCTCAGAGTGCAACGCAGCAACAGCAATCCCAGCTCAAAGAACTTATCGCTAAAGGTAAGGAGCAGGGCTACCTGACTTACGCGGAAGTGAATGATCACTTACCTGCGGATATCTCCGACCCCGATCAGATCGAAGACATCATCCGTATGATTACGGAGATGGGCATCAAGGTCTTTGAACAGGCTCCCGATGCCGACGAATTGCTGACCGCTGGGGACTCCTCCGCGGACGAGCTCGCCGCCGAAGAAGCCGCCGCCGCTCTGGCTGCGGTGGAGACTGAGGTGGGGCGCACCACCGACCCGGTCCGCATGTACATGCGGGAGATGGGCACGGTGGAACTGCTCACCCGGGAAGGGGAAATTGAGATTGCCAAGCGCATCGAGGAAGGACTTCGCGATGTGATGGCGGCCGTAAGCCAGTTCCCGGGGACGGTGGAATACATCGTCAACGCTTACGACCAGGCGGTTGAGGACGACAAGCTCACGGACGTGCTTATCGGTTACCTCGATCCTACCGATGATGTGCCCCCGGCGGCCCAGGTCCAAAATCGCAATGACGGCGATAACGACGATGACGACGAGACGGAAACCAACACTGGGCCCGATCCTGAGGAAGCGCGGGCGCGCTTCGAGGTCATCCGAAAGCAGCTGAAAAAGACCGAGCGCAACATCAAGCGCTATGGCCGGGATGGGAATGCCGCCGTCAAGGACCTTCATGCGCTTTCGGAGTGCTTTGCCCCCCTTAAGCTGACGCCTAAGCACTTTGACGAAATCGTGCGCCGGGTTCGCATCAACCTTGATGCAGTGCGCGAACAGGAAAAGGTGATCAGCCAGACTTTGATCCGCCGTGGCCGCATGCCGAAAAAGGTGTTTCTCGCCGAGTTTCCAGGTAAGGAAATCGATGAGAAGTGGCTCGAGAAGCAAATTACGGGCAAGCAGGATTGGTCCTCGCGCCTGACGGCTCATGCTGATGAGCTCCGCCGGGCGCAGCGTCGCCTGCGTGCTGTGGTGGAGGAGACCGGGCTCACCGTTGCCCAGGTCAAGGAAATCAACCGCGCCATGTCTCTCGGTGAAGCCAAGGCGCGGCGGGCCAAGAAGGATATGGTGGAGGCGAACCTTCGCCTCGTTATTTCTATCGCTAAGAAGTACACCAATCGCGGCCTGCAGTTCCTTGATTTGATCCAGGAAGGCAACATTGGCCTCATGAAGGCCGTCGATAAGTTTGAGTACCGCCGCGGCTACAAGTTTTCGACCTATGCCACCTGGTGGATTCGCCAGGCCATTACTCGCTCCATCGCCGACCAAGCGCGCACCATTCGCATTCCCGTGCACATGATTGAAACGATCAACAAGCTCAACCGTATCTCTCGGCAAATGCTGCAGGAGATGGGGCGCGAGCCGACCCCCGAGGAGCTCGGGGAGCGCATGGAAATGCCCGAGGACAAGGTTCGCCGGGTGCTTAAGATCGCCAAGGAGCCCATCTCCATGGAGACCCCCATCGGAGACGACGAAGATTCCCATCTGGGAGATTTCATTGAAGACGTCACGGCCGGATCTCCCATCGATATGGCGACGGACGAAGGGCTCCGGGAAGCCACCCGCTCGGTGCTCGGGGGCTTAACGGCTCGGGAGGCCAAGGTGCTCCGCATGCGCTTTGGCATAGATATGAATACGGATCATACGCTTGAAGAGGTGGGCAAGCAGTTTGATGTAACCCGGGAGCGGATCCGGCAGATTGAAGCTAAGGCGCTCCGTAAGCTGCGCCATCCCACGCGCTCCGATCACCTACGAAGCTTCCTCGACGAATAAGCCCAAGCGCCCTCCGGGGCGCTTTTTTTTGCTCCTAGGCTGTGAGGTAGCGCTGCCCAAGGCGGTGCCGGCGAGCCTGGTCTAGGCCCAACGCGTCTTCAAGATAGCGTTCCACGGACTCAAAGTCCGCGGCAATCGCGCCATAGGCGGCCTGGAGATATTCGGGGCGCACGCCGGCGATGGCCATGATGGCCTCGAGGTCCGGCAGGGGCCGGTCGCCGTAGTAGCGGCGCATACGCGGAAGTACGTGGCCTTCTAGATCGATGGCCATATTGGTAAACAGGTAGTCCGATAGGATCACCGACGCCTCCACCCCGAGGGTGTGAAGAATCAACGCCGCTGCAAAGCCCGTTCGGTCCTTTCCCGCGGCGCAATGGACCAAAAAGCCCCCGTCTTCCGTCTGCAGTAGGGCTTCGAACAGTTGTGCGTAATCGTCTTGGTGGTTCGTCGCGAGCTCGTGGTTGATGGCCACCATGAAGTCGATGCGCGTCTGGGCGTTGAGGTCCTCATCGGCAAGGGCCGCCCGCATGGCGATGGCGCTGCCCGGATCCATGGGGATCTCCACGCGCTTGGCACGAATGCCGTCCGGCGTGGGTTCCTGCTCTCGCTCCTCGGGGCGCCTAAGGTCGCAGATCGTTTGAATGCCAAGGGCATTGAACTGGGCAATCCCCTCCCCCCCTAGGCGATCCATGGCGCCGGAGCGGAAAAGCCTTCCGCGACGGATCGAGTGTTGTTGGTGACCTAGGTAGCCGCCGAAGTCACGCAGGTTGACGGCGCCGGGAATGGAAATGATGCGATCTGGGGTCATGGTGGTATCCAGCGAATATTTAGAAAAAAAGAATCGCACAGCTCCGAGACGGGCGCATGGCAATTGACAACGTTGTCACTGGCTGCTCTGCTCAAGGGAAAAGAAAGGGGAGTGCCATGTCGCACAGCGTGCTGACGGTTGGGGAGGCCGATCGCGTCTCTCTGGGGCAGAAGCTGGCCTACGGGGCCGGGGCCTTCGTCAATAATCTACTGGCGGCGGCGATCGGTGGGATGACCATCGTGCTGAACCTTGGGCTGGGTATGGACCCGGCGCTCGTGGGCTTGCTGGGCGCCCTGCCGCGGCTCGTGGATGCGCTGACGGACCCGCTCATGGGCTATCTATCGGACCACACCCGTTCTCGCTGGGGCCGGCGCCGCCCCTATATCTTTTCTGGCGCCCTGGCTGTTGGGGTGATTTTCGCGCTCCTTTGGCAGTTACCCGAGGGGCAGAGTGAGTCGTTTTACTTCACCTTCTTTTTGCTGGGTTCCATTCTCTTTTATCTCGCCTATACCGTATTTGTGACCCCCTGGGTCGCGCTTGGCTATGAGCTCACCCCGGATTATCACGAGCGCACCCGAGTTATGGGCGTTCAGAACGCCCTGGGCCAGCTGGCTTACGTGATCGCGCCCTGGTTCCTCGCCTTTATGTACAACGAAGACCTGTTTCCTAATGTCGTTGAGGGCGCTGCGGGGCTGGGGATTCTGGTGGGGGTAACGGCCATGGTTTTTGGGGTGCTGCCGGCGATCTTCTTGCGAGAACGCTTCCAGCGCGCTGCAGAGATCTCGACCCGGGAGGGCTCTGGGGTCGGTGAGGCGATTCGGGATTTCCTCCGCGGTTTTGCCCT
>JADHNT010000113.1 GCA_016779385.1 Pseudomonadales bacterium
TTCTGCGAGTCCATAGGCAATCCCAAGGGCAACGTGGTGGATATCGCCCGCTGGGCCGAGCTTGCCCATGCCCATGGCGTTCCGCTCATTGTCGATAAC
The DNA here is from genome assembly GCA_016779385.1 of Pseudomonadales bacterium. Classification (GTDB taxonomy): domain Bacteria; phylum Pseudomonadota; class Gammaproteobacteria; order Pseudomonadales; family Azotimanducaceae; genus Salivita. The sequence continues at coordinate 100 of JADHNT010000113.1, forward strand.
ACCGTGGCGACGCCGCTGCTCTGCCGGGTGTTCGATCATGGCGCCGACATCGCGATCCACTCCCTCACGAAATATATCGGTGGCCACGGGACGACCTTGGGCGGCGCCATTGTCGATTCCGGCAAGTTCGACTGGACCGCGGATAAGGAGCGCTTTGCGGTTCTCAATACCCCCGATCCGAGCTATCACGGCGTGGTATATACGGAGGCCCTAGGCGCGGCGGCCTACATCGGGCGCTGCCGGGTAGTGCCCCTGCGCAATACGGGAGCGGCCCTTGCCCCCCACAGCGCCTTCTTGTTGATGCAGGGGCTAGAAACCCTCGCCCTGCGCATGGAGCGGCACTGCGAGAACGCCCAGGCCTTGGCCGAGCACCTGAAGCAGCACGAAGCGGTGGCCTGGGTGAACTACGCGGGTTTGCCCGACAGTCCCTACTTTGAGCGCTGCCAACGACTGTGCGGGGGGAAGGCCTCGGGGATCATGAGTTTCGGCATTAAGGGCGGGGAAGAAGCGGGGGCGAAATTTATCGATGCGCTTCAGCTGATCCTGCGCCTGGTGAACATCGGCGATGCGAAGTCTCTCGCCTGCCATCCGGCGAGCACCACACATCGCCAGCTGGGGCCCGAGGAACTGGCGGCGGCGGGGGTATCTCCGGACATGATTCGCCTTTCCGTGGGCATTGAGCACATCGACGACATCATCGCCGATGTGGATCAGGCCCTGCGCGCCGCCCAAAGCTAGGGGCGACGCCTACTCCGGCGGTCCCCAGGAGACGGGGGCTGTGGGATGAAAGGCCGGGCGCGGCGGAGGACCGCGCCGTTGCTCAAAGGCGTAGCCCGCGCGTAACACCAGCGCGTCCTGCCCCGCTGTAGCAAGAAAGGACAGGCCTAGGGGCACGCCCTCCACCGTTCCGAGGGGCACGGTGAGGTGCGGGTAGCCGGCGATGGCGGCGGCGCTGCCGAGTCCAAGCCAGGCGGGCCACACATCGCCGTTTACCAAATCCACGGGGGGGGCGAGGGGTCCCGAGGGCGCGATGATAAGGGCAGCGTCGTTCGCCTCGAGCAGCGCATCCAACGTGCCCCCCCGAGCCGCTTGCCGGAGCCTGGCGACCCGCGCGGCATGCTCGTCTGCCTTCAAGGGCCCGAGGGCTTCGGACGCCTCAAAAATATCCTGGTCAAAGCGCGCCAGCTCTCGGCTGGCTTCGGCTTCATTGAAGGCGATGAGGTCCGCGAGGGTTTTCCCTCGAAAGGCCCCTTGAGCACGAGCCAGGTAGGCCTCGATACCTTGGCGAAACTCCCCCTTTAAGACGGTAAAGCTGTCCTCCCCGAGGGCGCGGAGGGGTTGCTCAAAGGCGTCGACGGACACCACTTCTGCCCCCGCTTCCCGGAGCCACGCTTCCGCCTTGGCGAGGCGCGCAAGAATCCGAGGATCTTCCCCGGCGGCAAAGCGCGCCACGACGATGCGGGTGCCGGCGATGCCTTCGGCGAGCCGCTCACGAAAGGCTTGCCCGGGGGCGAGGGCGTCCATCATGAGCGCCGCATCGGCGACGGTTCGGGTCATGGGCCCGGCCGTATCCTGGCTTGCCGCAATGGGCACGATGCCATCGATGCTTAGCAGGCCGTGGGTGGGCTTGAGCCCGACGATGCCGTTCACCTGGGCCGGGCAGATGATCGATCCGTTGGTTTCCGTACCCAGGGCCAAGGGCGCGAGGCCTGCGGCGACCGCTGCCCCAGAACCGGAGCTTGAGCCGCAGGGGGACCGGTCGAGCACGTGGGGATTGCGCACCTGTCCACCTACGGAAGACCAGCCGCTTACCGAATCGCTAGAGCGGAAATTGGCCCACTGGCTGAGGTTGGTCTTGCCAAGAATTATCGCCCCCTGAGCCCGTAGGGCAGCGACGACCGGGGCGTCTTCCCGAGCGAAGTTGTCTAGGAGCGCTCGGGAGCCTGCAGTGGTGGCTAGGGGGTCGGCGGTTTCGATGTTGTCTTTGACCAGCACGGGCAGGCCGTCGAGGGGTCCCAGGCTAGCCCCTGCTCGACGTCGCGCATCGCTGGCGGCAGCGGCAGCCCTAGCTTTGGGGTTCAGGGCTCTTACGGCGCGTAGGGCCGGACCAGTCTCGTTAAGCGCTTCTATTCGAGTTTTCAGGGTCGTCAGGAGGGTTTCCGCAGTAAGATCCCCTGTTTCAAAGGCGCTCTGGAGCCTTGCGCCGTCGCCGTAGGCCCAAGCTGCGGTGCTTGGGCTGGGCTCGGCGCTGAGGGTTGGAATGGCTGCGCTCAGCAGCAGAGCAAGGGCCGCGGGCAGCGAAGTTCGTTGGGTGGGGGAAGGGAGTGGCATGGTGCGGTCCTCTGTGGGGTGCTGTCCTTTACTATGCCGCGCGCGTTGCCTGACACAAAGGCGAAAATATAATGCATAGCATTAAAATATACGATAAAACTGGGGTTTTCAGTGCTCTGCAGAGGAAGTTAGATCATGGAAGTTGTTAACCGCGTGCTACCTAATGGCGAACAGATGGCAGGGTTCCTGAAGGATCCGGAAAGGGGCCCCATTTACATGGTGAACCTGCTGAAATTTAAAGCTCGCGCCGAATACGACGATGGGCGAGCGTCGTCGCTAACGGGGCAGGAGGCTTATGGGCTGTATGCGGAGGGCGTGCAGAAGCTTCTTGAGGCGGTTGGCGGCAGCATCACCTTTGCGGGCGAGGTGTCCCGCTTGACCCTGGGGGAGGTGGAGGAGCTGTGGGACGAGGTGGCCATCGCGTGCTATCCCACTCGGGGGGCAATGCTTGAGATGATGCAGCTGCCGGAGATGGCAGAGATTGCCCGCCATCGCGCAGCGGGGCTGGAGGGGCAGCTCAACATCGAGTGCCTCGGAGACCCGGCTTTTGGGGCTAGAGCAGTTTGAGGCGAAGGCCCCGGGGTTGGGGCGTTCGGTGGGCCTCTGGCAGGGTGCAGATCCGCTCCATGCGCGTTACGGAGCCGTCCGCGTACTCCCAGATGAGGGCCTCCCCCTCCAGGTAGCGTCGGACCACCAAGGGCCCCCAGCCAAAGGCATGGAAGTTTAGGATCCCCTCGTCCCAAGTCATGGTGGCGGAGGTGCGTCCGCAGAACTCTCGCGATCCCAGGGTGAAGAGGACGCTGCCCTCCGTATCGTTGGTGCTTTCCCCGGCAGTCGCATTCGGCCCCCCATCGTGAATGAGCCCCGCGGTGGTGATCACCACCCGACGGCCGCATTGCTCGATACGCTCCACGTGCCCAAGCTTTCCGCTGACCGCTTGCCACAGGCCGCGCAGATCGGCGGCGTCAGGGCTAAGGGGTTCGTGGCACGCTTCCAGAACGGGAAGGGGGAAGTGGTCGTAGGCGCAGCCTGGCGTATTTCCCTTGGGAATATCCTGGGCTAAGAGGCCTTGCCCATCGAGCGAGGGAAGCTCGCAATAGTTCAGCGCCGCGCCATCCCCAGCAAGGGTTTCGGGATTGATGGTCAGGGGTGGCCGAGGGGATAGGAACGCGAAGGAAAAGGCTAGGAGTGCAAGCAATAGGAAGCCTCCCAGGAAACCTGTGATTAATCGACTCATGTGCTGTTCCCTAGCGAAGTAGACATATAGAATATAATGCAGAACATTAGATCATGTTCGATGCTCTAGGCTAGGGGCGTTCCGAAGGGGAAGAGGGGAAGAGGGAATGAGGCAACTGCTCAGGGTGGCTTTAGGGCTTTTCGCGCTGCTATTCATAAGTTTCGGGGTTCGCTGGCTCGCCTTTCCCGAGGGAATAGCGGAAGCGTTCGGTTTGGAGCTGGGAGATGGGCTAGGCTTGAGCTCTCAGCTCGGAGACCTTGGGGCCTTCTTCCTCACGGCGGGGCTTTGCCTTGTCCTGGCACTGGTGACCGGCCGGCGCCTATGGTTCTACCCTCCGGCGATGCTTCTCCTTTTGACGGCCCTTGGGCGCATGGTCGCCTGGCTGTTCCACGGAGCAGCCTTCGCTGGATCGATGATTTTCGTGGAACTGGTGGCTGGTGGCTTGGCCCTTGCCGGGGCTCGAAGCCTCGGGGATCGGGCTTAGGCGATGGCCAGGAGCTCCCTTCTAGCCGCCCTCATGGCCGTCACCTTAGGGGTGCTTTCGGCCCAGGCCTCGGAGCCGACGGGCTCTCGCCCTAACATCGTGTTCGTTTTAGCTGATGACGTTGCTTTTACTGATATCGAGCCCTACGGAAGCGAGATTCGAACGCCGACCTTGAGCGCGCTCGCGGGGGAGGGGGCTCGTTTCTTGAATTATCACACGGCGGCGAATTGCGCGCCGTCCCGCGCCATGCTGATGACCGGTGTAAACAACCACCTTGCAGGCGTTCCGAATATCCCTGAGATGCTGAGCCCGAGGCAGCGCCAAGCGGAGAACTATCAGGGCGTGCTCTCCAAACGGGTGGTGACGCTCGCAAGCCTTCTGGAAGACGCCGGCTACCACACCTACCTGGCGGGAAAGTGGCATCTCGGCTCCGCGCCGGACCAGCTTCCGAGCGCCAGAGGCTTTGAACGAACCTTCGCCCTCATGGATTCCGGAGCGGACAATTGGGAGCAGCGCCCTTATTTGCCCATCTACGATGACGCAAATTGGTTTGGGGACGGAAAACGCGTGTCTCTTCCTGAGGATTTTTATTCCTCAGAGTTCCTCATCGATAAAACCATGGAATTCATCGAGGCGGACCGGGAAGACGGTCGCCCCTTCTTTGCTTATGTCCCTTTTCAGGCCGTGCATATGCCGGTGCAGGCGCCCAGGGAATTTACGGAGCGCTATCGCGGAGTATACGACGGTGGCTGGGACGCCCTCCGGGAGCTGCGGCGCGCTCGTGCTGCCGAGCTGGGCGTGATTCCCCCGGGCGTGCCGATGGTTCGCATGCAAAGCACGGCGGATTGGGAAGCTCTGGATGGGGAGAGGCGGCGCTTTGAGGCGAAGCGCATGGCGGTTTATGCCGGCATGCTCGAAGCAATGGATTTTCACCTTGGGCGCCTCGTCGCGTATTTGAAGGAAAAGGGGCTCTATGAAAACACGATCATCGTCTTCACCTCCGACAATGGACCCGAGGTGCGAGGCGCGGAAAACCCCCAGTCATTTTTAGCCACTCGCGTCGCCAAGAGCCTGGGTTACGAGCAAAGCTACGAGCGCCTTGGGGAACGGGGGAGCTTCAATAGCATCAGCCCAAGTTTTGCGAGCGCCGCGGCCAGCCCCTTCGCCTATTACAAGTTTCATGTAGGGGAGGGCGGCATGAGGGTGCCCCTGATCATTGCCAACGTCCCGGGCCAGGGCAAAGGCCAAATGCTAGGCGCATTTAGCTGGGCGACGGATCTTGCCCCTACCCTGCTTGCGGCTGCCGGGGTATCACCGCCCAAGGGACGCTTCGCCGGGCGACCCGTGCTGCCCATGACCGGTAAAAACTTACTGCCGTTGCTTCGAGGAGAGGCGAGCCAAGTTTACGACCCTAGCGAGACCATAGGCTACGAACTCACGGGGCATGGGGTTCTGTTTCAGGGCGACTATAAAGCGCTTCGCCATGCGCCTCCCGTTGGCGACGGTTCCTGGGCGCTTTATAACCTCGTCAGCGATCCTGGGGAGACGGAAGATCTCAGTGCCCAGGAGCCGGAGCGCCTCGCGCGCATGGTGGCCGCCTACGAGGCCTTTGCCGAGAGCCACGGGGTTCAGCCCCTCCCGAGTGGGTACTCCCAGCGCGGCCAGCTGATATCGAACTTCCTTGCGTCGCGCGTCAAAGAACCTTTTCTAGTCATATTGCTGTCAATGCTCGTCTTGCTCGCCGCCGCCGGTTGGGTGAGGCGAGGCGCATCTAGCTGAGGCGTAGGCTATCGAGAATCGCCTTAGCCACGCCAAGGGGCGAGCCCTCCTGCACGAAATGCCCCCCGCCGGCGATCGTCCGGTGGGGTTGGTTTTGGGCGCCGGGGATGCGGTTTAGGAAGTCCTTTTCGCTGCCGCGGGTGACCGGATCGTTATCCGCAAAGGCGC
>JADHNT010000028.1 GCA_016779385.1 Pseudomonadales bacterium
GAAGGTCCCGCCGTAATCGCCGCTAAAGCCCACCTTCGCAAAGGCCGAGGTGATGAAGGCGTTCTCGGCCATGATGCGAAGGTCCGCAGCCAGGGCCAGGGACATGCCCGCCCCCGCCGCGGCGCCGGGCAAGCTCGCAATGACGGGCTTCGGCATGAGGTACATGCGCCCCGCCGTGGCCCGCTGGTTCAGCCGTTGGGCGTGGATGCGCTCATCGAGGGTCGCTTCCGCCGCGGCCGTGGAACCCCCATCGCCGCTGCCAGCCATCCCCTTCACATCGCCGCCGGCGCAGAAAGCCCCCTCAGCGCCCGTGACGACGATGACGCGAACGCTCGCGCTCTCCTCGCCGTAGGCCAGCATTTTTCCAAAGGCCTGATTCATCGGCCCGGACATAGCGTTCCGGGCCTGGGGCCGGTTGAGGGTGATGTGGAGAATGCCCTCCCCCTCCCAGGCCTTGAGGTCCTCCGTACCCGTGTCGAGCATGGTTCTGGTCATTGGCGTCGCCTCCCCGCGAAAAGTCCTAGGACCTTGAGCCTACTCCGGCCCCAGAGCAGACGCCACAGCCCTTGGAGCCCCGGCGCAGGACGCTTATGCTCTGGCCTCCACTTAACGCGTTGGGAGAGTCGCAGCATGTTCAGCCACATCATGGTGGGTGCAAACGATATCGAGGCATCGAAGAAGTTCTACGACGCCGTCCTGGGCGCCCTGGGCCACGCCCCGGGTACGCTTGATCCGAAGGGGCGCTGCTTTTACATGACGCCCACGGGCATTTTTTCCCTTTCCGTGCCCATCAACGGCGAAGCTGCCTGCGGTGCCAACGGCGGCACGGTGGGCTTTGCCGCCGCCAGCCCCGCAGAAGCTGACGCATGGCACGCCGCAGGCCTCGCGAACGGCGGGACCGATTGCGAAGATCCCCCGGGGGAGCGGGAAGGCAGCGGCCTTTACCTCGCTTACCTCCGCGATCCCGCGGGCAACAAAATCTGCGCCCTGCACCGCCTCGGCGCCTAAGCCCCTCCGCGCCCGGGGCCTCCCGGGCGCGTTTTCCGCCCTCTTTTAAAGCCAGGAGCGCTCCATGCTTCGTCGCCTTGCCGTGCTCACCGCTCTTCTGAGTCTTAGCGCACCGCCCTTGGCCTACCCCTAAGCGGCGATCAGAACCTTGGCCAACTACTGCTCTGGGAGCGCTTTCCCGATCTAGCAGCGGCCCTTTTCACAGCCCCGAACGCGCCTGCGCTCAACAACGCTCGCCTTCAGAGCGGCGCTTATACGGAGCTGGGGACGGAGGGGTTCGCCAGTGCCACGGCGCGGGTTTGGCAGGTACAGATCCCCGTAGCCGATTACGCCCCTTTCCTTGAGGCCATTGCGGCGCTCGAGACGGCGCTTCAAAAGGACGGCCATGAATTCCGCGCCCTGGTGCTGTCCCCCGCGGGAGCGGGAATTCAGGACGCTGGAGGCCTTCAGCTCTGGGCCCTAAGCCCAGACGGCGCCGCCGCCGGGGCGGTGGTGGATGCCTACTACGCAGGCGCGCCCTGGGGGCCGGCCTGGGACGCGGCCTATGGCTATTTCAAAGCCGTGGACAGCGATGCGTTCCTGCAGTGCCACCCCCTTCCGGCCGATCCCCGCTAAAGCCCAAGATCAATCCCAAAGGGCTTCACCGCTCGGGCGAAGGCCCAGAAGCAGACCACCGTGAGGGCTGCGCTTGCGCCAAGGGCGCCCCAGAAGCCAAAGCGCTGCAAAAGGGCCGGAAAGGCAAGAAACATGGGCAGCGTCGGCACCACGTACCAGAAGGTGTACCAGGCGTGAGCGGCAAGCTTTTCCCGGTTTCCCGTTTCGAAATGCAGCCACAGCAGGGAAAGGATCGTCACCAGAGGTAAGGCGACGAGCAGCGCCCCCAAGCGGTCATTCCGCTTTGCCACCTCCGAGACCAGCACCACCAGCGCGGCGGTCACCAGGTATTTCGTTACAAGCCAAGCCACGGGCCCTGTCCCCCTAAGCCGAAAACGTCAAAGTACGGGCGCCCCGCTCTGCACCACCTGGGTAACCGCATCGGCCGCCGCCAACCCTGCAATGCGCTCCAGGGGGTTCACGGGGGTTAGCACCACATCCCCGGCCATGCCCGGCGCGAGGCGACCAATCGGCGCGTCCTTCAGAATCGCGCGATTCACATCGTAGAGGGACCGAAGAATGGCCTCCGGGCTTTGCACTGCCGCACGGATGGCAAACTCCTGGCGCTGGAGGCGCTGCACCTCCCCAATGAGGTCCGTGCCGAAGCCCATGGTGACCCCGGCGCGATCGGCAATGGCGAGGGACTGCACCCCCGCATCGAGCACGGCGGCATTCTTTTGCTGATTGCGCTCCGGGAAACCGAGGCTCGGCCCCTCCTGGGCCATGGCCTGGTAGGTGACCAGCGTCGGCACGAGCCAAACATCGTGTTCCACCAGCAGCGCCGCCGTGGCTTCGTCAAGAAAGTTTCCATGCTCGATGCAGCGAACCCCATTGCGCACCGCGAGTTCAATGGCTTCCGGCGTGTAGGCGTGGGCCGCCACATAGGTTTTCCGGTTGCGCGCCTCCGCCACCGCCGCCTGGATCTCCTCCGCCGTGTACTGGGTGCAATCGAGGGGATCCATGGGCGTGGCCACCCCCCCGGACACGTGAATTTTCAGGAAATCGGCGCCCGCGCGAAGCACGTGGCGCGCGGCCTTTCGCACCGCATCGGGCCCATCGGCCACGATACCGAAGGCGCTATGGCGCATCTGGCAGGCGCAATCGGGAACGGACAGCGTTCCCGCCTCCACGTCCCCATGGCCCCCGGTTTGGGAAATCATGAGGTTCGCCTGAACAATGCGCGGCCCGCGCACCATTCCGCTGCTGATGGCGCGCTTGAGCCCCACCACATCGCCGCCAAGATCGCGTACGGTGGTAAAGCCGCGGCGCACCGCTTCCTCTGCGAGCTTCGCCATGGCAATGCCGAACTGCACTTCGGTCCACTGGGATAGGCGGGCAAAGTTCAGGGTTGCAAGGCGGAAATGCACATGGGCGTCGATGAAGCCGGGCATGAGAAATTGCCCGTCGGCATCCACCACCGTATCCGCATCGGCGCGATAGGCGCTGTCCAGAATGACCCCATCCTCGATCACCAAGGCCTCGTTATCCACGAGGGTCAAGGTGTCCATATCCAGCCGGGTTCCGCCCCGGATGACCGTTCTTGCCATGACGCTACGCTCCCCCAGGCGGCTGGGCGATGCCAAGCCGCGTCTTTTGTGGCACTTTGCCCGGGACCTAGGGAAAGGGAAAGGGAAAGGGGAGCGCTATGCAGATCCAGATTAACGGGAAAAGCTTGTTCTTTGATGTGGAAGGCGAGGGCTGGGCGCGGCGCAATGACACCATGGTGCAAAAACCCACCTTGATTCTCCTCCATGGCGCCCCGGGGAACTCGGATCACTCCGTCTTCAAACCGGACTTTTCCGTGCTCGCCGATGCCATGCAGATCATCTATCTGGATTTAAGCGGCGCGGGACGCTCGGAAGATGAGCCCGATGGGCACTTTTCCCTTGAACGCTGGGCCGACGACCTCGTCGCCTTTTGCGACACCCTCGGCATTGAAAAGCCCGTGGTGCTCGGCGTCTCCGGCGGCGGTTTTGTGGCTCAGTGCTACGGCGCCCGCCATCCCGACCATCCCGGCAAGCTCATCTTCGCCAGCACCCAGGCCTTCCTCGACGTGCCCCGATGCCTTGACGAGTTCGCGCGCCTCGGCGGACCGGACGCCGTCGACGCCGCCCGAGTTCTGCTGACTGAACGGGTGGATGGGGAAAGCTCGGCCCGCTTCGCGGCCCTCTGCAACCCGCTCTATAACCCGACCCCCATGCCGCTGAAGCCGGCCTACCTCTTCCGCCCGAAACTTGCCATGGCCTTCCACGGCCTTGGGGGCATTTGGCACACCATGGATCTGCGGGGGGAGCTGGGGAAGGTTAAGGCACCCACGCTGGTGCTTGCCGGTGATGACGATCCCATCACGCCGCTGCAGGACAGTCGCGATATCGTTGAGGCCATGTCGCCCGGGGTGGCCACCCTGGCCCACTTTGCCAACGCCGGTCACGGCCCCTGGCGCGATCAGCCGGAGGCCGTTTTTGCCGAGCTCCGGCGCTTTATCACCGGGGCCTAAAAGTAATTGACATGCATTAATCCCCTTTGGCAGTCTTAGGAAGCCTCGTTAAGTCGGCCTTGCGATGACCACTCGGGGGAGGGGGAACCGCACCATGGCAATGCCCTCGGCGCCCTCGGGCGCCGCTTTTTTTTCAAGCCCGGCCCGCGACCTCGCCGCCGCCCGGAACGCCCTTCTTCAGCAGGGATGGGCCGTCCTCGACGGCGTGCTCGATGAGGCCGCCTGCACAATCACCCTCGACCGGCTCTGGGCGGCGGCAGCGACCTACGAAGCCCAGGGCAACAGCACCTTCATGCCCGTGCTCGATCCCAACGCGGCGAATGTGCGGGTGTTCGACCTCCTGGCCCTCGATGCGTGCTTCCGGGACCTCATCCTGCAGCCCCATGCCATTTCCCTCGTGGAGGCGCTCCTCGGGCCTCATTTTCGAATTTCCAACTTCACGGCCAACATCGCCCGCCCGGGCTCCGGCTCCATGGCGCTGCACTCGGACCAGGCCCTGGTGGTGCCCGAGCCCTGGCAGGCCCCCTGGGCCCTCAACATCATTTGGTGCCTGACAGACGTCACCTTCGAAAACGGTGCGACACTTTACGTCCCCGGCAGCCACCGGGCGCAAACCCGAGACGACTTAGGTGCGAACCCCGAAGCGCGCCTCGTACCCTTCGAAGCCAAGGCGGGATCGATCATCGCTATGGATGGGCGGCTCTGGCATACCTCGGGAAAGAACATCACGAAGGGGCAAGACCGAGCCCTTCTCTTCGCCTATTACACCCGGGACTTCCTCCGGGGCCAGGTGAACTTCAATGCGCTCCTCGATCCCGCTCTCCAGGCCTCCCTGAGCCCCGAGCTTCGGCAGCGCTTGGGCCTTGAGGTCGCCCAGAATCTCAGCGCCGGCGCAGCGCTCTTGGGAAAGGCGCCCCGAGCCTAGGCAAAAAGCGCCCTCCTGCTATGCTCCGGGTATCACTGCCTGGCATGGGGAGGCCAACCGTGACCCACCATTCGCTTTCGCTCTGGGTGCGCCGTGCGCACCTCGGACTGCTGCTCGGCCTGGTTCTAGGATTGAGCGCCTGCGCGCCTGAGGACCGGAAAACTTCCGTCGATCTTCTCCTCCTGAATGGCACCGTCATCCCCGGCGCCCCGGGAGCGCCTGAGGGCCAGGCCCTTGCCGTGAAGGACGGCCGCATTGTCGCAGTGGGTGGGCCCGAGCTTGCGGACCGTTTCACCGGCACCGTCACCCGGGACCTTGAGGGGCACACCGTACTTCCCGGCTTTGACGATGTGCACAGCCACATTCATAGCTACGCGCGCCGCTACATTCCCTTGCAGAAAATCACCTCCATCGAGGATCTTAAGGCCGCGGTGCGAGCCAAAGCCGAGGCCCTGGGCCCCGGGGAATGGGTGACGGGCTACGGCTGGTCCGAGGACGCCCTGGCGGAGGGGCGCAAGCCCCACCGGGACGATCTCGATGAGGCCGCCCCGGACAACCCCGTGCTCCTCACCCGGGCCGGCGGCCATAGCGCCGTGGCGAACAGCGCAGCCCTGGATTTCGGGGAGGTCACCCTGGCCACGCCCCAGCCGGAAGGGGGCGTGATCGAACGCGGCGACGATGGCCGGCTGAATGGCATCATTCGGGAGCGCCAGGACCTCCTCGCCCAATACATCCCGCCCCCCACCCATGAAGAACTGAAGGAGAGCCTTACGGCAAGCCTGGAAGCGCTCCTGCCCCTCGGCATTACCGCCGTCACCCATGCGTCCGAGCGCCTAGAGCGCTGGCCCCTGTGGCGGGAGATCTATCAAGAGCGGGGCGCGCGCCTCCCCCGGGCCCGGGTGCAAATGCACTGGGAAGGGAGCGAGGCCATGGCGCGTTTCAAAGCCAGCGCCCACGAAGGCCTCGATACGGACCGCCTGTCCCTGGGCGCCATCAAGATCTTCGCTGACGGCGGCTTTACGGGGCCCGCGGCCTTTACCAAGGCGCCCTATAAGGGGATGGATGACTACCGCGGCTACCTGAACATGCCCGAGGGAGAGCTCCGCGCTCTCGTGGATGAGGTGCATCGCGCCGGATGGCAAATGGGCATTCACGCCATAGGCGATGCGGCCATCGAGATCACCGCCGATGCCCTGGCGAAGGCTATCGAGGCGACGCCCCGGGAAGATCACCGCCATTACCTGAACCACTTCTCCATGCGACCTTCCGACGAAACCATGGCGCAGATGGCGGCCCATGGCATTGCCATTGCCCAGCAGCCGAACTTCACCTACACCCTTGCGGGGCGCTACAGCACCTATCTTGAGGGCTGGCGTCTGGCCCATAACAATCCCGTTAAGAGTCCACTGGATGCGGGGATCTTCGTCGCCCTATCCTCGGACATCCTCCCCATTGGCCCCATGGTGGGCCTCTATGCCGCGGTCACGCGGAGGGGCATGGACGGGGTGGTGTATGGCGCTGAGGAAGCCATCTCCCTCGACGAGGCGCTTCATCGCTACAGCTATGGCGGCGCCTGGCTCGCGTTCCGAGAAGGAGATCGGGGCCTGCTCGCGCCGGGGCAGTTTGCGGACTTCATCGTGCTGCAGGAGGACCCGCGAAGCCTGGATCCGGAAGCGCTCCTCGCCCTACCGGTGGAGGAGACCTGGGTCCAGGGTGAGCAGCTCTGGCAGCGCAGCCCGTGACCGACCGGGGCTCCCTGCCCCAAAGCCTGGGGCGCCGGGACGTCCTCAGCCTCGCCTTCGGGGCCATGATTGGCTGGAGCTGGGTGGTGCTGTCCGGCACCTGGCTAGCCCAGGGCGGCCTCGGGGGCACCCTGCTCGCCTTCCTCCTCGGGGGCGTCATCATGCTCGTCATTGGCAGCGTCTACGCCGAACTGGCCTCCGCCCTACCCTGGGTGGGCGGGGAACACGTCTATGCTCAACGGGCCTTTGGGCCTCGCGCCGCCTTCCTGTGCACCTGGGCCATCACCCTTGGCTATTTTTCCGTGAGCGCCTTTGAGGCCGTGGCCCTACCTACGGTACTCGAGACCCTGGTGCCGGGGCTGGACGCCTATCCCCTCTGGACCCTCGCAGGCTGGACCGTCACCGCCCCCTGGGCCGGGGTGGGCTGCGCAACCGCGCTCCTGCTCACGCTCCTGAATATGCGCGGGCTGCGCTTTGCCGCGGTGATGCAAACCCTGCTCGTGCTCGCCATGGTGGGCGTGGGGGTGCTGCTCTTCTTCGGCGCGTTCAGCCAAGGCTCGATAGAGAACCCCGGGGCCCTCTTTCCCGAGGGGCTCTCCGGCTTCAGCGCCGTGCTGATGATGGTGCCCTTTCTCTTCGTGGGCTTCGACGTTATTCCCCAGACCGCGGAGGAGCTCCGCATTCCCCGACGCAGCATCGGCGCCCTCCTCCTGACGGCGGTGGCCCTCGCGGCGCTCTGGTATGCGCTAGTGGCCACCAGCGTGGCCCTTGCCCTGCCGACGGAGGGGCGCGCTGCGGAGGGCCTGGCAACGGCGGACGCCATGGGCGCGCTCTGGGGGCCGGAGGCCCGGGCCCTGCTCGTGCTCGCAGGCCTTGGGGGAATTCTGAGCTCCTGGAACGCCTTCATGATTGGAGGCAGCCGCGCACTCTTCGCCATGGCCCAGGCGGGCCAGCTCCCGGCGGTCTTCGCCAAGCTTCATCCACGCCACAAAACGCCCACGGCGGCCCTGGCGCTACTCGGGGGCCTATCGGCCTGCGCGCCCTTCTTTGGGCGTCCTGCCCTGGTCTGGCTGGTTGATGCGGGAGGCCTCGGCATTACGGTGGCCTATGCTTGGGTCGCGGCCGCCTTCCTGGCCCTCCGACGGCAGGAGCCGGAGCTCCCTCGCCCGTTCCGCCTCCCGGGTGGACGGCTTTTTGGCTATGCGGCCCTCCTGGCCTCTCTGGGCCTATCCCTGCTCTACCTGCCCTTCGGCCCCGCAGCCCTCACCTGGCCTGCGGAGTGGGCCATCGTGTTGGGCTGGGCCGGCCTCGGGGCCAGCCTCTACGCCCTCGCACGCCGCCCTAGCTGAGGCGAATAGGGAGATCCCGCACCCGCTGCCCCGTGGCAGCAAAGATCGCATTGCCGATGGCCGGGGCCACGGCAATCAGCGGCGGCTCCCCCAAACCGCTGGGGAACGCCGTGCTCTCGGCGAAGTGGATATCAAGTTCAGGCACATCTTTCATGCGCAGGGGCGTGTAGTGATCGAGGTTACGATCACGCACCTGCCCCTTCTCGAACGCCGTGCCCTCGTGCAACGCGAGGCTGAGGCCCCAGAGCATCGCCCCCTCGGCCTGAGCCCGAGCGCCATCGGGGTCGATAACCGTGCCGACGTCAATCACCTGCCAAAGCTTCTTCACGGAAACGGCCCCCTCAGCCACGGCGACCTCGGCGACGCAGGCTGTCCAGGTGGGCATACCCCGCTCTTGGCCATGGGCGACGGCCACGCCAAGGCCCGATCCCTTCGGCAGGGCGCGGCCCCAGCCCGAGCGTTCCCGCACCGTCTCGAGTACGGCCTTAAGCCGGAGGGCGCCGCCCTCGTTTGCCGGGCCATCGCCGCCATTGGGGCCCGCCCCATCGAGGCGCGCTAGGCGAAAGGCAAGCGGGTCCACCCCTTCCGCATGGGCGAGCTCATCCATGAAGGATTCCACGCCCCAGCCAATCCAGCCCGGGCCCACGGCCCGAAGCCAGCCCGGCAGAAAGGTTTTCTGGGCGAGGGGATTATTGATGGCCCGGACCCGATGGGCCGGCAGGCTATACCAATGGTCCGCCCCACTGATCGAGAAGCTGTCATAGCGACCGCTATCGTTCAGCCCCGGCGCTAGGAAGCCCGGCGCCATGGAGAGGGTGGGCCAGCCAGCGGCGACCCCATGATCGATGCCCAACACTTCGCCCTTGGGGCCGAGCGCCGCGTCAAAGCGACAGACGCTCGGGGAGCGTACGCAATCGAAGCGACTGTCCTGATCGCGGTTGAAGACCAGCTTGACGGGGCGTCCGAGGGCCCGGGCGGCGAGCGCCGCCGGAATCATCTGATCCCCAAAGAGGCGCCGGCCATAGCCCCCGCCGAGGGCATATTGGTGAAGCGTAATGTCCGCCTCTTGCAGCCCCAGGGCCTTGGAAAGCACGGGCAAAATGAGCGATTGCCACTGATTTCCTCCGTGGATGTGACAATGGCCCGTCTCATCGAAGTGGGCCAGCGCATTCTGCGGCTCCAAGGTAAAGTGGAGCGCGGACGCCGTGCGGTAATGGGCCGTGAGGCGCCGCGGGGCTTGCGCCAGCACGCGGTCGATTCCGCCGTGATCCACCACCCGAACCCCTTCCGCGGGGTCATCGGCGAGCCGCGCCCCCTCAGCAAGAAGGGCGGCCTCATCGACATCTGCCGTGGGCCCCGGGGTCCACTCCGCGCGCACCTGCTCAGCCGCCTTCCAGGCTGCAGGCAAGCTTTCAGCAATGACCAAGCCCCAGCCCTGGATGGTATCGCTCGGATCTTCTATGCGCAGGGTTTGAAGGAACCCCGGGATGGTCGTCGCGTCCCCGTCCTCCAGGCGCGTCAGGATGCTGCCGTAGCGCGTCGGCGGCAGCAGGGGCACGGCGTAGACCATGCCCGGGAGCGTGGCATCGAGGCCATAGCGCGCTTCCCCCCGGCTCTTTTCTGGAATATCCAAAGCCGCCACGGGACGCCCGAGCAGGGTCCGTTCCGCCGGCGCCTTCAGAGGTAAGGCATCCAGAGCCTCGGCGCTAAGCTCCGCCCCAGGTAAGCCCAGGGACACCAGGGTGCCGAAGCTGACGCTTTGCCCGCCGGCGCTCACCCGTCCGTTGGCAACGGTGCACGCCTCTGCGGGAACGCCGAGGTGCGCCGCCCCCGCCGCCGCAAGAAGCTGACGCCCTGCCGCTCCAGCCTGAGACAGGGCCTTAAAGGACGTATGCACGGACCAGGATCCCCCGGTGACCATGGCACCCCATTTGGGATGACTGTCCACATGGGTAATGCGCACCTGGGACCATTCGGCACCAAGCTCCTCCGCAACAATGCGCGCCAGGGCCGTGCCCACGTGCTGCCCCATTTCTGCCTTGGTGATAAAAATATGGGTGTCGCCCGTGCCACTGATTTCATACCAAAGCGATGGGGCGAATTTCGCATCGGGCTTCGGCGAAACCAGTGCCTCCGTCGCCTCTTTTGAGCTACATCCGGGAAGGGCTAAGCCCAAGCCCATGACAAAGCTGCCGCCTACGGCGCCGGCGACGAAGCGTCGACGGCTCAGATCGAGCGTGGGCAAGGTCTTCATCGCTGCGCCTCCCCTTCCCCCGCCGCCACCTGGATGGCCGCCTTTATTCGCCCGTAGGCCATGCAACGGCACAGGTTGCCGTTCATGGCCTCCACAATTTCCCCCTCCGTGGGCGCCGGATTGGCTTCAAGGAGCGCCGCCGCCGCCATGATCTGGCCGCTTTGGCAGTAGCCACACTGGGGCACCTGCTCGGACACCCAAGCCGCCTTCAGCGCCTCTCCGGCGTCCGTGGCGAGGCCCTCTATGGTGGTGACAGCGCGGCCCGAGGCGGCGCTCACGGGCAGCACGCAAGCGCGGGTGGGCACGCCATCGAGATGGACCGTGCAGGCGCCGCATTGGGCAATGCCACAGCCAAACTTCGCGCCTTTTAAATCGAGTTCATCCCGAAGTACCCACAGCAGCGGGGTATCGTCCGGGCTGGCGGAAACCACCGGGTTTCCGTTCAAGATGAATTGGGTCATGACGCCAGCTCCTCTCCCAAGGGACGCCCCAGTAAAGCAAGGGCTTAAGTCCTCCCGCAAGGCCACGCCATACCGCTGAGCCATTGCCACGAGCCAAGGGCCATGGTGGACTCAATCCATCAGTTCAAAAAAAGGGGAGCAACGCCATGTATCCCGGCACCTACGCCCAGCAGCACCCAGATCGCCCAGCCGTCATCCTGGCCGAGACCGGCGCCCAGCTGACCTACGCGGAGTTCGAGGCCCGGGCCAATCGCCTGGCCCAATTTCTGCGCGCCCAGGGCCTCGACCGCCTCGACCACTACGCAATCTTTATGGAGAACAATCTCCCCTACCTGGAAACCTGCGCCGCTGGGGAACGGAGCGGCCTCTATTACACCTGCATCAATGCCTATCTGACGGGCAGCGAGCTCGCCTATATCCTTCAGAATTCCGAGTCCCAGGTGCTCATCACCTCTCGGGAAAAGCTTCCCGTGGCTGCGGAGGCGCTCTCCGAGTGCCCGGGTATCAAAACCGTCTTGGTCGTCGATGGGTCTGGCGCGCTCCCGGCAGATCCGCGCTACCAAGACTACGAAGGGGCGCTGGCTAACTATCCGGAAACGCCCCTCTCCGAAGCGTGGCTTGGCACTTCCATGCTTTACTCCTCCGGTACCACGGGCCGGCCCAAGGGCATCATTCGCCCCCTCCCGGCCCAGGCGCCCGCCGACATGCTGCCGCTTTACTATTTCCTGAGAGATCTCTGGCTGTATCGCGAAGACATGATCTACCTCTCCCCCGCGCCCCTGTACCACTCGGCGCCCCAGGCCGCCGTGGGCCTAACGCTGCGTATCGGCGGCACGGTCATCGTCATGGCAAAATTCGATCCCGAACGCTACCTCGAACTCATTGAGCACTACGGCGTCACCCACAGCCAGCTCGTGCCCACCATGTTCAGCCGCATGCTCAAGCTCCCCGAGGAAAGGCGCCAGGCTTACAACTTAAAGAGTCTTGAGGTGGCGGTGCACGCGGCGGCGCCCTGCCCCGTGGCGGTGAAGCAAGCCATGATCGAGTGGTGGGGACCGATCATCCACGAGTACTACGGGGCCACGGAAGGACTGGGCTTTGCCGCCTGCAATAGCGACGAATGGCTAGCCCATCCTGGCACCGTGGGAAAAATCGTTCTAGGTGAGCTCGCCGTACTCGACGAGAACCATCAGCCCTTGCCGAACGGGACCTCAGGAACGCTCTGGTTTAAGACGGCCACAGAATTCGCCTACCACAACGATCCGGAGAAAACCCGGGAGGCCACCTCCGCTGATGGCACCATGACGACCGTGGGGGATGTCGGCTACGTGGATGACGACGGCTTTCTCTACCTTACGGACCGGAAGACCTTCATGATCATTTCCGGCGGGGTGAACATTTATCCCCAGGAGTGCGAAGACCTCCTGATTTCCCATCCTTGGGTGGCGGATGCGGCGGTCTTTGGGGTGCCCAACGTCGATCTAGGGGAGGAGGTCAAGGCGGTGGTGCAGCTTATGCCCGGCGTCGAGGCGGGAGAGCCCACCACGGAGCGGCTTCTGGCTTACCTTCGAGAACACCTTTCCCGCCAAAAGGTGCCCCGATCCATCGATTACCGCGACGCCCTACCCCGCCTTCCCACGGGAAAGCTCTACAAGCGGCTGCTTCGGGACGAGTACTGGGGCGATGGGCCGTCCAAGATCGTCTGAGCCAAGCGCTTAGCCCCTAAAAAGCGCTCGGCTTGCCTCCGCAGGTGAGGCGCACCGAGCGAAGGGGACCGGAACCACCTAGAGAAAGCAAGCATGTCCAGATTTTAAGAACCATCGGAAAGATTCACGGCGTGAGTCATACACATCCACGTCCCTAGGCCCCCATGGCCCCTTCCGCCGCATGACGCAAGCGTGACGGATTTGGGCCTCGGGGAGGGAAAAAGAAGGCAAAAAGGCGCCAGGGGTCCGACCAGCGGAACCCTGGGTAAGTGGCCGTTACAAAGACTGTGAAGGCCGATTACTCTGGATGCCAGCTAGCTCGCCAGGGACAGGCTTGCATCCTCTTGATCCTGCTCAAGCGTACCCAGCAGCGCCTTCAGCGGCCCCGCCACGGCTTCAGTGCTTGGATCCAGAGGTACCCCTTTAAGCGCAGAGAGGATGAGCTTTCCCGCCGAAGCCTCCGGGAAGTCCTCAACCTGCACCCGCACTAAACCATGTTTCCGCAGGCGCCTCGGGGGCAGCGCACACAGGGGAATCAAGGATAGTTGCTCCGGTTGCTGCGCGAAGCAGATGAGGTCTTCCAAATTGTCGGAAACAACCTCGAATGCTGACCGCGAAATTAACCCCGCGCGCAGATCTTCCGGCAAGCCCTTCAGAAGAAACTCCCCGAAACTTCGCGGCAACGGCGGAACGGCAAGGGGAACCCGCCCAATAAGAGACGCTAGGGAAAAAACACCCTTCGCGTAGCGGCTATCCCAAACCGTAAAGAACCCCCCTGCCGGGGCATCGACGGCAAAAATCTCTTCCAACCCATCCTCGTTCTCAGGCTGAGGACCTATCCATAAATTGAAGCGCCCCTTCTGAACCAGGAAGTTCGCAGCATCCCAGCTGGCGTCTTGAAACTCCAAGGCCACGTCGGGATTCTCCCGCTTCACGGCGAGGGAAAAATCGCGGGGCAAAAGCATGCGGAGCATGGGGTCGATGCCAATCACCACCCGGCCGCGATCGACCTGATTGATGGCTCGAAGCGATGTTTCCGCATCGGTGAGCGCCGCGAGGCTTTGCTGCGCTGCCAGTAGAAAGACACGACCTCCCGGCGTCAGCAAAAGGGTGCGCCCCAGACGCTGAAAAAAGAGGACGCCGTAGTGATCTTCAAGTCGGGCTAAGGTCTGGCTTAGGGCCGAGTGGGACAGACCCAGGGCCTGCGCGGCCCCGGTAAAGCTTCCATATTCCGATAGAGCGACGATCTGCTTGAGCTGCGATAAGGTGAGCATGGTCCCTCCCCGAGGTGCGGTGTGCGCCAAGGCCCGGCGCACTGGCTAATCCGCAACCACACTTCCTGACCCTAACGTCAATAAATTGACGAGTCCATTGATTAGCCCCATTAACTGGTAATAATCTTATGAACCTTTGATGACGCGCTGTTTTCTGCTTGCTCCGGGCTCAGTTCGCCTCTCCCCAGGCCCCATGAAACTCAAAGCACACCGCCACCTCATCGCCTAGTACTCGCGCATCATGCCCCGGAGCAATCGCATAGGCGTCACCGGCTCGGTAAATCTTTTGGGTGCCGTCTTCGTGGGTGGCCTCCACCGCGCCGGAGATAATCACCCCCAGATGACGGGCCTCGCACCGATCTGTCCCCACGCCTGGCCGCACGTCCGTTCCCCAGTGCCAACCAGGCGCCAGGGTCAGCCGCATCACCCGCTGCCCCCCCACGACCACCGACTCCACTCGAGCGTTGGGAGGACTGTTGACCTCGTCGCTGCTGGCGAAACTCCGAACTTCGATGGAACTGTCCATAATCAAACACCTCCTAAGCTGGACGACCCTAGGGAAGGGCCGTCACCGTGTACACCTCCACCAAGCGTCCTACGGGCGCTGCTGAAAAACGTTGAGAAAAGGCCTGGAATTCGGCGTTCGGCGTTGCCCGCTGCTTGGCAAAAGCCGCATGGGAAGAATAGTTCATGACGTAGTGCACCCGATTCATTTGATCGACATTAATCGAAACATCGATGCCGGCCGCTTCATGAATCTCCCGGGCCGCAAGCGCGTCGCGGAGGAACGCCGTGACATTTCCGTTCACAGGCTCCCAGAGGTAAGCCTGCGTAAAGCGGCCTGGCGCCTCTGAGGAAACCACTTCCTCCATGAAGTAATTGTGTACTTGCTTTGCGGCGGGATCGGCGGACGCGCGCCCTTGCCACTCGCGCCAAGCATCGCTCTTGGGGAGTGCCTCATTGAAGGCGGCCCACGCATCCCAATCGTCAAAGGCAAGGACGTAATGAAGCCGGCCAAGCGTATCGAGATGCATCGCGACGGAAGCACCCAGCGCCTGGTGGATTTTCCCCGCGGCCTGAGCTGAGGCAATCATTTGCTGAGCCTTTCCGGGAATCGGATCCCAAATCGCAACGCCAAGCGGTTTAGCGAGCGCCGTCATACTTCCGAGGAGCAAAAAAAGTACAAGAATGGATTTTTTCATAGCCAGACCTCCCTTAAGAGCCCAAGGGAATAGCCCCTTCGAGCCGGAAGGTCCAGCTTCTTCACCCAAGTTCGGCCTGCTGGCGACCTGACGCAACCCCTACTTTCGAAATCTGCCAGCCCGACTTACGCAAGGTCCAATTCCCGCAGCAGGTGGGAGAGGACCGTTTCCGCCCGATGTCGAAGGGCATCATCCGCTGCACTGCTCACCGGGTGATCAATCACCGCAAAGCCGTAGGCCCCATCCCCCAGCGCACCGGCCATGGCCTGCGCCGCATCCACAAAGGCTTCCGTCATCACCCCCAACGCCGGGGTGCCTAGGCGCTCTGCGGCCATCGCGTCATGCAGACTGCACGACGAACAGCTGCCTCAGTCGCCGAGGCCCGTGATAGCAAAATCCCAGTTCCCCGCCTCTACCAGGATCGCTGCTTCTGCCGGGGCGCTGTAATTACCTTTTGTCAGCCATCGTACCTCGGCCACGCCGAGGCGAGCCCTTAGTAAGGCCTCAAGATGGGTGAAGAAGCCCTTTGTGCCTTCCTTTCCATTAGAGATAAACCCCACAGTTGCGCCCACAAGGCTTGCGGGCCGAAGCGCTCGCGTGAAGGCTTGAGCCTCCGCCTCATGGCTCGGATTCAAAAATCGTAAGGCCATGGGCCTCTCCTCTTTAGCAATCGATGCAAACGCCGACCGGAGCCGTGACGGCTCGACTCTTATTGCCCAGCCAAGGGGGAATCACCGCCCCAAAGCCCCCCGCTGGGCCCCCGGCCGCCAACACCAGCACGTCCTCCGGGCGCTCAAAGGCCGGGTACTCCCAATCTCCCCGATCCCGAACCACGGCGCCCTTTCCCACTTCGCCCCATTCCCGACGCTTGATGCGAGCACGCTCAAAAACAAAGCGCTGCACGTCGGCCTTGCTCCAGCCCGCAGCCTCGAGGTGCGTGCGGTGCTGCTGGGGAATGACGAGGAGATAGTTCCCAGGCCAAATGGAGTAGTGGCGCAGGTTGGCCCGAATCTCTGCGGCGTAGGTTTCGAGGATCTCCTCCGGGGCCGTGGTCCACTCATTCATGATTTGCCGCGGCGCCATGGCCGCCATCACCGTAACCGCCGAGGCTTCCCGGGGAACACCCCGCTGCTCGCCGAGCGTCTCCCAGCGGGTGTTTTCCTCATCCTCCGCAAGACACCAGCCGAGCTTTCCCGGATGACCTAGGGTCGCCCGATCCGCCTCCCCCGGGCGAATGTCGAGCAAATTGATGAGCCCCAAGCGCAGGGCCCGACCAATGCAGTTCAGGGCTCGATCCCGTCCCCCCAGGGCGCTAAAGGTACTCCCCGCGCCCAGCTCTCGAATCTGGGGCCCGTGGAGGATGGCCAGGACGGCGCAGCCCCCAGTGCTCGAAGTGGCCCCGTGAAGCAAGAAGGGCGGAGACAGCATGGCATGCCAGGCCGTCACCATCGCGGGAAAGTGTTCCGGCGCGCAGCCGGCCATGACCGCATTGATCGCCACCTTTTCCGCCGTAATGGCCCGGCCTCGCACCGGCTCCACCCCCAAAAGCTGAGCAGGCGGCATGAGGGCCTCCGCAAGGCACGCAGCAACGGCCTCCTCCGTGGGCAACACCACGGGCAGCCCGTCCGTCCAGCCTTTTTCATGCAAAAGGGCCTGGGCTTCGGCGACATCCTGGGCGCTTAAGGTGCTGGACTGGAAATTCATCCTTCCCGACCCCCCGTTTCTTCGTCAGCTATAGGGCGGCCCCAACCTTACGCGCCCCCAGGGTCCAGCGCCTAGGCCCCGCTTTATTTGCAGCCGCCGGGTCGAGCGTTTAATAATGCCCGGCATTACTTCTTTGCAAAGAGGACCTCACCATGGATCGCACTTCGCTCCGGTTCAAGGGCGCCCCGGGCTCCCCCTATACGCGGAAAATGCTCGCCTATCTTCGCTACCGCCGCCTGCCCTATGAGTTCCTCCTCACGGACCAGGCCGACCGGGAAGGCCTGCCCGAACCCAAGGTGGCCCTACTGCCAACCTTTTATCTGCCCGGGAGGGACGGCGCGGTGGAAGCGGTGGTGGACTCCACCCCCCTCATCCGCCGCTTCGAGGGGGAATTCTCCGGTCGAGCCACTCTCCCCCCCCACCCAGCCATCGCTTTCCTTAACGACCTGGTGGAGGACTACGCCGACGAGTGGCTCACCAAGCCCATGTTCCACTACCGGTGGTACTACGACGCGGACATCGAGCAAGCGGGCACGGTGCTTCCCCACTGGCGGGCAATTCAGGCGGATCGGGCTACGCTCGCCACGCTAAAGGCCCAGTTTTCAAAGCGGCAGATCGATCGCCTCTACGTGGTGGGGTCCAACGACATCACCGCACCGGTCATCGAAGCCAGCTACCAGCGACTGCTCGCGATTCTTGATGGTCTCATCGAAGCCCAAAAGTTTGTTTTTGGCGGCCGCCCCGCGTCGGCGGACTTTGCCCTCTACGCGCAGCTCACGCAGCTTGCGCGCTTTGACCCCACCCCCGCCGCTGTGTGCCTGCGAGAGGCGCCGCGGGTCTTTGCCTGGACAGATCTGGTCGATGATCTCTCCGGCCACCCTGCAGAGGAAAACGCCTGGGGGGACCTGGCAACCCTGGAAACGCACCTAAAGCCCCTCCTCGCGGAGATCGGCCGAACCTACGCCCCGGTGCTACTTGCTAATGCCGATGCCCTTCAAGGCGGCGCGGCCGAGCTTGAAACCACCATCGATGGACAACGCTGGGTTCAGCCACCCTTTCCCTACCAGGGACGTTGCCTTCAGGCCCTGCGGTCCGCTTATGGGCAGCTTACTTCGAGCGATCGCGCCGCTGTGGACCGAATCCTCGCCGGTACGGGCTGCGAACCCCTTTTCACCTAGGAGCGCCACGCCATGAAAGGCTTCCTTCGTTTCCTCATCGCTCTCGGGCTCCTCGGCGCCCTCGGCCTCGGGCTTTTCCAGCTCCCGGCCGTGCAGGATAGGCTGTTCCGCCAAGCCGTCAGCCGCATCCTGACAGCGCCCGAACCCCCCTTCGAGGGGCTCCAGGTGGTGGTCTGCGGCAGCGCCTCGCCCCTCGGGAATAGCCCGAACCATGCGCAGGCTTGTCTTGCCGTGCTCACGCCGGAGCACTTCTTTCTCTTTGATGTGGGCGCCCGGGCCCCCCTACGCATCGCTCAAGCGCGCCTTCCCCTAGGACGCATCGATGGCGTATTCCTCACCCATTTCCACTCCGATCACATCGCGGGCCTGCCCGACGTAAACCTGGCGTCCTGGGTGCAGGGTCGCCCCACGCCCCTCAGGGTCTATGGCCCCGAGGGCGTGGCGACGGTGGTGGAGGGCTTCAACATGGCCTACGCCTTGGATCGAGGCTACCGGGTGGCCCACCACGGGGAGGACACCCTGCCCCCGGCCCTCGGACCCATGGCCGCGACGGTGCTTGAGGAGACGGGCGTTGTTTGGGCTGACGAGACCCTAACCATCCGCGCCGTTACGGTAGACCACGACCCCGCAAGCCCCGCCTTGGGCTACCGCATTGACTATGGTGGACGAAGCGTCGTTATCTCCGGGGACAGCAATGCCAGCCCCGCCCTCTTTACCCTGGCCGAGGACGCCGATCTCCTCTTCCACGACGCCCTTTCCCGGGCCCTCCTGGACCCGATGATTGCCCAGGCCAAGGCCGCGGGGCTGGATCCCCTGCCGAAGATCATGACCGACATCATCGACTATCACGCCGACGTTCAAACCCTCCTTGCACCCGCCAAGGCCGCCAAGGTGGGGCAGCTCGTCCTCTACCACCTTGTGCCCGTACCCCCCAATGGCCTCGCGGAACGACTGTTCCGCCGAGGCCTTCCCGAGGAGGTCATCCTCGCCCAGGACCTCCAACGTTTTGACCTTCCCGCAGGCACAAAGGACATCCTGATCCATGCACCCTAAAACTTGGCTGCGCTCAAAATTCATGATGCTCATGAGCAGCGAACGCTTCGCAGCGCGGCGTCAGCGTCAGGGCCGGCGCCACCGCGGGGCAGAGGGCCCCGTGGTCCACTACTTTCATCAGGTAGACGATCCCTACAGCCACCTTGCGGTGCAGAAGCTCGACGCGCTGCGGCGCCGCTACGCCGTGACCTTTGTGCCCCATTTGGTCACCGCCCCGGAGGCAGGCTTTAGGGGAGATGCTCTGGACTTCGAGCCCTGGGCCTGGAAAGACGCCCGGGCCGTTGCCGACGGCTACGAAGTCACCTTCGCACCCGCGGTAAGTCACCCAAGCGCGGAGGCCCGGGCAGCGGTCGAGGCCCGGCTCGCGCCCCTGCTTTCTCAGCCGCCCTTTGCCGCGGAAGCCCTGCGCCTAGGAACCGCACTCTGGGCCAGGGAAGGCTTCGCCTCCGCCGCTAGCGAAGAAGGCCCCAGGGCCGTGGCCGAGGGCACGGCGCTTCGCAATCGCCTTGGCCACTATCAAGGCGCCATGTTCTATTTTGAGGGGGAATGGTATTGGGGCCTCGATCGCCTCCGGGTTCTAGAGGCCCGGCTGGCAGCAGAGGGCTTTGACCGAGAAGGGGGCGCGCCCCTCGTGCCCGAGCCCTCAGCGCCGACCTGCGGCGGGGCCAGCACCGTGACCCTGGAGTACTTTCCGTCCCTTCGCAGCCCCTATACGGCCATCGGCCATGCCCGGGTATGCGCGCTACTCCAGCGCACCGGCGCGACCCTTTCGCTCCGCCCCGTTATGCCCATGATGATGCGCGGCGTGCCCAATCCTCTGCCGAAGCAGCGCTACATCATCACCGACGCGGCTCGGGAGGGGCGCTGGTATGGCACGCCCCTTCGCCGCATCGTTGACCCCTTTGGCGAGCCAGTCACCCGGGCCTTTGCGCTGTTCCCCGGCGCCGAGGCCCTTGGCCGAGGGCTCCCCTTCGTCACAGCCTACCTCCGTGGAGCCTGGATGGAGGGCATCGACATCACCCAGGAAAAGGGGCTGCAATGGGTCGCCGCAGCGGCGGACCTCTCCTGGGATGCGCTCACCGCCGAGGCCAAGCACCACGATTGGGAGACGGTGCTTGAGGGCAACCTGCAGGCCCTGAAGAGCGAGCAACTTTGGGGCGTTCCCAGCTTCCGCGTAAGCGGCGGCACCTTCCCGGGCGCCTACGCCTGCTGGGGACAGGATAGACTGTGGCGGGTGGAAAGGGAGATCGCGAGACGCGTCCCATGAGCCAGCAGGAAAAAACCGACCACCGGAAGGCCCGGGGCGCCCTCACGCGCCGGGCACTCATGCAGGCCGCGGAGCGCCTAATGGCGATCCGGGGCCTCGGGAACGTGACCATTCGGCAAATCGTCGCGGCGGCCAAGCAAAAGAATGAATCGGCCCTTCAGTACCACTTTAAAAGCCTTCAGGGCCTCATCGACGCCATCCACGAGGAACGCTCGGAGCAGGTTCGGCAACGGCGCATCGAAGCGCTGGAGGCAGTGCTGACCAAGGACCCCAACCCAAAGCTACCGACCCTCGCGACGCTCATGGTGGCGCCCACCTTCCGCCTGGCCCAGGAAAACCCGGGCTTTCGGCGGTACATCAAGGCCTTCAGCCTCGAGCTTGCCCTTGAGGGAGGTTCCGCACTCAGCCTCGTACAGCGCCACGGAGGCGGCGGAGAAGGAGGCAAGGCCCTTGGGCAACGGCTTCGCGCCGCCCTTCCTCACCTTGACGAGTCCCGCTATCGCCAGCGCATGGAGATGGCGGTGGTGTTTTGCGCCGCCGCCATCGCTCGCCACGCCCGCCAGCCTAAGGCTTTCCAGGGACCGGCAGCCGAGGCTTACCTAGCAACCCTCATTGAAGGTCTATCCGGCCTGCTCAGCGCGCCCTAGGCGCGCTAGTTATGCCAGTAGACGTAGGTGTCGTCCGGGCTTTGCGCTTGGCGGAGATGCTTATCGACGTTAATGGGCGTGATCATCGCCGAATCCCAAAGGGGGGGAACCATCTCCTCATCGTGGGCCGCGAGCCGCGCTTTCAGCTCCGCTACCACCTCGGGGTGATCGCTTGCCACGTTATGTCGCTCCCCCGGATCGTGAGCCAAATCAAACAGCCAGGTTTGCTCAATGATGGGATCCACGGCGAGCTTCCAATCCCCGTGGCGCACCGTGCGATAGGCCCCGGCCCGCCAAAATAGCGTTTCATGGGGTCGCTCGGCGGCGCGTTCCCCCCGGGCGAAGGGCAGGAGGCTGACCCCGTCGATCGGCCTTTCAAGCTGCGCACCAGCGGCCTCTGCAGCGGTGGCAAAGATATCGAAGTGATGCACCGGCGCCTCAAAGGTCGTGCCCTGGGGCAGCCCCGCGGGCCAGCGCACAAAGAAGGGCACGTGAATCCCCCCCTCAAAATTGGTGATCTTCCAGCCACGGTAGGGCTTGTTCAGATCATCAAGGCCAACGTACCCCGCCCCCCCATTATCCGAGGTGAAGATCACCACCGTATTGTCCGCGAGCCCCTCTGCCTGGAGCGCGCCAAGCACCCGCCCCACTTCTCGGTCCAGGGCACGAATCATCGCAGCGTAAACCCGCTCCGTGTGATCCGCGATGTGCCCAAGAGCCTCATAGTCCTGCCGCAACGCTTGGAGAGGCGTATGGGGCGCCCAATAGGCGAGGTAAAGGAAGAAAGGGCGATCGCGGTTGTTCTCGATCACCTTGACCGCCTCGTCCGTGTAGTACTCCGTCAGATAGCCCCGCGGTCGAAAGGCCTGCCCCCCGTTATAGCTTGCGGCGTACTTCATCCCCGCCCAAAGGAACTTATCGATGGAGTCGTAATCGAGCTTGGCGTTCACAATCGCCGGATCGCTGGGATCGCCATGGAGGCCCGACGCCATCAGCAGGCTCTGATCAAAGCCCTGATCCTGGGGCGCGCTGCCATTCTCTCGCCCGAGATGCCACTTTCCTATGTGTGCCGTGTAATAGCCCGCGCCCTTTAGTATCTCCGCGAGGCTTTCCTCCTCCGAGGGAAGGCCCATCTCCTCATAGCGAATATCCCGAGACACCTCGGGCCAGTAGGCGGGGGGCTCTCTTCCGTCAATCATCATGCGCAGCGCCGTGCTCATGCCCGCCGGCGTAGGGGTGTACTCGAAGCCGAAGCGGGATCCGTAACGTCCGGTCATGAGCATGGCTCGGGAAGGGGCGCAGGTCCCCTGTCCTGCATAGCCGTTGACAAAGTTGACGCCCTGGGCCGCCAAACTGTTGATATGGGGCGTGGGAACGGAGCCCCCAGCAATGCCGCCGCCGTTAAAGCTGAGGTCATTCCAGCCCAGATCATCGGCCACGATCAGGACCACGTTTGGTCGCTGATCGGCGCTGCGATCCGCGGCGGGGGCCTTTGCCCAGGGCACAGCTTGGGTGGGCCCGGTGGGCGTTCGCCGCTCCGCGGCAAAGGACATGCCCGCCAGCATCAGCTCAATGCGAAAAAGGTAGCCAGCGCCGCCAAGCAGCACGAACGCAAGCAGCGCAGCCCGCCCCTTAGAAAATTTCATGCGCTCCCCCGAAACCCTGTTGTGTTCTTAGGACCATGATCATAATGTTTACCATTACTTTATCCAACACCGTCCCGCGCTGGAGCGCCGCCATGGAAATTCTTCGCACCCCCGACGCCCGCTTCGAGAACCTTCCGGAATACGCCTTCGCGCCCCACTACACGGAAATCAAAACGGAGGACGGAACGCCCCTTCGCATTCACCATTTAGACGAGGGCCCGCGGGAAGGCCCAATCGCGCTGTGTCTCCATGGCCAGCCGGCCTGGAGCTACCTCTACCGTAATGTCATCCCCCACCTCACCGCCGCCGGGGTTCGCGTCCTGGCCCCGGATCTTCCTGGCTACGGCAAATCCGACAAGCCTGCGGCCCGCGAAGACTACAGCTACGAGCGCCAGGTGGACTGGATGAGCGCCTGGCTCGAGGCCCATGACTTTCGAGGCTTGACCCTTTTCGGCCAAGACTGGGGGGGCCTCATCGGTCTTCGGCTTGTAGCCCGGGCGCCGGAGCGCTTCGGGCGCATGGTGCTTTCCAACACCGGGCTACCTCATAACCCGACGGTCTCCGACGAGGTCGCCGAGCGGGTCGCGCGCTTCTGGACCGATGTCCCCACGCCGAGCTTACTCGGGATGCAGCGCGCCCTTTCTCGCATGGGCGGCGATCGCCACCCTGCGGAAAGCTTCGCCTATTGGCAAAAATGGTGCTGGGAGACGATGAATCCTCCCGTGGGCATGCTCATGTCCCTAATGCTGGACCGGCAAAGCACCGCGACCAAGGCCATGAAGGTTTTGATGAACCGCTTCGGGACCGTTAATCCCCTGCCCACCGCTCTCGCCCGGGCCTACGAAGCCCCCTTTCCCGATGCCCGCTACAAGATGGGGGTGCGCGCCATGCCGCGCCAGGTGCCGACGCTCCCTAGCGCCCCTTCCACCGCTGCCCAAGGCGAGGCCTGGGCCTTCTTCGAGCGCTTCGAGAAGCCCGTGCTCTGCGCCTTTGCGGACAACGACCCCATCACCCGGAACAGCGAAGGCGACTTTTTGCGCCGAATCCCTGGTGCCCAGGGCCAGCCCCATCGAAAAATCCCTCGCGGTGGCCATTTTGTGCAGGAAGGCGCGCCCCTTGAGGTAGCCAAGGCCATCCTCGATAGCCTAAGCCTCGCTTAAGGGAAGCGCCCTCGGCGCAGCCATCCCGCAGCGGTCAGCAGAACCAATACCGTGAGCAGGAACGTCAGAAGCGGCTCCCGAAGACGGGCCAGGACCATATTCGAAACGAGCTGCCCGACCTGGGAATAGCCCGACGGAAGCGGAAGAACCCCGTGGCTCGCCTCGAAGGTCTCGTAGGCGGCCACCATACGCGCCAGGCGCTCCGGCTCCTCCTCGCTGAGGTCTAGGGTCTCTCCTGGGTCCTGGACGATGTTGAAGAGCGCCCAGGTGCCATCCCCCACGGGCGGGGCATGGCGCCGCGCCTTGTAGGCGCCCTGGAAAAGCACGCCATGGCCGGTCAATTCATAGCCCACACTGTCCTCAGGACCGTAGGCGGCGCTGGCCTCTCCCCGAAGCAAGGGAAGTAAATTCTTTCCGCTCATGGGCAGCACCGGGCGCCCGCCGAAGCGCCCCGCGGGCGCCTCGACCCCCGCCGCGGCAAGCAGCGTAGGCGCAATGTCCGTGGCCCAGCTGAAGGCTTCTAGCACCTGCCCCCTACCCTGCCCAGGCACATTCGCAATGATGAGGGGGACGCGCATACCCCCCTCCCCCACGTGAAATTTGTAGTAGGCGAAGGGGCTGGCGGCGGCGCTGGCGAAGCTGGGGCTGATGCTGTTGTAGCTCCCCCGCTCCCCAAGGCGCTCATAGCTTTGGTCGTAACCCAGGTTCGTGGCCATGCGCGAAGCGATGGCCCCGTGGGGATTCGCTGGTCCGCGCATCTCCGGGCCATTGTCGGAGGTGAAGACAAAAATCGTGTTCTCGTAGAGGCCTCGCGCCTTTAGGAAAGCCACTAGGCGGCCCAGGTGAAAATCCATGGCTTCGAGCATGCCGGCGTAGACCGCCATGCGCTTGGCCTCAAAGCGCCGCCGCTCCGCATCAAGAGCCTCCCAGTCTGCAGTGGTCTGCATGCGCACCATGGGCGCGTCCGGGGGGATCACCCCCGATGCCTGAGCTCGCGCACGCCGACCCTCCCGCAGCGCGTCCCACCCCCCGTCGTAGGTACCCAGGTAACGCTCCGTGTATTCCCGCGGTGCCTGCACGGGCAGGTGCACCGCTTGAAAGGGGAGGTAGGCGAAGAAGGGCCGGCCATCCCCCAAACCGTCTTCGATAAATTCAAGGGTTTTATCGACGAGAAACTCGGAGGAGTAAAAATCCTCGGGCAAGGTGGTGCGGGCCCCATCAGCGAACCAGTTCGCCTCGTCATAAATCGCGAGGTAGGGCCGCTGCTCCCAGTTATCGGCACCGGAATCCATGAGGGCAAAGGTTCGTTCGAAGCCCCGAGCGCTGGGGAGCTGATCCGGCGCCGAGCCCAAATGCCACTTTCCCGTTAGGTAGGTGTGGTAGCCCTCGTTTTCCAAAAGACTCGCGAGCGTCACCACCCGCTTGGACAACACCCCCTGATAGTTATCGGCCTGCCGCTGCCTAGGGCTCAGCATCTCGGGGATATTGGGAACCCCAGCTAAATGATTATTCACACCGGTCAACAGCATGGCCCGGGACGGCGCGCAGTTGGCCGCCGTGTGAAAATTCGAAAAGCGCAGCCCATCCTCCGCCAGCGCCCCTAAGGTGGGGGTACGAATCTCGCTGCCGTAGGGTTCGATATCTGTGAAGCCCACGTCATCGGCCAAGACAAACACGATGTTGGGCCTTGCCTGCTGGGGGGCAGCCACTGCGGCGGCGCCCAGAAACAGCGCCCCAACAAAGGGTAGCAACGGGAAAAGCAGGGCGCGCAGCATCATGGTTTAGTCCTGCTTCGCCAGGGTTCGAGCCCCGAGGAGAAGGAGGCTGCCCACGAGAAGCTCCACCGCAATCATGGGGATCGCAAAAGCCGCGCCATGAAGAAGCCAGGCGAGGGTCCGCCCCAGCGCGGCAAACAAAAGCAGCATGGCCGGGGGGTAAAACCAAAGGCGCTGGCTCGTGAAAAGCGCGGCGCCCATGCAAAGGCCCAGGGTCAGGAAGAAGGCGCCGAGATCCCCAAGGAGGGAACTCAGACCAAGCCCGTCCCCAAGCTCAAGACCAAAATCTGGGGCAATCCCGCCCGGGAATGCCAACCAGCGCACACCGTAGGACACGAAGAGCACCGCAAAGAGTCCGAGCACGCCCCTCAGCACCTGTTTCATTTCCCCTCCCCTAGCCCCCCACCCTAGGGGACAAGCTAATCTAATGTCTGGCATTATAATATCGTAGTTGCCGAAGCAGAGGAGCCTAGCGCGATGAAAGGTCTAGTTAAACGAAGCCTCGCAGGCCTTTCGCTGATCGCCCTGGCCGCCTTTGCCTTTCTGTATCTGTCACCTCGCCCACCCCTGACCATTAATCCCGAAACCCTCGCCGGGGATGGCGCGGCGCTGAATTATTGCACCCTTCCCGCACTCGACGGGCAAGGGCTCAGAGCGCAAGACATTCCCAAGGGAAATACCCCGGGGTGCGGCTACGACCACTTCCCCCTTCCCATTCTTGAAGGGTGCCGCGAGCCCCTAAGCGCTGACGCCGCCGACCTACGTGGTCTGTGGCAGGCCGTCAGCGGAAAGCTGGGGCATGTGGAGCGCATCGAACAATGCGGCCGCCGGGTGGTGATCACCACCGCGGGCCTGATTCACGATGGGGGCCCCAATGCCACCGCGGGAGAGAGCACCAACGATACGGAAGGCAGCGTCCTCTTCACCCTAGGGTCGCGAGCGTTCTGCGGACGCAGCTCCGCCACCATGACCTGGGACGCGGGGGTCCTAAACTTTCATGCCTTTGGCTGGGGGCCCCTGGTGGTCCGGCGCTACCTTGAGGGCGGGGCGCTCATCTGGGAGTACGCAGACGGCTCCGTGACGCGCATGGAGCGCATCTGCACGCTGCCGGAGGCCCACCGGACGCCCCAACCCCGGGGCCTTCGTCTCAAGCTTCTTTAGCCCCAAAGGCGGGGGCCCCGAGGCACTCGATGTTCAATTGCCCCGCCAGCCCCGCCGCGCGATGGGAAGCGATTTCCGCCATCTCGGGCAGTTGCATCATCTGCAGCATGGCCCCCCGAGTGGGGTAGCAGGCAATGGCCACCTCATCCCAAAGCTCCTCCACCTCCCCCAGGGTTAAGCGGGACACCTGGCCCGCAAAGGTGACGCTGCCTCCGACCGCTTGAAGAAGCTTCTGCACCCCCTCCGCATACAGCCCGTAGGCCTCCTGCCCCGTCAGCGATGACGCTCGCCCGTCGGCATACTCGGCCTTGGCCTTAAACTTCAGCAGGTTCACCATGTAAATCGGACCTTCTTCCGGATCCTTCAGGAACCCTGCCATCTGTTCGCCATTGGGTAGAACGCGGTTAATCACTTCCATGATCTTGCTCTTCCTATTAAGCCCAGCTACCTCTTTTTACCGTAGCTTTTAATGCTGCGCATTATCTTTTTGATCTTTGCGCCGGGCGGCGCGAGCGGCATAGTGAAGGGCGAGCCCCCCACGGAGGACCGCGCCATGCCGCTTCATCCCCCCACCCGCCGAACGCCGGCGCCCGCCGCCCTTGCGCTGCTACTGAGTGCCGCCCTGCCAACCCTCGGCGCCGAGCCCAGCCCGAGCACCGCACCCTGGGCCTACGCCGATGGCACAACGCTCCAGACCGCCTTTGCACAAGAGGAGCTCACTGCGGAAGTCCTCCTGGAAACCCTGACGACCCGGATAGGGGCGCTGAATGAAGAAGGCCCGGCCTTGCGTGCCGTCAGAGCCCTGAGCCCCGAGGCCAGGGCCGCCGCGGCCGCCAGCGATACCCGGCGCCGGGCCGGAGCTAGCCTCGGGCCCCTCGATGGCCTTCCCGTGCTGGTGAAGGACAACATTGAAACCCGCGACCCCCTAGCCACCACTGCCGGCTCCCGAGCGCTCCTAGACAATTTCGCTACGGAAGATGCCCCGGTCGTGGCCGCCCTCCGGACCCAGGGGGCGGTCATCCTGGGCAAGACCAACCTGAGCCAGTGGGCCAATTTTCGATCCAACGATTCGGTGAGCGGCTGGTCCTCCGTCGGCGGCCAGGTGCGCAATCCCCATGTTCTCGACCGCTCCCCCTGCGGTTCGAGCTCCGGTTCCGGGGCCGCGGTGGCCGCGGGTCTTGCCCCCCTGGCCCTGGGTACGGAAACCAACGGATCGATCATCTGCCCGGCCCAGGTGAATGGCATTGTGGGGCTCAAGCCCACCCACGGCCTGCTGAGCATCGATGGCATCGTGCCCATTGCGGCCAGCCAGGACACGGCAGGGCCCATGACCCGAACCGTCGCCGACGCGGCGCTTATGATGGACGCCCTCGCCCCGGGGCAAGCCTTTCATCAGCAGCTCGCCCAGGGCATCGCCGGCACCCGCGTCGTCGTGGCGCGCTTTGCCGCTGGGGAAGATCCTCGGATTCTCGCGCGCCTCGCCCAGGCGGAAGCTTGGCTCCGGGCAGCGGGGGCAGAGGTGGTGTCCGTCGATGCCTTTGAGCAGCCCCTCCGCGCCCTCGGGTACGACAGCTTTACCGTCTTAAAGGCGGAGTTTCGCCAAGGTATCGAGGCCTACCTGGCTCGTGCTCAGGGGGCCTTTCGGGGGAAAACCCTCGCGGACCTCATCGCCTTCAATGACGCCGAAGCCAGCCGAGAGCTGGCGCGCTTTGACCAGGATATTTTTGAAGCGTCCGAAGCCCTCGGGCCCTTGAGGGAAGAGGAACATACCGCGCGGGTCGCCCGGCTCCGGCAAGCGGCCCGGGGCGGCACGCTGGATGCGCTGCTGGAGGCGAACGACGCTGCGCTGATCATAGCGCCCTCGGGACCCCTCGCCCCCCCGGTGGATTTGGTGAATGGCGATGTGTGGCCGGCCTGGCTTGGGCTCGGCAGCGCCGCCGCCATCGCCGGCTACCCTCACCTCACCGTACCCCTTGGAACCATCGAGGGCGTGCCCCTAGGGCTGTCCTTCCTTGCCACGGCGGGGCAGGACGCGCTGGTGCTTCGTGC
>JADHNT010000029.1 GCA_016779385.1 Pseudomonadales bacterium
CCCACGCGTCCGATTCGTAAGTAAAGACGGCCAAGGCGGCCCCGCCAGGCGGCCCCGTTGCGAAAGGATTGTTAGCTCATGGCAGAAGCCAGCTCTAAGAAGCGTGTTAAGAAAGTCGTGGTGGACGGTGTTGCCCACATCCACGCATCTTTCAATAACACGATCATTACCATCTCTGACCGCCAAGGGAACGCGCTGTGCTGGGCGACCTCCGGTGGCAGTGGTTTCCGGGGCTCTCGGAAGTCCACCCCTTTCGCTGCCCAGGTGGCCGCGGAGCGGGCGGGCACGGCAGCGCTGGACTATGGCATGAAGAACCTCGACGTCTACGTGAAGGGGCCGGGGCCCGGCCGCGAGTCCGCAGTGCGCGCGCTGAACGGTGTGGGTTTCCGCATTGCCAGCATTACGGACGTGACGCCGATTCCGCACAATGGTTGCCGTCCGCCCAAGAAGCGTCGGGTTTAACGTCCGCTTGCGGACTGAACGCAGGAGAATCTGATGGCCCGCTATACCGGCCCGAGACTGAAGTTAGCACGTCGCGAAGGCACTGATCTGATGCTCACCAGTGGTGTGCGTCCTCTGGATTCCAAGTGCAAGGCGGAAGCCCCTCCCGGGCAACATGGCGCTCGGCGCCAGCGTCCGTCGGACTACGCCGTGCAGCTTCGCGAAAAGCAGAAAGTGCGTCGAATTTACGGCGTGCTCGAGCGTCAGTTCCGCAATTACTATAAGCGTGCTGATCGGCAAAAGGGTGCCACCGGTGAGAACCTTCTCCGCGCCCTGGAAAGCCGCTTGGACAACGTGGTTTATCGCATCGGCCTCGGATCCACCCGGGCGGAAGCGCGTCAGCTGGTCTCGCACAAGAGCATCGAAGTGAACGGCGCGCTGGTGAACATCCCGTCTTATCAGGTGAAGCCTGACGACGTCATCACCGTTCGAGAGAAGTCCAAGAGCCAGCTGCGGATTCAAGCCGCCCTTCAATTGGCCGCCCAACGCGCGCCCTGTGAATGGCTCGAATTCGACGCCAGTAAGCTCGCCGGCACCTTCAAGCGCCACCCAGATCGTGGTGAGCTGTCTGCCGAGATCAACGAGAACCTGATCGTCGAGCTTTACTCCAAGTAACCGAATTTTAGGGCAGGTCACGACATGGCACGATCAGTCACCGAATTCCTGACGCCGAAAAACATTCAGGTCCAGGAAGTCAGCAAGACCCGTGCGAAGGTAACGCTCGAGCCTCTTGAGCGCGGCTTCGGTCATACCCTCGGAAATACGCTGCGCCGTATTCTGCTGTCCTCCATGCCCGGCTGCGCCGTCACGGACGCGCAGATCGATGGCGTGCAGCACGAGTACAGCGCGATCGAAGGGGTGCAGGAAGACGTTATCGAGATCCTCCTGAACCTCAAGGGCCTTGCCGTTCGCCTACATGGCGCCGACGAAGCCACCCTGACGCTGTCTAAGAGCGGCGCTGGGGAGGTGACGGCCGCAGATCTTCAGCTTCCGCAGGACGTGGAGCTTGTAAATCCGGAGCACCACATCGCGACGCTGAACAGCGGCGGTAAGCTTAAGATGGAAATCCGCGTAGCCCGGGGTCGGGGCTATGAGCCCGCGGATGCCCGTCGTAGGGAAGAGGACGAAACGCGCCCCATCGGCGTGCTTCTGCTCGATGCGACCTTCAGCCCGATCTACCGCGTCGCCTACAGTGTGGAAGCGGCTCGGGTCGAGCAGCGCACGGACCTCGATAAGTTGATCATCGACCTCGAGACCAACGGCACCATTGAGCCCGAGGAAGCCATCCGTCGCGCAGCCACGATTCTCCAGCAGCAGCTGGCCGTGTTCGTGGACCTCGAAGGTCAGGCGGAGCCCGCGGCAGCGGAAAGCGAAGAGCAGATCGATCCGATCCTTCTTCGCCCGGTTGATGACCTCGAGCTCACCGTGCGTAGTGCCAACTGCCTCAAGGCAGAAAACATTTATTACATCGGTGATCTGATCCAGCGCACGGAAGTTGAGCTGCTGAAGACGCCGAACTTGGGCAAGAAGTCGCTCACGGAAATCAAGGACGTGCTTGCGTCCCGGGGCCTCTCCCTGGGCATGCGTCTGGACAGCTGGCCGCCCGCAAGTCTCAAGAAGGATGACAAAGCGATCGCCTAAGCGTCGCCCCTAAGCGTCAAGGAAACCGAAGTCATGCGTCACCGTAAAAGTGGTCGTCAGCTCAATCGCAACAGCTCGCATCGGACGGCGATGTTCCGCAATATGGCCGTTTCGCTGATCGAGCATGAGGTGATCAAAACCACTCTGCCTAAGGCGAAGGAGCTTCGCCGGGTCGCAGAGCCTCTGATCACCTTGGCCAAGGAAGATTCCGTTGCCAACCGTCGCCTGGCCTTCAGCCGGACCCGTAGCAAGGAAGCCGTGGGCAAGCTCTTCACGGAGATCGGTCCGCGCTATGCCGATCGCCCCGGCGGTTACACCCGCATCCTGAAGTGCGGCTTCCGCGCCGGTGATGCAGCGCCCATGGCCCTCATCGAGCTGGTCGATCGTGCCATGCCCGATCTCGACGATGTCGAGGAAGAGACCGTGGAGATGGAAGACGAAGCCTAAGCGCTTCTCCTTCCTTTAGGAAAAACGGCGCCCGCGGGCGCCGTTTTTCGTTCCGGAGCAGAGCGACCCCTAGGCGGCTCGGCGGCGCTTGGGCTTTAGGTAGGGTCCCAGGAAGCGCCCCGTGATAGATGCGGGGTTCGCCGCGACGGCTTCCGGCGTGCCCTCAGCAATGATTCGCCCACCCCCGGAACCGCCCTCGGGCCCCAGATCCAGGATCCAGTCGGCGGTCTTGATAACGTCTAAGTTGTGCTCAATCACCACGACCGTATTGCCGTGATCGCGCAGGCGGTGAAGCACCTCAAGCAGCAGCTCGATATCCTGGAAATGCAGGCCTGTCGTGGGCTCGTCCAAGATGTAGAGCGTGTTCCCCGTATCACGCTTCGAGAGCTCCCGGGCAAGCTTTACCCGCTGCGCCTCGCCCCCGGAGAGAGTGGTGGCGCTCTGGCCTAGGCGTACGTAGCTGAGGCCGACATCCATTAGGGTCTGGAGCTTTCTGGCCAGTACGGGGATGGCGGAGAAGAAGGCGAGCCCTTCTTCTACGGTCATATCTAATACCTCATTGATGTTCTTGCCCTTGTATTGCACCTCCAGGGTCTCCCGGTTATAGCGTTTGCCCTTACAGGCATCGCAAACCACATAGATATCCGGAAGGAAGTGCATTTCGACTTTGATAAGCCCGTCGCCCTGGCAGGCCTCGCAGCGGCCCCCTTTGACGTTGAAGCTGAACCGTCCGGGCTTGTAGCCCCGGGTACGGGCTTCGCTGGTTTGGGCGAAGAGCTCCCGGATGGGCGTAAAGAGGCCCGTGTAGGTGGCGGGGTTCGAGCGTGGCGTACGACCGATGGGGCTTTGGTCGATGTCCACCACCTTGTCCAAATGCTCGAGGCCGTCGATGCGGTCATGGGCCGCGGGGGTAAGGGCCGTGGCGCCGTTTAGGGCCGTGGCCGCCGCCGGGTAGAGCGTGTGGTTAATCAGCGTCGACTTACCGGAGCCGGAAACCCCGGTGATGCAGGTCATGAGGCCGAGGGGTAGGCGCCCGGTCACGTCTTGAAGGTTGTTGCCCGCGGCGCCCTTGATGGTGAGCCATCGCTTGTCCTTGGGTTCGTGTCGCGTTTTGGGGACCGCAATGGCGCGGCGTCCGGATAGATAGGCGCCGGTGAGGGACTCGACGCTTTTGGCGATTTCCGCGGGCTTTCCGGATGCCACGACGGCGCCGCCGTGAACCCCGGCGCCGGGGCCTATATCAATGACGTAGTCCGCGGCGCGGATCGCGTCCTCGTCGTGCTCCACCACCAGCACCGTATTCCCGAGGTCCCGAAGGTGGGTCAGGGTAGCGAGGAGTCGCTCGTTATCCCGCTGGTGTAGCCCAATGGAGGGCTCGTCCAGGACGTAGAGCACGCCCACGAGACCGGCGCCAATCTGGCTGGCAAGTCGAATCCGTTGGGCTTCGCCCCCGGACAAGGTGTCCGCGGAGCGCTCGAGGGTGAGATAGTTCAGCCCCACGTCGACCAGAAAGCGCAGCCGGGCCCGAATTTCCTTGAGGATCTTATCGGCAATTTCCCCCCGCTTGCCCTCGAGGGCCAGGCCGTCGAAATAGGCTGCGGCGTCGGCGATGGAATCGTGCGTGATGGCGGGCAGGGTGCGCCCTTCCAGAAATACCGCGCGAGCTTCCCGGCGCAGGCGCGTTGCCCGACAGGCGTCGCAGGGGGCTACGGACATAAAGCGCGCCAGGTTTTCCCGGACCATGTTCGAGTCCGTCTCCCGGTAGCGGCGCTCCATATTCGGTACCACGCCCTCGAAGGGATACTCCCTGCGGATGACGCTGCCGCGTTCCGTGCGGTAGCTAAAGTTGATCTCCGTTGCGCCCGACCCCTGGAGGATGATGTCCCGGTGCTTTTTGCTAAGGGAGTCGAAGGGGGCGTCGAGATCGAAGCCGTAGTGCTTGGCCACCGCCGAGAGCAGATGGAAGTAATAGACGTTGCGCCGGTCCCAGCCCTGAATGGCCCCTTCGCTGAGGGCCAGGCTGCCATCGGGAATCACGCGCCGGGCATCAATGAATTGCCGAACTCCCAGGCCATCGCAGCTCGGGCAGGCGCCGGCGGGATTGTTGAAGGAGAACAGACGCGGCTCGAGTTCGCTCAAGCTATAGCCGCACTGGTGACAAGCGAAGTGGGACGAGAAGACGATGGGATCCCCGTCGCCATTGGGATTCTCATCCATAGTGAGCACCCAAGCGTTACCCTGGGCGAGCTCCAGGGCCGTCTCAAAGGACTCCGCGAGTCGCTGCTCAAGGCCCGCCTTCACGCGGAATCGGTCCACCACGACCTCAATGCTGTGCTTGCGCTTCTTATCCAGGCTGGGGCGGTCGTCGAGATCAAAGACCTCGCCGTCGATGCGGGCGCGTACGAAGCCTCCGGCGGTGAGGGACTTGAACACGGGCAGGTGCTCTCCCTTTCGCCCATCGACGACGGGCGCCAAAAGCATGGCTCGAGTCCCCTCGGGCAGGGCCATGACGTGATCCACCATCTGGCTTACCGTTTGCGCTGCCAGAGGCGTGTCGTGATCCGGGCAGCGCGGTTCCCCGACCCGAGCAAAGAGCAGGCGGAGATAGTCGTAGATCTCCGTGATCGTGCCCACCGTCGACCTCGGGTTGTGGGAGGTGGATTTCTGCTCAATGGAGATGGCGGGGGATAGGCCTTCAATGTAGTCCACGTCGGGCTTTTCCATCATGGAGAGGAACTGCCGTGCGTAGGCCGAGAGGGATTCCACGTAGCGCCGCTGCCCTTCGGCGTAGAGGGTGTCGAAGGCTAGGGAGGACTTGCCTGAACCCGAGAGCCCGGTAATGACGATGAGCTTGTCGCGGGGCAGATCGAGGTCGATGTTCTTCAAATTATGGGTGCGAGCACCGCGAATACTGATGCTATCCATGGGGCGTCTCTTAGCGAAGTGGCAGGGCGCGAGCCTGGGGAGCTCGAGCGTGGGGGGCACTCCAATGCGCAATCCCGCACGATACGTGCAGCGTTCGATGGCGGCAAGGGACGGGCGCGCTTAGGGAGGTATGGGAAATCTCCTCTCCTTAGGGAGAGCGCCTGAGGTACACTGGTTCTACACCTTTAAGCACTGGAGGACACCATGGCCCGCGGGATCAACAAGGTCATTCTTATCGGCAATTTAGGGGTCGATCCGGAAACCCGCTACACCCAGGGTGGGGCACCGGTGACCAATTTCCGCCTTGCCACGAGTGAGCAATGGCGCGACAAGCAAAGCAATGAGAATCGGGAGCGCACGGAGTGGCATTCGGTGGTCTGCTTCGGCCGTCTTGCGGAAATCGCTGGCGAGTATCTCCGCAAAGGCTCCAAGGTTTTCGTGGAAGGGTCCCTGCGCACCAGCTCCTGGGAAAGCGATGGGCAGACGCGCTACAAAACAGAAGTCATCGCCAACGATATGCAGATGCTCGATAGCCGCGGCGGTGGCATGGGTGGCGGCATGGGCGGTGGTGGCATGGACGACGGCGCCCCGGCGCCCCAGCGAAGCTCGCCCCGGGCTGCTCCGGAGCCCGTCGCCAACCCTGATACCATGGATGACTTCGACGACGACATCCCCTTTTAGACTGCGCGCCCTCCGCGTACGGCCGCGAAAAGCCCAGGCCTCGGTCTGGGTTTTTTTTGGGGTTTTGCTTCAGGCGAGCCCGAGGGCCAGGAGGGTGAAGAGCAGGCCCGCTAGCACAAGGCGGTAAATCACAAAGGGCATCATTCCCACCTTCGCCACCCAGTGCAGGAAGGTCTTGATGACGAGGCCTGCAGCCAGCGCGGAGGCAACGAGGCCCAAAGTCATGAGGTTCCAGGGAACGGGGTCGGGGCTTTCCAGGAGATCCTTGCTGGCCAGGAGTCCGGCGCCGGCAATGGTGGGCAGGGAAAGCAAAAAGGAAAAGCGCGCGCTACTTTCCCGATCGAGGCCAAGCGCCAGAGCGGCGGTCATGGTAATCCCGGAGCGCGAAGTGCCAGGAATGAGCGCAAGGCATTGGGCGAGGCCAATGAATACGGCGCCCCGAAGGCTAAGGCTAGCTAAGCGGTGGGTTTCGCTTCGGGGTCGCCGGTCGGCCAAGCCGAGGAGGAGACCAAAGGCCAGCGTGCTGCTTGCAATCACCGCGATGCCGCGCAGCTCCGTTTCAATCCAGTCCTTCAGCGTAAAGCCCACCAGCACCACGGGCAGGGTGGCCAGCACCAGCGCCAGGGCCAGGCGACCCTCTTCCGTGAGGCGGCGCTGCCCCAGGCTTTCCCAGGTGCCGACGGTGAGCGCGGTGACGTCCTTACGCAGCAGCCAGAGGCAGGCGCTCAGCGTGCCAACGTGCACCGCAACATCGAAGGCGAGACCCTGATCGGGCCACCCCAGCAGCTGAGAGGGCAAAATCAGGTGCGCAGAGGAGGAAACGGGGAGGAATTCCGTGATGCCCTGGATCAGCGCCAGTGCGAGAGCTTGGAGGCTGTCCATGGCTTTGCGTTTTCCCTCAGGGTCGTGGCACGGTGCGCGCAGTTTACCGGGATCCGACCGCCATGACTGCTCTGTCCGCCGTTCCGATTTTTCCGCTCCATGCCGTGCTCTTCCCCGAGGGCAAGTTGCCCCTGCGGATCTTTGAGCCGCGCTACCTCGAGCTGGTCAAACGTTCTCTGAAGGCAGACGCGCCCTTCGTGATTGCGGCCTTGCTTAGCGGCCAGGAGGTGCTCTCCGGCGCACCGGAGGCTTCGCTCCCGAGGGTGGCCCCCGTTGCCTGCCTCGTACGTATCGTCGATTTTGATGCCCTCGCCGACGGCACCCTGGGCATTACCGTGGCCGGGGAGGGACGGGTTCGCATCGATCGCTCATGGGAAGGGCCCGGGCGGCTCCTCGAGGGGGATCTCACGGCGCTCGAGCCCTGGCCCACGGTGCCCCCTCGTTCGGATCAGGAGCCCCTTCTTCAGGTGCTGGCACAGCTGCTTGAGCATCCCGCCGTGGAAAAGCTCGCGCCGGTGGTGCGCTGGGAGGAGGCCTGGTCCGTGGCGGCGCGCCTTACGGAGCTGCTGCCCTTTACCCCGGGGTTCAAGCAGGCGCTCCTCGCCGAGGCCGATCCGCAGCAGATGCTCGACGCCGTAGGCCTCGAGCTCGATGAGCTTAGGGAAGCGGACGGGGCCTAGAGGGGCGGCTATACTCCGCGCCATGCAGGCACGGGACATCAAGGAGAGGGCTCGGTGGACTCACTGGCCACGATTTTTCAGGAAACGGCATCGCGCGCTCGGGAAGCCGCCCGAGCCATTGCCCGGGCTTCCGCAGGGCAGAAAAATGCCGCCCTCCACGCCATGGCGGACCGCATCCATGGGGCTCGGTCTCTCCTCAAGGCGGCCAATGCTGAGGATCTGGCCGCCGGCGAGGCTCGGGGCCTCGATGCCCCTATGCTCGATCGCCTGCGGTTGGATGACCCAGCTCTCGATCGCATGATTGAGGGACTTCGGCAGATTGCGGCGCTCCCGGACCCCGTGGGAGCCGTGCGCGATCTTTCTTACCGCCCCTCTGGTATTCAGGTGGGGCGCATGCGCGTGCCCCTGGGGGTCGTGGGAATCATTTTTGAATCTCGCCCGAACGTCACCGTGGATGCGGCGGCGCTGTGCTTTAAGTCGGGTAACGCTTGTGTACTTCGCGGGGGCTCGGAGGCCAACGCAAGTAACCGGGCGCTGGCGGCCCTTCTTGGAGAGGTGCTGGAAGCCCAGGGGTTGCCCGCAGCCGTCATTACGCTCATTGAGAGCACGGACCGAGCCATGGTGGATCACATGGTGGCGGCGGAGGGGTTCATTGACGTGCTCATCCCTCGAGGGGGCAAGGGGCTGATCGAGCGCATTTCTAAAGCGGCCCGCATTCC
Source organism: Pseudomonadales bacterium (assembly GCA_016779385.1). Taxonomy (GTDB): domain Bacteria; phylum Pseudomonadota; class Gammaproteobacteria; order Pseudomonadales; family Azotimanducaceae; genus Salivita. The sequence continues at coordinate 8,477 of JADHNT010000029.1, forward strand.
CGTGCTTAAGCACTTGGATGGCAATTGCCATCTTTACGTGGATGCGAGTGCCGATCACGCCATGGCGGAGGCGCTCGTGCTTAACAGCAAGACCCATCGCTACGGGGTTTGTAATGCTCTGGAGACTCTCCTGGTCCACGAAGCGGAGGCCGAAGCGTTTCTGCCCCGGGTGGCTGCGAGCCTCGAGGCCAAGGATGTCGAGCTTCGGGGCTGCCCGGCAGTCCGTACCCTGGTGCCGAGCGCGACCGCCGCGACGGAAGACGATTGGTATGAAGAATACCTGGGGCCGGTGCTCGCGATTCGCGTGGTGCTGAGCCTTGACGATGCCATGGCACACATCGCCCGCTACGGGTCCGCGCATACGGACACCATCGTTACCCAGGACCACGGGCGGGCCCAGCGCTTCCTCGCGGAGGTCGATTCGGCGTCCGTTATGGTGAATGCCAGCACCCGCTTTGCCGATGGCTTCGAGTTTGGCTTGGGGGCTGAAATCGGTATTTCTACGGACAAGCTCCACGCCCGTGGCCCCGTGGGCCTTGAGGGGCTCACCACGGAAAAGTTCATTGTCTATGGATCGGGACAAGTCCGTCGCTAGCGGGCTCCGGCCCCTCATTCTGCTCTACGGCGGCGCCTTCGATCCGGTCCATCGGGGCCACTTAGCTATGGCCGCTGGGGCCTGGGCCGCAACGGGCGCAGACCGCCTGTGTTTCCTGCCCGCGGGCCGGTCGCCCTTCAAAGCCTCGGGACATGCCTCGGCGGCGCACCGCCTGGCCATGCTTCAGCGGGCCGTAGCGGCCTTGCCCGGGGCGGAAATCGACGATCAGGAGCTTCTTCGCTCCGGGCGCTCCTACACCGTCGAGACCCTTCGAGCCCTTCGCGCCCGCCTCGGCGAGGACGTAGCGCTGGTCTGGCTTCTCGGGGCTGACGCAGCGGCGGGGCTACCCCGCTGGCACGAGGCTTCCGCGCTGCCGCGGCTGGCCCACGTGCTGGTTGTGGCGCGGCCGGGCACTTCCATCCCTAACCTCGAGCTAGGCCCTGAGCCCTGCTTCCAGCGCTGTGTGCCCGAGGCGTTTCGGAGCGCCCCGGGAGGGCATTGGGCTCCGCTGGATCTTGGCGCCTACCCAGAGGCCTCCCAGGATATTCGGGCTCGCCTGGCTGCGGGGGAGGAGGTCGCCGATTTGCTCCCCCCGGTGGTGTCATCCTATATTGCGGTCAAGGGGCTATACGGCCCCTCTGCCTAAGCCGGCCACTGCGGAGACTGCATGACGCCAGCCAACCTTCGAGATCTCGTAGTCACTGCGTTAGACGATGGTAAGGGCCAGGACATTCTGGCCCTTGATGTATCTCAGGCCAGCAGCATCACCGACTTTATGGTGTTGGTTTCTGGCACCTCCTCTCGCCATGTGAAGTCCTTGGTCGATCACGTCGTGCGCCACGCTAAGGCGAAGGGGGAGACCCCTATTGGTGTGGAAGGCGGCCGAGACCTCGATTGGGTGCTGGTGGATCTGGGGGACGTGCTCGTCCACGTCATGCAGGATGAGGCCCGGCGCTTCTATGACCTCGAGCGACTCTGGGCCCTGCCGGCGATGGAACAGCCCCAGGAACTGCTCTAGCTCCCGTGCGTTTTCATCTCTGCGCCGTAGGTCAGCGCGTGCCCGCATGGGTCGAGGCGGGCTTTCAGGAATATGCCGGTCGGCTTCGCGGGCAGCACCGGCTAGAGCTCACCACCGTACCGGCGGCGGATCGCAAAAATCAGCGCGGGGTAGGCGCGTGGCAGGCCTGGGAGGCCGTGCGTCTGCGCGCGGCAGCGCCGACGGGCACTTCGGTGGTCTTGGATGAGCGGGGTCGTAGGCTGACGACGAAGGCCCTCGCCACGCGATTAGAGCACTGGGCAGCCCCCGGGGCGCCAGTGGTGTTTTTCGTAGGTGGCGCGGATGGTTTGGATCCGGCCCTCAAGGCCGAGGCGGTCGATGCCTGGTCCCTATCCCCTTTGACGCTGCCCCATGCCATGGTTCGGGTGGTCCTGGCGGAGGCGATTTATCGCGCGATCAGCCTTTTAGAGGGACACCCCTACCACCGAGGGGAGTAAACTGACGGTTCAAGCGGCGCCGCAGCACGAGGTGGCTTTCAACCATGATGGATCGCGATGCCCTAACGCTTCGCAACCCGGAACAGGAACTGCGCCAGTTTACGGGGCGGGCTCTGACCCTGTGGATGCTCCTTGTGGTGGCCATCCTCCTCCTCGTACTGCGCCTATTTCAGCTGCAGGTGCTTGAGCATGACCGGCACGCGGCGCGATCGGAGAAAAATCGCATCGAGGTGCAACCCGTGGCGCCGCCCCGGGGGGAAATCTACGATCGAAAGGGCCGGCTGATCGCAGGGAACCTGCCGGTTTTCTCCCTTATGGTGGTGAAGGAGCGGGTGGAAGATCTTGAGGCCACGCTCGCTCTCCTGGAGGCGCTTATTGGCCTCACCGCAGACGAGCGGGAGGCCTTTCAGGGGAGGCTCGCGCGCCGTCGTAGGCCCCTCGAGCCCGTGACCTTGCGTCTGCGCCTCGATCCGGAGGCCATGGCCCGGGTGGCCGTGAACCGCCATCGCCTACCGGGCGTAGAGATCGAAGCGGGGTTGTTGCGTCATTACCCTGAGGGGGAACTGTTCGCCCATGCCGTGGGAGGCGTACGCCGTCTGTCCGAAGTAGATCTTCAGCAGGTGGACCCCATTGCCTACAGCGCGACGCACTTTATTGGTCGTCTGGGCGTTGAGGCCCACTACGAGCGCGCGCTGCATGGCGCCGTGGGACATGAGCGGGTGGAAATGGACGCCCGCGGGCGCATCACCCGCACGTTGGATCGAACGCCCCCTCGCGCCGGCCACAATCTCACCCTGCATCTTGACCGGGACCTCCAGGCCGCGGCCGTCGCCGCCCTTGGCGGGCGCCGGGGCGCCGTGGTGGCTCTCGATCCGCGCACCGGGGGTATCCTGGCCCTGGCTTCCACTCCGTCCTACAACCCCAACGATTTCATCTGGGGCCTCGATGCTAAAGGCTATGAAGCGCTCCAGCAGGACCGGGACCAGCCCCTCTTTAACCGTCCCGTACGTGGGCAGTACGCGCCCGGATCCACCTTCAAGCCCCTCGTGGCCCTGGCGGCGCTCACGGAGGGCGTCACGGACTGGAAGCGCAGCCTGAAGGATCCGGGCTACTACCAGCTCCCAGGGCAAAGCCGTAAGTATCGAGACTGGAGCTGGACCGAGGGTGATGGCGGCGGACAGGGCGTCGTCGATCTTCGCAAGGCCCTTTACCGGTCATCTAATACCTATTTCTTTGATCTCGGGGCCCGCCTCGGGCCCGAACCCATCGCCGCCGTGGCCCGGGCCTTTGGCCTAGGCAGTGATCGCTCCGTGGATGTGTTTGGAGCGCGCTCGGGCCTGGTCCCCGATGGGGGCTGGAAGCAGCAGGCCCAGGGCCAGCCCTGGTATCCCGGAGACTCCCTCAACTACGCGATTGGCCAGGGCGCGCTTCTGGTGACGCCGCTCCAGCTTGCAACGGTGGCAGCCACCCTGGCCAACCGCGGGCGTCCTGTGCGGCCCCGTTTCCTCATGGCCAGCGATGCGCGGCTCCCAGAGTTGGCGCCCGCGTCCCTGCCCCCGCTGGATCAGTTCTCCCAGGCCGACTACGCCGGCGTCATTGAGGCCATGGAGGCAGTGGTTCATCGAGGGAATCAGCGCTTCGGAGAGAACGGGACGGCCTGGACTTATATCGGGCAGGACATCCCCTACCGCATGGCGGGGAAGTCCGGCACGGCTCAGGTGGTCGAAATCCCCCAGGGAGAGGAATACGACGAAGAGGCGCTTGAAGAGCGGCAGCGTAAGCACGCCTGGTTCATGGCCTTCGCCCCCGTGGAGGCGCCGGAAATTGCCGTCGCCGTGCTCGTGGAGAACGGCGGTGGGGGATCGCAAATTGCCGCCCCCGTGGCACGGGCCGTTGTCGATGCCTGGCTTTTGCCGCAGGCTCCTCAGGTGGCGCAGCAATGAGCGCTGCTGATTTTCGCCGCACCTTAAGCCGGGATGACGGCTTTGATCGCCGCCAGCGCTGGCTACGGCGGCTCCACCTGGATTTGCCCCTGCTGGTGCTGGTGTTGCTCACGGCGGCCTATGGCTTGGTGGTGCTTTACAGCGCACTGGACCGGGATTGGGTGGCCTTCCAAGGGCAGCTGTCTCGCTTGGCCGTGGCCTTTCTGGTGATGTTGATTGCGGCCCAGCTGGACCTTGCCATGCTGCAGCGCTGGGCCCCCGTGCTCTACGGCCTCGGCATGGTCATACTGCTGCTTGTGCTCCTGGTGGGTGTCCAGGCGAAGGGGGCGCAGCGGTGGTTGGGGGTGCCTGGGCTGGCACGCTTTCAGCCCTCCGAACTCATGAAGCTGGCGGTGCCCCTCATGGTGGCGTCGTTTCTAGCCGATCGCCCCCTCCCACCGACGGCAAAGACCGTGGCTTCCGTGCTGGCGCTGATTGCGGCCCCCGCCTTGCTGATCGGCCTCCAGCCCGATTTGGGGACGGCGATTTTGGTGGCGGCGGCGGGCTTTGCGGTGCTCCTGCTGTCGGGGTTGCTTTGGCGATGGGTGCTGCTGGTGGGGCTGCTTGGGCTCGCTGCCCTCCCTGGGCTGTGGATGGTGATGCGAGATTACCAACGTCAGCGAGTGCTCACTTTGCTTGATCCGGAAAGCGACCCCCTTGGGGCTGGCTGGAACATCATCCAATCGAAAATTGCCATTGGCTCGGGAGGGCTCTTTGGGAAGGGGCTCTTCGAAGGGACCCAGTCCCACTTGAACTTCCTGCCGGAAAGCCACACGGACTTCATCATCGCCGTGCTTGCGGAGGAGCTTGGCTTCCTTGGGGTGCTGGGCTTGCTGACGCTCTACTTCCTGCTGCTCACCCGAGGGCTCTATATCGCCACCCAGGGCCGGGATACCTTTGCCCGCCTGCTGGCCGGCGGCCTCACGCTCACCTTCTTCACCTATCTCTTTGTTAACGTGGCCATGGTGTCCGGGCTGCTCCCCGTGGTGGGCGTGCCCCTGCCCCTGGTGAGCTACGGCGGCACCTCGGCGTTAACCCTGCTGGCGGGTTTTGGGGTGCTCATGGCTGTGGCGACTCAGCCCAAGCCCCTAGCGGCTTAAAGCCTAGGGAGTATTGATGAATCGATGGCGATGCGCGCTACTGGTCCTCATGTTGGGATGCGCGTCGGTGATGGCGTCCGAGGCAGCCCCGGCGGGGTTTCCTCCCCAGGCGCTTGAGACCTTTCTGGAGACGGCTGCGCAGGAAACGGGCCTTCCCCGGCCCTGGCTGGAGGCGACCCTTCAGCAGGCCACCTTTCAGCCCGACATCATTGCGGCGATTTCCCGCCCCGCGGAGCGGACCCTCACCTGGGGGCAATACCGCGCACTGTTTTTAAAGCCCGATCGCATTGAGGCGGGGCTGTCGTTCTATGCGGCCCATCGAGAGACGGTAGACGCGGTAGCCGAGGCCTACGGGGTGTCCTGGCCCTATGTGCTTGCGATCCTCGGTATCGAAACGCGTTATGGAAAATTCTTCGGCCGCTGGCGGGTGCTCGATGCTCTCACCACCCTCGGTTTGGCCTACCCCCCACGGCAGGCGTTCTTTGCCGGGCAGCTGCGCGTCTTCCTCCAGCAGATGTACGCCGAGGGGCTGGATCCCACGGACCGCTTTGGCTCCTACGCGGGGGCCATGGGCTACGGGCAGTTCATCCCCAGTAGCTACCGAGATTTTGCCGTGGATTTTGACGGCGATGGACGCCGGGATCTATGGGCCGTGGCCGACGCCCTGGGAAGCGTTGCGAACTATCTGGCGGTGCATCGCTGGACTCCCGGCGCTGAAGCGGCGCGTCCCCTCCCGTCCGTTCCCGAGGCGGCCAAAACCCTGCGGGCAACGGGGCTGGACCCCGGCACCACGGTTGGGGCCCTAAGGGCCTTGGGCGTGGAGGGCTTGTCCGGGCTTGAGGCCTCTACCCCCGTGGCGCTGCTGGAGATGGAGGGAGAAGGGGGGCCGGAATGGATTGCCGGACTGCCAAATCTTTACGTCATCACCCGCTATAACCGCTCCTATCTCTATGCGCTTGCGGTGGATGACCTCGCCCAGGCACTGGCCCAGGGCGCGCCGTGAAACGCCTGCTCGCTTATATGGTCTTGGCCATCGGGCTAGGCGCCTGTGCGGCGCCGGGCCTGCGACCGGAGCAGGACCGGCCCCCCCGGATCGTGCTTCCTGGAGCCCTCTCCCAGGAAACGCTGCAGCCCCGCTGGGAGCCCCGGGCGGCGGTGGGCAATCACTCTCCCTATCGGGTATTTGGGGTGGAGTACCGCGTACTCCCCTCCGCGGAGCAGTTTGAAGAGCAAGGCATTGCTTCTTGGTATGGCCGCAAGTTCCATGGCCGCCCCACCTCTAGCGGCGAGCCCTATGACATGTTTTCCCTGACGGCGGCGCATAAGCATTTGCCCCTTCCCACCTACGTTCGCGTGACCCGGGAGGATACGGGGGCGTCTCTGGTCGTGCGGGTCAACGATCGGGGCCCCTTTCACGACGATCGCATCATTGACCTTTCCTATGCCGCGGCGCGGCGCCTGGGCTTCCATGAGCAGGGCACGGCGCCGGTGCGCCTGGAGGCCCTGACCTTTCCTCCCCCTAGCTCCGAAGTCCACGCGCTCCGGGAGCGGGAGCGGGCGGGGACGCGATTGTGGCTCCAGGCCGGCGCGTTCCAGGACCGGGCCGCTGCGGCGGCGCTGGCGGCGGAGCTCAGCCCCTTGCTCACCCTCGCTGCCAGCCCCGCGCCCCTCTCCATTCGCCAGGACCCGCCGCCTTTTCATCGCGTTCGCATAGGCCCTTTCGAGGATCTGCAGGCGGCGGAGCGGGTGCAGGCGCTTTTGATGTTCTCCGATGTGCCAGCGACGCCCCTCCTCATCGAAGAGTAGGGGGACGGCCGTGCTAAACTTTCGTGGAAGCCAGAACAGAGGAGCGTTGCCGTGCTGCGTAAGCTGCTGGGCCTGAGCCTATTGCTGTTGATTCCTTCATTGCAGGCCGCCCCGGCGCTTGTGCCCCGGCCCCCGGCGCTGGCGGCGGCGTCGTGGATTTTGATTGAGGCCTCCACGGGCACGGTGCTGGTAGAGCATGAGGCCGACACAGCCCTGCCGCCGGCGTCCCTCACCAAAATGATGACGGACTACGTCGTCGCCGCGGAGCTCGCGGCGGGGCGGGCAACCCTCGACGATCTCGTCCCCATCAGCGAAAAAGCTTGGCGCATGGACGGCTCGAAGATGTTCGTCCGCGTAGGGGATCAGGTGCGCCTTGAGGATCTTCTTCGGGGCGTCGTTATCCAGTCGGGTAACGATGCTTCCGTCGCCCTGGCGGAATACCTGGCCGGCGATGAAGCCGCCTTTTCGGATGTTATGAATCGGCAGGCAGCGCTTCTGGGCATGAAGAACTCCCTATTCCGTAATGCAACCGGCATGCCTGCGGAGGATCACCTCTCCACGGCCCGCGATCTGTCTATCCTGTCCCGGCGGCTCATCGAAGATTTCCCCGATCACTACCGTTATTACTCGGAAAAAACCTTCACCTATGGGCAGGACTTCACCACTGGCGAGCCCATTACGCAGCGTAATCGTAACGAGCTGCTGTGGGTCGACGATTCCGTAGACGGTATTAAAACGGGTTTTACGGCGGCGGCGGGCTATTGCCTGGTAGCGTCGTCCGAGCGCGATGGCATGCGATTGATTTCCGTGGTGCTGGGGACCAATAGCCCCGACGCGCGTACCCAGGAAACGCAGAAGCTGCTGCGCTACGGATTCCGCTATTTCGAAAGCAAGCCCCTGCTCGCGGGCGGCGAGGCCATGGCCACGGCGCCGGTGTGGAAGGGCACCCGCGCCACCGTGGCCTATGGTCTTGCTGAGGATATCCGTCTTACCCTGCCCCGGGGCACCCACGAGGGTTTAGAAACCCGGGTCGCCATGATGGCGCCCCTAACGGCGCCCCTGGCAGAGGGGGATAGGGTCGGTACGGTGGCGGTGCTGAATGGCGATGAGGTGCTGGTTGAGGCGCCCCTTTTGGCGCTGCACCCAGTGGAGGAGGCGGGGTGGTTCAAGCGTGTGCTGGATACCCTGCGACTGTGGTTTGCGGGCCTCTTTGGCTAAGGCCGATATGGATCGCGAGCCACCGAAGATTGTTTTCCCTGCTCCGGCCTATCCGGTCAAGGTGGTGGGGGCGTTTACCCCGGACTTCGAAGCCTTCGTGCTAAAGACCTTCCAAGCCCACGCTCCGGAGGTGAGCGAAGCGCAGCTTAGCTGCCGACCCTCAAGGAACAGCCGGTTCCTTGCCGTCACAGTGACCTTTACGGCGCAGAGTGAGGCACAGCTCGCGGCGATTTTCGAGGCTTTAAAGGCCAGCGGCCGTGTTGAGCTCGTCCTCTGAACTCACCGCCCTCTGGTGGGGGCGCCAAGCCTACGAGCCAATGTTTCGGGCGCAGCAGCGCTTTACCGAAGACCGGGGGCCCGAAACCCCCGATGCCCTCTGGGCTCTGGAGCACGACCCCGTCTATACCCAGGGGCAGGCCGGGCGCGCCGAGCACGTGCTGGCGCCCGGCGCCATTCCCGTGGTGTCCACGGATCGGGGCGGGCAGGTGACCTACCACGGCCCGGGGCAGCTGGTGATTTACCTTCTCGTAGACTGCCGCCGCCGGGCCCTGGGCGTGCGGGCCCTCGTGGACGCCATCGAAGGTTCGTTGATTGACACCCTGGCCAGGTGGGGGATTGAAGGCCAGGCGCGTCGCGATGCCCCTGGGGTTTATGTGGAGGGGGCGAAGATTGCTTCCCTGGGGTTGCGGGTTCGTCGAGGCTGCAGTTACCACGGTCTGGCGCTAAATGTGGCTATGGATTTAGCCCCCTTTGCGGGGATCAACCCCTGCGGCATGGCAGGCCTCGCAGTGACGCAAACCGCTGATCTGGGCGGGCCAGCGACGCCGGAAGCCGCGCTTGAGGGGTTATTGCCGGCGCTGGCCTCGCGCCTTGGAGCACCTTGCCCTCGCCTAGCGCTTGCGCCCGCAGGCGGAGCATTGGACGCGGCGCTTTAGGGCAAAGCGATGGAACTCTAGGCTCAGGCCTTCAAAGGATAGGACCGCGCCGAGGGCGCTGGGGGCATGGCCGGTCAGCCACTTTACCGCCTCCAAAGCCTGTAGCACCCCCAGGAGCCCAACCACTGGGCCGAGCACCCCCGCTTCTGCGCAGGCGTCGCCGTCCTGCTCGGGCAGCTCCGGCCAAAGGCATCGGTAGCAGGGGCTTTGCTCATCCCGGGGGTCAAACGCCATCAGCTGCCCAGCGGTCCGCAGGGCGGCGGCGCTAACCCAGCGCGTCCCGGTCGCCAGGCAAACCCCGTTCAGCTCGTCGCGAATGGCGAAGTGGTCCGTACAATCGAGCACGAGGTCCGCTCGATTCACGGCCTCCCGGAGCGCCGCCCCCGTGAGCTGGGGCAGGGCTTCTAGGGTGAGGGTTTGGTTTTGAGCGGCGAGGCGTGCTTTGGCCGCGACGCTCTTTTTCTCTCCAAGGTCCGCTTCGCTGTAGAGCACCTGCCGGGGCAGGTTGGAAAGGTCGATGGGGTCGTCGTCTGCCAGGAGCAGGGTGCCTACGCCGGCCCCCGCCAAATAAAGCGCGGCCGGAGTGCCCAGCCCCCCCAAGCCGAGAATAAGCACCGTGCTGGCGCCGAGCCGCGCCTGGCCCTCCATGTCGATGGCTGGAAGCAGGAGCTGGCGGCTGTAGCGCAGGAGCGCGGCGTCATCCATGGGGTTGCCTCGCGAAGGTGGCTCGGGGGCGGCCCCCCGTGTCTCGCTCAAGAGCCCACTCATCATAGCCGGCGCGCTGGAGCCGCGCAGCGAGGGTCAGGGCTTGGCGATGGCCGTGCTCAAGGCCGAGCCAGCCTCGAGGGCGAAGGCGGCTACGGGCGCCCGTAAGCACGCGCTCCAGGGCGTCAAACCCCTGGTCCTCCGCAAAGAGCGCGAGCGCTGGCTCAAAGCGGGCCACGGACGGCGCCAGCTCCGGGTCCCCGGGGGCGATGTAGGGGGGATTCGCGAGAATCGCATCGATCGGAAAGAGGCTGGATGGCAGCGCCTCATACCAGTCGCTCTCGAAGAAGGTGACCGCCAGGCCCAGGTGTGTGGCGTTCTCCTGCGCCACGGCAAGGGCGTCGGGACTGATATCGCTTGCGAAGACCGTGAGCTCAGGCCGGGCGGCTTTAAGGGCGAGGGCAAGGGCCCCGGACCCCGTGCCCAGATCCAGAACCCGCAGCGAACCAGGGGGGAGGCGGCGAAGCAGTCCCTCAAGTAGCACCTCCGTATCGGGCCGGGGCAGGAGCGTCGCCCCGGTGACGCGGAGGGTCAGCCCGGCAAAGTCCACCACCCCAAGCAGCTGGCCGAGGGGGACGCCCGCGGCGAGCCGAGCAAGGCCGTCTCGACAGGTGGTAAAGGCCCCCGGGGCTATCGGGTCCCGGCCGTGTGCCAGAAGCCAGGTAGGGGAACGGTCGAGGCGATGGGCCAGTAGGGCTCGCACTGCGCCTGGGTCGAGGCCGAGGGCCCGCCCCTCGGCGAGCAGGACGTCGACGGTGTCCGTCATCCCTCGGCGGCGGCGAGCAGGTCCGCTTGGTGCTCCCGTAGCAGGGGGCTGATGACCTGGTCGAGATCCCCCTCAAGAATGGCTTCGAGGGCGTAGAGCGTGAGATCGATGCGGTGATCGGTCATGCGTCCCTGGGGGAAGTTGTAGGTACGGATGCGTTCCGAGCGATCCCCTGAGCCCACCAGGTTCCGCCGCTGATCGGAGCGAGCCTGCTGGGCGGCCTGCTTTTCCATGTCTGTCAGCCGGGCGGCGAGGAGGCCCATGGCCCGGGCGCGGTTCTTATGTTGGGATCGCTCGTCCTGGCATTCCACCACGATACCCGTGGGCAGGTGCGTGATGCGAATAGCGGAATCGGTCTTGTTGACGTGCTGTCCGCCCGCGCCGGATGCCCTGAAGGTATCGATGCGGAGGTCCTCCTTGTTCAGCTCGACCTCGGCGGTCTCCTCCGGTTCCGGGAGCACCGCCACGGTGCAGGCCGAGGTGTGAATGCGCCCCTGGGATTCGGTGGCGGGCACCCGCTGCACGCGGTGGGCGCCCGATTCAAATTTCAGCTTGCCGTAAACGCCGTCGCCGCCGGCCAGGCGCACCACCACTTCTCGGTATCCGCCGATCTCCGCTTGCCGCTCCGAGAGGATTTCCGACTGCCAGCGCTGCTGCTCCGCGTAGCGCAGGTACATGCGTAGAAGATCGCCAGCGAAGAGGGCGGCTTCATCGCCGCCGGTGCCAGCGCGAATTTCGAGAAAGACGTTGGCCCTATCTTCCGGATCCCGAGGCATGAGCAGCTGCTCGAGGGCTCCCTCGAGGCGATCCCGTTCCGCCTCGGCTTCGCCGAGGGATTCCTTGGCGAGGGCCCTAAGCTCCGGGTCATCGTCGCTGAGCAACTCTCGGGCGCCGACGACTTCTTCCTCTGCCCCGCGCCACTGCTGAAAGGCCGTAATGATGGGATCAAGCTCCGCGTATTCCCTGGAGAACCGCGCGTAGCTGCCGGCATCTTGGCTGGTTTCCGGATCCGCCATGAGGGCGGCCAGTTCCTCATGGCGATCCTTCGCCTCTTCTAGCCGAGCTAAAAGGCTGCTTCTCATGGGGTGTGATTCCTTGCGGTGCGCCCGGGGGACGCAGGCCTATTCGTCGTGGTAGCCGGCGTCGAGGCCAAGGAGGCGGCGCCCGTGAGCCACCACCTCGTGGCGCCCGGCGGCGCTCGCTTCCCGCAGCCGCGCCGTGGGCAGGTGGGTAAGCTTATTGGTGAGGGATCGGCTGAAGCGCTGAAGCACCGCTTCCGGGGCCTCCCCGGCGCGTAGCCGCTTCAGGGCTCGCTCCAGCTCCTCTTCTGCCTGCGCCTCCGCGAGGGATCGGTACGCCCGGACCGTCTCGGAGGCCGCGCGTGCCCGAACATCTCGAAGGTAGGCACTGACGCCCTGCTCAATAATCTGTTCCGCATCCTGCGCCGCGTGCTCTCGCGCCCGGCGGTTTTCCGCGATGATATCTGCGAGATCGTCAACGGTGTAGAGGAAGACGTCGTCGAGCTCCCCCACCTGCGGTTCGATGTCCCGGGGTACGGCGATATCCACCATGAACATGGGTCGGCGCCGCCGCGCCTTCAGGGCGCTTTCCACCATGCCCTTGCCCAGAATGGGTAGGTCCGCGGCGGTGGAGGCGATGAGGATATCGGCCTGGGGGAGGGCGGCGCTCACGTCGGAGAGCAGGATGGCCTCGGCGCCAAAGCGCTCCGCTAGGCTCCGCGCCCGCGCGTACGTACGGTTCGCGATGGTCATGCGATGCACGCCGGCTTGCCGCAGATGCTCCGCTACCAGCTCGATGGTATCGCCGGCGCCAAGTAAAAGGGCTCGGGCATCGCCCAATTTGGTGAAGATGGATTGGGCGAGGCTTACCGCGGCGTAGGCCACGGAAACGGGGTGACGCCCGATGTCCGTATCCGTGCGCACGCGTTTGGCTGTGCTGAGGGTGTGCTGGGAAAGGCGATCGAGCTCCGGGCCCAGGGTGCCCGTATCCCGCGCAATATCCCAGGCATCCTTCACCTGCCCCAGAATTTGCGGCTCCCCGAGAACCATGGAATCGAGCCCCGCGGCCACGCGCATGGTGTGGCGCACCGCGGCTTGGTCATGGTGTAGATAGGCCGATTGGGAAAGCCGGGCGCGATCCATGCGATGATAGCTGCTCACCCAGTCCAGGATGGCGCCGGGATCAGTGTTGGGGGCCCAGCAGTAAAGTTCGGTACGGTTACAGGTGGAGAGGATGGCGACTTCTTCGAGGTGCAGGGATTCCCGCAGCGCCCGAAGGGCATCGGGGAGCTGATGGGTCGGAAAGGCCACGCGCTCGCGCAGTTCGATCGGCGCCGTGACATGATTAAATCCGATAGCCAGCACACTCATAACTAACGTTTAGGTAAACACCCACCCCCGTGACTGAAACCGCCCCTCTCTCATACCCCCTTCGGAGCGACGCTTGGACGGCCGGGTGTCAGGACAGCTTGACACCTCCTAAGGCGTCCATTGTGGCGGAAAATTCCGCCCCTGTCCTCCCTCGGGTGGGACGCGCCTTTCAGGCTCTAAGGGGGATACTACTGGCGCTTCTCTTGAGCGGCTGCGCAGTGGCGCCCAAGCCCCTCTCGCCACCGTCTGGGGAAGCGTCGGCCATGGGTTTTCTAAGCGTCGAGGAGTCCTCGGAGCCCGCGGTGGCCGGTCCCCCTCGGGCCATGCCCCCAGCGCTCATGCTCGCCGTCATGGCGGCGGAGCGGCAGCTTCTCAGCGGAGATTTAGACGGAGCCCTGGTGGCCTACCGGGCGATTCTGGAGGCTGAGGGCAGCGCCTCGGACAGCGCCCTGCTCCAGCGCGTGTTGACCCTGGCGGGCTACGGCGAAGATCCCGCCCTGGAGCTGACCTTCGCCCGGGCGCGCCTGGCCCAGAAGGCTGACCGGGCGGGACGCCTTGCCCTGGCCCGAGCCCTCGGGCGGGCGGGCAACTACGGCGAGGCGTTGCAAGCCCTCGCGCCCCTGGCCGCCGCCGAGGGCCCCGAGATCTTCGATCGCTTTGTCGATGGCGTCTTGGCCGGGGACGAACCGCCGGCGGCGCGGCGCTTCATGGCGCAGAGCCTGGCCCTGGAGGCCTTTCGCGAGCGCACGCCGCTTCCCTTGGCTCGAGCCCAGGCCCATGCCGGGGCCCGGCTCTTGGTGGCCCTGCAGCTCTACGAAGATGCACTCATCCTTATGGCCGACGCAGGCCTTTCCATGATGGATACCCCCCAGGCCGTGAGCTGGCGCGCGGAGGCGCTGGAGGGCACGGGGCAGCGCGAGGCTGCCCTGGCCCAGCTCGAGGCGGGGCTTGCGATCTTCCCAGACGCCGGCGGATTGCGGTTTGCCCGGGCTCGGCTTCAGGTGCGCCTCAATCATCTTGACGAGGCGCGAGACGATTTCCTCGCGCTGCTGCAGCGCAGTGGTGAGAACGCCGATCTGCTCCTCGCCTTGGCGCTGATTCACCTCGATCAGAACCGCTTGGAGGAGGCCGGGGCCTATCTGGACCGGCTGGAAGCCCTCGGCGGGCGTCCGGCGCCGGTAGCCTTTCACCGCGGAGAAATCGCCGCTCGGCAGGGGGCTCTGGCGGCGGCGCTGGCCTACTGGGAGACCGTGCCCCTTGGCCGGGAATACGGACGCATGCTGCGTCGGGCCGCCTACTGGCTCGGGGCCAGCGACGACCGGGGCGCGCTGCTGCGTTTCGTCGATGGGCAGTTTGCGCGCTATCCCGACGCCCGGGAGCGCACGGCCCTTGCGCTTTCGGACGCGTTGCTTGCGGAGGGTGAGGGGGCGGAGGCCGCTCGAGGCGTATTGTCCCTGGCGCTTCAGATCAAACCCACCCCATCGCTCCATTATCGACGGGGCCTCATTGCTCAGCAGGCGCGGGATTTCGCCGCAGCAGAGGCAGATCTCCGGGCCGTGCTTACGCTGGCTCCGGTGCACGCCCAGGCGCTTAATGCGCTGGGATTTTTCCTGGCGGAGCGGGGCGAGCGCCTTGAGGAGGCGCAGCGCTTGGTGGAGCGGGCCCTGGAGCTGGCGCCGGGGACCCCGGCTTTTCTGGATTCCTTAGGCTGGGTGGCTTTTCAACGCGGCGCTTACGAGGCGGCTCTGCCGCCCCTTCGGGAAGCCTTCGAGCGCCGGGGCGACGGAGAAATCGCGGCGCACCTGGGGGAGACCTACTGGCGCCTTGGTCGTCGAAATCGGGCGCGCCAGGCCTGGCTTGGGGGCTTGGAAAAGGACCCGGAGGATCCCGTGCTGGTTGAAACGGTCCGGCGTCTGCTGGGGGATCGGGCCCTGACGGTGATGCGTCGCCAACTCAGCCGTGCCCTGGGGGGCGTGTAAATGGTCCGTTGCCTCTGGGGCCTTTTGGGCATTCTTTGGCTGGCGGGGTGCCACAGCACTCCTCTAGAGACGGGCCTATCCCCCGCGCAATTCTTCCTTGAAGCCCGGGTTTCCCTGCGCAGCGAGGACGCTTCTGGGCGAGGGCAGCTCACTTGGTTTCAGCAAGGTGAGGCCTATCGCGTGACCGCCTTTGGGCCCTTTGGAGCGGGGCTGGTGGTGTTGGAAGGGACGGGGCAGAGCGCGACCCTGCTGCAGAACGGCCAGGTACAGGTGGTGGCTCCCGACGCGCTCCTGGCGGGCTGGATGGCCATGCCGCCCCCCTTCAGCGCGCTGCCCTATTGGTTGTTTGGACGGCCCGCGCCGGGGCTGGGGACGGTGCAGAACCGCGGCGAGGGACGCTTTGAGCAGGTGGGGTGGACCGTACGCTTTCGCCGGGATGCTGTGGGGCAGCCGGAGCAAGTGATCCTGACCCAGGGCACTACAACCTTCACCCTGGCGCCCTACCGGTGGGAGCCTACGCCATGACCAAAGCCCTAACGCTTTATCCCTGCGCTAAGGTGAATTTGTTTTTGCACATCACCGGGCGGAGAAGCGACGGCTATCACACGTTGCAGACGGTTTTTCAGATGATTGACCTGTGCGACGTGCTCACCCTTAGCCCCAGCGCTACCCTGGGCTTTTCTCCGGATAGCGATCAGCCAGGAGGTGAAGACGACCTCTGCCTCCGCGCAGCGCGAGCCCTGCAGGATCATTTTGGGGTTGGCTACGGCGCTTCCCTAACGCTGAAGAAATGTATCCCGGAGGGCGGCGGGCTCGGCGGCGGCTCGAGCGATGCCGCGGCCACGCTCCTGGGCCTGAACCGGCTTTGGGGTCTGGGTGCCTCCCGGGCCCTGCTCGCGGAGCTCGGGGCTCGATTAGGCGCCGATGTGCCCGTATTTGTGCATGGGCAGACGGCCTGGGCCGAGGGGGTGGGGGAGCGCCTCACCCCCTTGGGGACCGGGGAGCGCCATTTTGTGGTGCTCCACCCCGGAGTTTCCGTACCAACAAAGGAAATCTTTTCCGCGCCGGAATTGACACGGGATACCCCCCTCAGCAGAATACCCGCCTTTTTCGACGGCGGCGGTCATAATGACTGCGAGCCAGCGGTGCTGGCCCGGTACCCCGAAGTGCGGCGGGCGCAGGTCTGGCTCTCGGCTTTCGGGCCAGCGCAGTTGACGGGAACGGGCGCATGTCTCTTCGCGCGCCTGCCGTCGCGAAGTGCCACCGAAGCCTGCGCAGCAGCGGTGCCGAAGCCCTGGCGGGGCTGGGCCGTGCGGGCGCTGGCGGAAAGCCCGGAGCGGTCGGAAGAAAAGAGCACGGAAGCCTAGAGCTTCGAAACGCGTTTTATTGGGGTGTCGCCAAGTTGGTAAGGCACCGGATTTTGATTCCGGCATTCGCAGGTTCGAGTCCTGCCACCCCAGCCATATCTCGGCGCTTTCGGCGCGAGTTGAGGGGTCGCCCGTGTCTAAGCTGAAACTGTTCACGGGTAACGCCAACCCTCAGCTGTCCCAGCGAATTGCGGATCGTCTCGGCTATAGCCTGGGTCGCGCTCGCGTAGGACGGTTTAGTGATGGCGAAGTGGATGTGGAGATTCAGGAAAACGTCCGAGGTCAGGACGTCTTTATTCTTCAGTCCACCTGCGCGCCCACGAGTGATGCCATCCTCGAATTATTGATCATGGCGGATGCGCTCAAGCGCGCGTCCGCGGGGCGGATCACGGCCGTTATGCCGTACTTTGGCTACGCCCGCCAAGATCGCCGGCCTCGGTCCGTGCGGGTGGCGATTAGCGCCAAGGTGGTGGCGGACATGATCGCTACGGCGGGGGTGAATCGGGTGTTGACGGTGGATCTGCATGCGGACCAGATCCAGGGCTTCTTCAACATCACTGTGGATAATGTGTACGCCTCGCCGGTTCTCGTGGAGCATGCCCTCGCGGCGGGCTACGAAGATCCGGTGGTGGTCTCCCCCGATATTGGCGGGGTGGTGAGAGCTCGAGCCATCGCAAAGCAGCTTGCTGACGCGGATCTTGCGATCATCGACAAGCGGCGCCCCCGGGCCAACGAAGCTCAGGTGATGAACATCATCGGGGACGTGGCCGGGCGCAGCTGTATTTTGGTCGACGATATCGTCGATACGGCGGGAACGCTGTGCAAAGCGGCGGAGGCCCTGAAGGCCATGGACGCGAAGTCCGTCGTGAGTTACTGCACGCACCCCGTGCTGTCCGGCGGGGCCGTGGCGCGCATCGAGGCCTCCGTGCTCGATCGGCTGGTGGTCACGGACACCATTCCCCTCTCTGCGGAGGGGGAAGGCAGCGAAAAGATTGTGCAGCTCTCTCTCGATGAGCTGCTGGCGGAGTCGATCCGCCGCGTAAGCAACGAAGAGTCTATTAGCGAACTCTTCGGCTAGGCGCTAGGTGCGCCGCATGGTGCCCAAGGCCCAATTCCGGGCGGGCAAGGGGAGTGCCCTCGGTGGTCGCGCCGGGGCGGTATCGCTCCTCAGTTAGAGAGGTGTTGTCATGACCGACCAATTGGTTTTGAACGCCGAGCCACGGGAAGATGTGGGGAAGGGTGCGAGCCGCCGCCTGCGTCGTCTGGAAAAGCGTGTGCCCGGTATTATTTACGGGGGGGAAGCAGAACCCCAATCCGTGTCCCTCGAAGCTCGGGAACTGGCCAAGGCTGAAGGCGTTGAAGCCTTCTACTCCCAGGTGATGGAGCTCAACCTCAGCGGCAAGAAAATCGCCGCGGTGGTCAAGGACTTGCAACGCCACCCGGCGCGCGGCGACATCATGCACATCGATTTTCTGCGCGTGAACGCCAATCAGCTCCTGACCGTGAACCTCTCGCTCCACCTCGTGGGGGATGGGGACTGCGTGGGCGTGAAGGCCGGTGGTCGCCTGAGCCAGAATATGAACGAAGTGACCGTGACGGCGCTGCCGGCGGCCCTTCCCGAGTATCTGGAAATTGATGTCTCTGCCCTCGAGGCGGGTTCGTCCCTTCACCTCACGGACATTGTCCTGCCGGAAGGGGTAACGATCCCCGCCTTGGCCCAGGGCAATGACCACGACCAAGCCATCGTGTCCGTGATTGCGGCGCGCGGTGGTGCAGCAGATGAGGCTGCCGAGGACGGTGAGGCTGCGCCCGCCGAAGACGGCGGCGAAGAAGGCTAAGGCCGAAGGGCCAGGGCCCCCATGGGGCTCTGGCCGCTTGCATGACGAGGGCCCAGGGTCATGAGCACAGCGATTCGCCTGCTGGTGGGCCTGGGGAACCCCGGCGCTGAGTACGAACAGACCCGCCATAACGCGGGTGCGGACTGCATCTCCTTCCTTGCCGACGCCCTCGGCGTCTCCCTAAAGGCGGAGAAAAAATTCTTCGGCCGCCTGGGTCGCGCATCCGTCGGAGGGGAGGATCTCCGCCTCCTCATTCCCGAGACCTTCTACAATGCGACGGGCCGCGCCGTGCTGGCGGTGGCGCAGTTTTATCGCATTCCCCTGGAGAATATTGCGCTCTTCCACGACGAGCTTGATCTGCCCCTGGGGGTGGCCAAGCTCAAATTTGGGGGTGGCCATGGAGGCAATAATGGGCTGCGGGATACCATCAATGCCTTTGGAGGCCAGAACGCCTTCGCGCGCCTGCGCCTGGGCGTGGGTCACCCGGGGCATAAGGATCGCGTGACGGGCTATCTGCTCTCCCGGCCCCCAGCGGGGGAGCGGGACGTGCTGGCCACCGTATTTGAAGAGGTTCGGGCCGTTTTACCCACCCTGGTCGCAGGGCAGTGGGAGCGGGCGGCCACGGCGCTACACTCGGCCACCCGGCCGGGCACCCTTTCGGAAGGACAATAAAACCATGGGATTTAAGTGCGGCATCGTGGGGCTGCCCAACGTGGGCAAATCAACGCTGTTTAATGCGCTGACGAAGGCCGGCATCGACGCGGAGAACTTCCCCTTTTGCACCATCGAGCCCAATACGGGGGTGGTGCCCGTCCCCGATCCGCGCATGGCCGCCCTCACGAAGATCGTGAAGCCTCAGCGCGTGGTGCCCACCACCATGGAGTTCGTCGATATCGCCGGACTGGTGGCTGGAGCGTCTAAGGGCGAAGGGCTTGGGAATCAGTTTCTGGGCAATATTCGGGAAACGGATGCCATCGCCCATGTGGTGCGCTGCTTCGACGATGAGAACGTGATCCACGTTGATGGGCGCGTGGACCCCCTGGCCGATATGGACGTGATCAACACGGAGCTGCTCCTTGCCGACCTCGACACGGTGGAGAAGGCCCTGGCCCGCGTATCCCGGGCGGCAAAGGTGGGGGATAAGGACGCTAAGGTCGAAGCGGATTTTCTTGAAAAGATTAAGGGGGCCTTAGAGGCTGGGACCCCCGCTCGGGTGGTGCTCGCCGAGGCCGACGATGCCCTCCGGGCCCAGCTCCGTCTCCTGTTCTTACTGACCGCGAAGCCGGTGATGATTCTGGCGAACGTGGACGAGGATGGGCTGTCGCGCGGCTCCCCAGCGCTGGCGGCCGTGGAGGCCCGGGCCGCGGAGGAAGGGGCTGTGGTTGTCCCCTTCTGCGCGAAGCTGGAAGCGGAGCTTGCGGAGCTGGAGGACGAAGATGCGGAAGCCTTTCTAGCTGACCTGGGGCTCGAGGAGTCGGGGCTCAACCGGGTGATCCGCGGCGGCTATGGGCTGCTTGATTTGCTCACCTTCTTCACCGCCGGGGAGAAGGAGGTGCGCGCCTGGACCGTGCGCAAGCCGGCCACAGCGCCAGAGGCGGCGGGGCGCATCCATACGGATTTTCAGCGCGGCTTTATTCGCGCCGAGGTCATTGGCTTCGAGGACTTTGTGGTCCACGGCGGTGAGCAGGGGGCCAAAGACGCCGGCAAGTGGCGTCTTGAGGGTAAGGACTATGCAGTGAAGGACGGCGATGTGATTCACTTCCGCTTCAATGTCTAAGCCCGTCCCTTGACACAATGCGGGGGCGGGTTGAGAATCCGCGTCCCTTCTTGGCTACGTAGCTCAGCTGGTTAGAGCACGGCACTCATAATGCCGGGGTCCCCTGTTCGATCCAGGGCGTAGCCACCATCTT
>JADHNT010000114.1 GCA_016779385.1 Pseudomonadales bacterium
ACCACGGACAGGTTCGAATCTCCGGGCTTAAGGCGGAAGATGGAGGCGCCCCCCATACCATCCAAGGGCTTCATCACCACATCTCCCTCGGCTTCTGCAAAGGCCCGAAGCTGGTCTGCGCGCTTGCTCACAATGAGCGGCGGGGTGAACTCGGGGAAGGCCGTCGCGAAGAACTTCTCGTTGCAGTCCCGAAGGCTCGCGGGACGGTTGAACACCGGGACCCCTGTGGCCTCCGCGCGTTCTAACAGGTAGGTGGTGTAGATATACTCCATGTCGAAAGGTGGATCCTTGCGCATGAGCACACCGCTGAAGCTGGCGAGGGGGCGGGTGACCGTTTCCCCCAGGTGCCAAAAGGGGTCCGCCGAAAGGTCCACGGTCAGGGGCGTCGCCAGGGCCAAAACCTGCCCCTCGGCGAAATATAGGCCGTCCTGCATGATGCTGTAGACCGTCCAGCCTCGCGCCTGGGCGGCTAGGCACATGGCCAGGGTGGAGTCTTTTTTCTTCGATAGCCCCACGACGGGGTCCATAACAATAGCGAGGTCGATCATGGTGAGCGCGCCCAGGGAGAGAATGCCGGCGAGCGTAGCGGGCCCCCTGCGGTGGAGCAAGGGAGCGGCCCTCGTGGTGCGCTGGGCCCCGGAAACGGCCCGAGTGCTGATCCCCCGCAGTGCGCTCCTCGGCCTGGCAGCGCCGAAGGCTTGGCTGGGATCCGACGGCGCCTATCCGTGGTGCCTGGGGTTCGCGTTGGCGGCGGGCCGGCCCTGGTGCGTCCGCGCCCCAGGCGCCTATCTCTGGGGGCGTTGCGGACGCCCACGCACGCTCTTGTTTTTGGCCGGTGGGCAGCTCGCCCTGGCCGCGGAGCGGGTGCTTGGGTGGGCGCCCCTCCCCGAGCCCGATGCCTCGGCCTTCTCCTTGACGACGCTGCTTGAAGACCCCGCCTTTAATCCCTTTATTGGAGATCTTCCCTCCCATGGTTGAACGGGCAACGCGGCAACAACGGTTTTGGTGGCGGCTCTTTATGGTCGCCCTCGTGCTTGCAGGGGGGACCGTATCTGCAGCTCTGGTGCTGGGATCGGGGCAATCGGCCCCGGCGGTGCTGCGCTGGGCGGCGGGGGCCTTGGCTCTTGCGCTTTTGCTCGGCGCGTTGCTACTGCGCAGCACGCAGCAGGCCATCGCCGAGGAGGCGGCGGCGGGGGAAGCCCTTCGCCAGGCCATAGCGGTGCTGCAGAGAAAGGTGGGTAGCGCCGAGTCGACGCTGGCGGTTTCCCTGGAGGCCCTGCCCCTCCCGCCAAGCCTTCAGGGCCTGGGGGCGAGCCTGGAGCGGCTGCTGCGCCAGCGGGACGGCCAGGCGCGGCAGCTTCACAACTTGCTTCAGGAAGCCGAGGGGCTCCGCGCGGGCCTTGCTGCTCGGCACGCGGCCAGCGTGGCTGCTCGAGCGGCGTTCACGGCGGCATTGGCGACGGCGGAAGATGAAATACAACGTATGGTGGCCAGCTTGCGGTCGGCGGAGGGGGAGTGCGCCGCCTTGACGACGGCCCTTCAAAGCAGCCAACGCGTGGCAACTGAGGGTGCTGGGTATTGCGAAGCGCTGGCGCGCCCCGGGGAGGCCATGGTCGCCCAGGGAGCGGGCTTAGGTGCGCTCTTTTCCCGGCTTCAGGACGGTCTCGGGCAGTTGGATCAGCAGCTGAACCAGGCCTTGGATACGCTAGCGGAGGAGGCCGCGGAGCTTGAGGGTGGCGCGGTCGTGGCGGACGCATGCGATCAGGCGCTCGAGGCGTTGCCAGCCCTTCGGAACTCGCTGGCCCTCGCAACGGATACGCTGGCCCAGCGCAGCGCAGCCCTAGCGGGGCAGCAGTCCGCCTTTACCGAGCCTTTGCGTGCCCTAGGGGAACAGCAGGGGACCCTTTCCGAACAGCTCGCCGCTCTTGGGGTGCCCCTGGAGGGGCTTGCTGCCGTACTCGAGGAGACGCCCAAGGCTCTTGCTGAACTGGCCGCCACTGTTCGCGAGGCCGAGGGGGAAGCCCCGGCTCCGGTGGCCCTAGAGGCCTTTGAAGCGGCGCTGGCGGCGGGGCAGACCGCCTTGAAGGGGTTCGAGAAGAATCTTGCCTCTCGTTCTCCAAGCTCCGAAGAGGCCTAGGCCGTTGGTTTCCCCGCCTATGGATTTTCGCCGTGCCAGCGCGGAAGCGCTCGCCGCTGCTCGGGCGGGCGCCGACGCCCGGCCCTGGGCCTGCCTAGCGCTCGCTGCGCTCCAAGCCGGGCCGGGCACGGAGGCCCTTGGAGAGGCGGCGGCGGCGTGGCAAGCCGCCTCCCCAGAGGCGCGCCCCGCGCGTCAGGAGGCGCTCGAGGCCCTCGCCCTGGCGCACCTCGACCCGGGAACGCCCCATCGAATCTACCGTCGAGCCTTCAGCCTGATCACTGCGACCCCCACCCTCTGGGGGGCCTTGCTCCCGAACCTCTTCGTGGCCACCTGGGTACAGGGCTGCCTTGCGGAGGGGGCGGGACCCGCCTTTTGGGCGGGGGCGGCGGGTGCCTTGCTGGCCGCTGCCGACGCCGAGCCCGCCACCGTGCTGCCGGGCCTCCGCCGTTTGGATGAAGCCTTTTTCGAGGCTCGCACCCTGCCGGCTTATGTGCCGGAGGGGGGCGCGGAGGCCCTGTCCCTGGTTTTCCTGCCCGCCGAGGCTCGCGTTCCAGAGGCCCCGGCGCCGGCGCCGAGTTCGCCTTCCCTTTGGGCAGTCGCTGAGGCGCTGCGAACCGCGCCGGGACAGGATCAGGCCCTCGGGGCGGCGCAAGAGCAGCTCGCCGCGCTGTCCGCTCAGCCCCAGGGTGACGCCGCCGCTCAGCAGCGCTGGGAGTGGGCCTGGGCTCTGGGAAATATGGTGGCCCAGCGCCGAAGCGGGGTGCTTCCGTCGCCCGGTGCGCTTGATGCGCGTTTACCCGAGCTTCTCGAGGTGTTCGCTGAGCCCCGGGCGGTGCTTGAGGACGAGATGTTCTCGGCCCTGATTGAGGAGATCGACCTCTGGGCTTCGGGCTTCGAGGCGCCGCCGGCCTCCCTGCCCGCACCGCCTACTGCGCCGCCGACAACCCCGGTCTCCGAGACCGGGGCCCCGCCCGCCGCCGCAGCGGAAGCATCGCCTAAGGCATCCCCCGCGCCTGCTCCGAGCTCGATCGGTACGGTACTGCCGACAGATCCTGCACCAATCCCCACCTTCGTCGATGACGGCGCCCTCCTGGCGGCCCTGACCGCCCTCGAAGCGGAGGCCCTACAGGCAACGCCAGCCCTCCGGCGGCGCTTTGAGCAGCTTCGCCAAGCGCTAAATCCGCTGCTCTGGTTGGACGCCAAAGCCCTCGAGTCCGTCCTGGGCCACCCCGTAGCGCTGGCAGCGCCCCTGGCGACGGTCGCGCGATCCGTTGTCGTCGCCCTTGCGGAGGCGGAACGTGGGGGTTTTGGGCCTGCGGAGGTGCTCACCCTTCATGACGGGACCCTTCGGGCCAAGGGCGACGGTGGTGAGCGGACCCTGCCCTGGACCGTGCTTTGCCTAAGGCGGGCAGAGGTTGCGCTCGACCCCCCGGTGACGGCTGCCGGGGAAAAAGGTGAAGCCCCGGCGCTCCTAGCCTATCCCCTGGGTGCGGGCGCGCCCGCACCAGCGGGCGCCCTAGCGGTGACTGCTCGGGAGGACGCGCTGCATTGGGTGTTCCCGAAGGCAGACGGCTCAGAAGTCGCCGAAGCGAGCGGAGAGGGTCGCGAGGGCGGCTAGGGGCGCCGTTTCTGCGCGAAGGATGCGCGGTCCCAGGCGCCAGCGGACAAAGCCCAGGCGCGCGAGCGTCTCGCATTCGTCTTCGCTAAGTCCGCCTTCGGGCCCGGTGATCAGCACCACGGAGCCTGGACTCCGATCGGCGAAGGTTTCCAGGGGGGCACCTTCAGGGTCGAGCACCACCTTTAGCGCTTCCGGACGCTCGGCGGCAAAGCTTTCAAGGGGTAGGGGGGGATTAAGCGTGGGCAGCACGGTGCGTCCGCTCTGCTGCGCCGCATGAACCAAAACGCCTTCGGCGTGGGCCAGGCGTCGGTCCCCGCGGGCTCCGGCTTCAAACTTCACCTCCGTGCGCCGAGTTTGGAGCAGGGTGATTTCCGAAACCCCAAGCTCGCAGGCCTTCTGCAGTGCCACGTCCATCCGCTCACCGCGGAGCAGCGGCAGGCCGAGGTGGAGGTAGAGGGGCGGCTCGCTTTGCCGGTCCTCTCGCGCATCACCTACGGTGAGCTGGCCTCCCTTGGGTGAAACGTCAGTAAGGATCGCTTCGGCTGACGAGCCTGCCCCGTCGAACAGCACTACGGGATCACCGTCGCGGCGGCGAAGCACCTTCAAAAGGTGCCGAGCGGCGGCGTCGGGGAGGGGGATCGTGCCCGTGGGTAGGGGCGCGGGCCAGTACAGCCGGGGCGTGCGCATGCCTACCGTCCGAGGCGTTCTAAGAGCGCTTCGGGGGCCTCCGCTTGGTTCATGGTGTAGAGATGAAGGCCCGGGGCGCCGCCGGCAATGAGGCGCTCGCAGAGGAACGTGACCACATCTAGGCCGAAGGCCAGGAAATCAGGAGAGCCTTCCTCGTAGCTGTCGAGGCGCCGATCCAGCCAGCGGGGGATTTCCGCGCCGCAGGCGCGGGAGAAGCGGCGTAGCCCCGTGCTGTTGGTGATGGGCATGATTCCGGGAATGATCGGCGTGGTAACGCCCAGGGCCGAGACCCGTTCGCAGAAGTCGAAGTAGGCCTCGGCGTTGTAGAAGTACTGGGTCAGAGCGCTATCGGCGCCGGCGGCGCATTTCTCAGCGAAGAAGCGCAGATCGGCGTCCGCCGAGAGGGCATCGGGGTGGATTTCCGGGTAGGCAGCCACCTCGATGTGGAAATGATCCCCGGCGTGTTCCCGGAGCAGGCGCACCAGCTCCACGGCGTAATGGAGGCGCCCTGTACCCATGCCCGAAGGGATGTCGCCGCGGAGGGCAACGATGCGCCGAATGCCGAGGTCCCGGTAGCGGTCGATGAGCGTACGCACTGTCTCCGGGGCATCGCTGCCCATGGACAAGTGCGGTGCGACGTCCAGCCCGGCGCCCACCATGGATTCCACCGTGCTGAGCGTACCTTCCCGCGTGCTGCCCCCGGCGCCATAGGTGACAGAGACGTACTCCGGCCCTCGAGCCGCGAGGCGATCGCGCACCGCGGCCAGCTTTCGCACCCCCGCCGGCGTTTTCGGCGGGAAGAACTCAAAGGATAGGGGGAGGGGCGTCGCCATGGGCTTAGCGCGCGGAGCGCAGGGCCTCGGCCTTGTCCGTGCGCTCCCAGGTGAAGGCGTCCTCTTCCCGGCCGAAGTGGCCGTAGGCTGCGGTGGCCCGGTAGATGGGGCGTTTCAGATCGAGCATGGCGATGAGGCCCTTCGGGCGCAGATCGAATTGCTCGCGCACCAACGCAGCGATGGTCGCGTCGTCCACCGTGCCCGTGCCGAAGGTGTTGATGGAGATGGAGGTGGGCTCTGCCACGCCAATGGCGTAGGAGACCTGAATCTCACAGCGCTTCGCGAGGCCCGCGGCCACGATGTTTTTCGCCACGTAGCGTCCGGCGTAGGCCGCGCTCCGGTCCACCTTGGAGGGATCCTTGCCGGAGAAGGCGCCGCCGCCGTGGCGAGCCATGCCGCCGTAGGTATCCACAATGATTTTCCGCCCCGTGAGGCCGCAGTCGCCCACGGGCCCACCGATTACGAAGTTCCCCGTGGGGTTGATGTAGACCTTCGTCTGCGCCGTCATCCATTCCGCGGGCACGACGGGCTTGATGATCTCTTCCATCACCGCTTCCCGGAGGTCTTCCAAGCTGATGGTGGGATCGTGCTGGGTGGAGAGGACGATGGCGTCCACGCTTTGGGGACGGCCTTCGGCGTCGTAGGAGAAGCTCAGCTGGCTTTTCGCATCTGGGCGCAGCCAGGGTAGGGTGCCGTTCTTTCGCACTTCCGCTTGCC
>JADHNT010000030.1 GCA_016779385.1 Pseudomonadales bacterium
TTCCCTGCGCCGGGTAGACGGAAAGGGCACGGTCACGGAGGCGGCGCGACAGTATGCGGGCGCCCTTGAGAACCCCCTATCCGTGGGAGCGGGGGCTGGGGAGGTGGCCACGAGCTCCTGGTCCGCCGGGGTCATCCAACGGTTCGATGCGACCTCCGGCGCCATCCTCGGAACCTACCATGGGATGGCAAGCCCCATGGACGTGCTGCCCCTCGGCGGCGAAGCGGTGCTTTTCTTAGATTTCCTTGGCGGCCGGCTCGTTGAAGCCAAGGGCGCGCACCTTGAAGACCAGCGCGTCATCCTGGGCGATCTCACTGGCCCCGTGGCACTGCTAAGAGACGATGCCGAACACGTTCTGATCAGTGAACGGGGCGCCGGCCAGGTGACCCGCGTGAACCTTACCAATGGACACACGACGGTCGTTGCTGAGGGGCTTCAGGCGCCGGAGGGCCTCACCCTAACCCTAGACGGCACCCTGCTGGTCGCCGACGTGGATCAGCGCGCCGTGTTCGCCGTGGAAGGGAGCAAGCTCCGAGCCATCGCTGAGGATTTGCCCATTGGCTTTGAAGCCCCGCCTGGGACCCCCGCGGCCTTTATTCCCACGGGCCTCGCCACCCTGGGGGATGGCACCGTGCTCCTCTCCGCCGATCAAAACGCCAGCGTGCTGCGCCTGACGCCGCGGTGACGCCTCCGTCGGTCATTCTCTACGAGCCGGAGATCCCCCCGAACACGGGGAACGTGATCCGGCTCTGCGCCATAACCGGGGCGTCGCTCCACCTCATTGCCCCCCTGGGCTTTGAGCTCGAAGATCGGCGCCTGCGCCGGGCGGGCCTGGATTACCATGAGTTCGCCTCCCTCACGGTTCATGACAGCGTGGCGTCATGCCTTGAGCAGGTTTCTCCCGACACGGTTTACGCTTTTACCACTAAGGGTTCCCGTTCTGCCTTTGAGGCGCCCCTTGGGACCGCAGGGGCTTTACTCTTCGGGCCGGAAACGCGGGGCCTGCCGGACGCCGTGCTTGCAAGCTTTCCCGAGGCGCAGCGGCTGCGCCTGCCCCAGCTTCCCGGGCGCCGATCCCTCAATCTCAGCAATGCGGTGGCCGTCGCCGTCTACGAGGCTTGGCGCCAGCAGGGCTTTCCCAGCCCCCCCTGACCTTCCCGCCGGAGCGGTTTACACTCGGGGCAGGGGAGGAATGGCTATGCATGATTCGTCACACCGCGCCTACTGGCGCGCCAACCTTGCACTAATCGCACGGTGCCTGGGCCTATGGTTTCTTGCCTCTTTCGGGGGCGGCATTGTGTTTCGCGATGCCTTGGACGCCTTCACCGTCCTAGGCGTCCCCGCAGGATTTTGGTTTGCCCAGCAGGGCGCGATCTGGGTTTTCCTTGCGGTGCTGGCCTATTACGGCTGGGCAAGCCATCGCCTCGATCAAAAATTCGATGTCGACGACGATTAAGCCATGACCTTACAAGCGCTGACTTACCTCGTGGTGGGGGCGAGCTTCGCCCTCTACATTGCCATCGCTCTGCGCACCCGCGCCGCCAACACCGGGGATTTTTACGTCGCCGGGGGCGGCGTCCATCCCATCGCCAACGGCATGGCCACGGCGGCAGACTGGATGAGCGCCGCATCCTTTATCTCCATGGCAGGGCTCATTGCCTTCCTGGGCTACGACGGCTCGGTCTACCTCATGGGCTGGACCGGCGGCTACGTGCTTCTGGCGTTGCTACTCGCGCCCTACCTAAGAAAGTTCGGGAAGTTCACCGTTCCCGATTTCATTGGGGACCGCTATGACTCTTCCACGGCGCGCCTTGTCGCCGTGCTGTGTCTCATCTTTGTGTCCTTTACCTACGTGGCAGGGCAGATGCGCGGCGTCGGTATCGTGTTTTCCCGCTTTCTCGAGGTGGACCTGGGCGTGGGCCTGGTCATCGGCATGGCCATCGTCTTTTTCTACGCCGTACTCGGCGGCATGAAGGGCATTACCTATACGCAGGTGGCCCAGTACTGCGTGCTCATCACTGCCTATACGGTGCCCGCCATCTTTATTGCCCTCCAGGTCACGGGCATGCCCCTTCCCCAACTGGCCTTCGGCGCCACCCTCCCCGGGGAAAGCGTCACGGTGCTGGAAAAGCTCGATGAGGTCGTCACGGAACTGGGCTTCCGGGCCTATACGGACGGGGCAAAGAGCACGCTCGACGTCTTTTGCGTGACCGCCGCGCTCATGGCCGGAACCGCAGGCCTCCCCCATGTGATTGTCCGCTTCTTTACGGTCCCCAAGGTCTCCGATGCCCGGCGCAGCGCCTTTTGGGCCCTGACCTTTATCGCCGTGCTCTACACCACGGCGCCAGCGGTGGGCGCCCTCGCTCGCCTGAACCTGCACGCTACGCTACAGCCCGGCCCCGTGACCGAGCCCGCCGGCAGCCTCACCTATGCCGAGCGCCCAAGCTGGATGAAGACCTGGGAAGCCACTGGGCTGCTGCGCTTTGAGGATAAAAATGGCGACGGGCGCATCCAGTATTACGGCGATACCAACCCGGCCTTTGCAGCGCAGGCGGAGGCCTATGGCTGGGCCGGCAATGAGCTCACCGTGGACCCGGACATCCTGGTGCTGGCCAATCCGGAAATCGCCCAGCTACCGGACTGGGTCATCGCGCTCATCGCCGCCGGGGGCATTGCGGCAGCCCTATCCACCGCCGCGGGGCTTCTGCTCGTGATTTCCTCTGCCGTCAGCCACGACTTGCTCCGGCGCACCTTCGCGCCCGAGCTCACGGATAAGCAGGAGCTTCGGGCCGGGCGCCTGGCGGCGGCCGGTGCCATCCTCCTGGCGGGCTACCTGGGCTATAACCCCCCGGGCTTCGTCGCCCAGGTGGTGGCCTTTGCCTTCGGCCTCGCGGCGGCGTCCCTCTTCCCTGCGCTGCTACTAGGAATCTTCAGCCTGCGAATGAATGCGGCGGGGGCGATTTCCGGGATGCTCACGGGGCTGCTCTTCACCCTTGGCTACATCGTGGCCTTTAAGGGGGTCTTTATGGCGCCGCTCTTCCCCAACACCGCCGACGCTTGGCTGCTGGGGATTTCTCCGGAAGGGATTGGGGCGCTCGGGATGGTGCTGAATTTCGCCGTGGCCTTGACGGTGAGCGCCTTAACGGCGCCGCCGTCGCCGGCCACCCGAGCCCTGGTGGAAAACCTCCGCATTCCCCGGGGCGCCGGGGATGCGGAGGCCCACTAGGCTAAGAGGGGTTTAGTGAGGCTGGGCGCCTTCCTCAGGGGTGGCGCCGGCCCGCTCCACTTGCTGCTTCATCGCCTCGCTGTAGAGGGCATCGAAGTTCACGTGCGCGAGCATCAGCGCCGGGAAGCTGCCGCGGGTCACGAGGCCATCCACGCACGCACGCGCGTAGGGAAAGAGGAGCGACGGGCAGTACGCCGACAGGGTGTGCTGGAGCTGCGGCCCCTCAACCCCTTCCACAAAGAAGATGCCGGCCTGAGACAGTTCACAGATGAAGCCAACCTGATCCTCGTCATCCCGCGCCTCCAGTGAGAGGGTCAGCACCACCTCATAGGTGTGCTCCTCAACCTTCTTTGCCCGGCTGTTGATGTCCATTTTCATCTTCGGCTGCCAGGGCTTGGTAAAGACCTCCGGGGCCCGCGGCACTTCGAAGGACACGTCCTTCACATAGATACGCTGAATGCCAAACTGCGGCCCTTGCGGATCCACCGGGCTCTCGCTCATGGGGTCTCTCCTTTAGCTGGCGTGTGAAGCAACGCCTCGAGGGCGCCCTGTTGATGAAGTGCAAGTAGGTCCGTGAAGCCCCCAACATGCTGGGTACCAACCCAAATCTGCGGAACCGTGTGCTGTCCCCCCGCGCGCTGGCGCATCTCTTCCCGCCGCGACGGTTCAAGATCCACGCGAATCTCCTCGAAGGAAACGTCGAGGTCGCTGAAGAGCGCTCGGGCTGCGTGGCAATAGGGGCACGCTGCGGTGCCATACATCAGCACCGGGGCCATCAGGCGCGCCCCTTTACAAGCGGCAGGGACGCCGCCCGCCATCCTGCGAGACCGCCCTCAAGGCGCAGTACGGGCTCGAACTTGTGCTTGCGCAACACCGTGCCCGCCGCCCCCGCTTGCTGGCCGTGCTGACACACCAGTACCAGCGGTCGGCCGCGGTGGCTCTCCAGCTCGCCTAGGGACTTTTCCAGGGTGGCGAAGGGAATATTGAGTGACTGGGCAATGTGGCCCGTGCTGAAGGCCTTCCGGTCCCGCACATCGACGACCAGGGCATTGTGCTGATTCACCCAGTCCACCAGGGCCTGAGCGCCGATGGTTTTACCGCCGCGCTGGGTCTCGTTGAGGATAAACAGCACCAAGACCGCCACGAAGCTTCCCGTGAGGAGCGGATGGGCGCCTATGAAGGTGAGAATTTGATCCATGTAACGCTCGACGACAGCGGAACTCAGGGCGCGAAGTATACACGTCCCTACTGCCTTGCTGGCCCCCGTATTACACTAGAGGGACGCGCCGCCTGCCTTCCGGAGAGTCCCGCCCATGACCGCTGGCCCCACCTTGCTCATCATCCTCGACGGCTTTGGCTACGCAGAGCCGGGGCCCGACAACGCTATTTCCCTGGCTCAAACCCCCACCTGGGATCGGCTCTGGGCCGAGGCGCCGCACCGCCTCATCAACGGCTCGGGTCTCGCCGTGGGACTCCCGGAAGGGCAGATGGGTAATTCGGAAGTGGGGCACATGAATCTGGGGGCGGGGCGAGTCCTCTTCCAGGAACTCACGCGCATTAATCAGGACGCCGCCTCCGGCGCCCTGGCGGAGAACGTAACGCTTATGGGCGCCGTGGATGCCGCTAAGGCTACGGGGGGCGCGGTGCACCTGCTCGGCCTTTTGTCCCCCGGCGGCGTACATAGCCACGAAGACCATATCCTAGCCATGGCCCGAGCCGCCGCGGCCCAGGGCGCGGAGCGCGTCTACATTCACGCCTTCCTAGACGGCCGAGATACGCCCCCGCGCTCCGCCGAGGCCTCCCTCGAGGCCGCCGATAAGGCCCTGAAAAGCCTTGGGGTGGGAAGGGTGGCCAGCGTCGTGGGGCGCTACTACGCCATGGATCGGGACAAGCGCTGGGATCGGGTCGCCAAGGCCTATGCGCTCCTCACGGAAGGCGCCGGGCGCAAGGCCCCCAGCGCTACCGAGGCCCTCGCCGAGGCCTATGCCCGTGATGAATCGGACGAATTCGTTGACGCCACCTGCTGCGGAGGCCCGGAAGGCACCATCAACGATGGGGACGCGGTGATCTTCATGAATTTCCGCGCCGACCGCGCCCGGGAACTGAGCCAGGCCTTTATGGACCCGGCCTTCGACGGCTTCCCGCGGCAAAAAACCCCGGCCCTCGCCGCCTTCGTCACCCTAACGCGCTACGCCGAAAGCCTGCCCGTCCCCTGCGCCTATGCGCCGACGCGGCTGGAAAACACCCTCGGGGAAGTGATCAGCCAAGCGGGACTGCAGCAGCTGCGGGTGGCGGAAACGGAGAAATACGCCCACGTCACCTTCTTCTTTAATGGCGGCGAAGAGCAGGTTTTCCCCGGGGAGACGCGGGAGCTCGTCCCCTCCCCTTCCGTCGCTACCTACGACCTCGCCCCGGAGATGAGCGCGGAAGCGGTCACGGACATTCTGGTAGACGCCATCGAACAGCACCGCTATGACCTCATTGTGTGTAACTACGCCAACGGCGACATGGTTGGCCACACGGGGGTCCTTCCCGCGGCCATCAAGGCGGTGGAAACGTTGGATACGGCCCTAGGCCGGGTGGAAGGGGCCCTTCGAAAGGCCGGAGGCCAAGCCCTAATCACCGCCGATCATGGCAACGTTGAACAGATGACGGACCACAGCACGGGCCAACCCCATACGGCCCATACCTGCGAACCCGTGCCCCTCATCTATGTGGGCGCGGAGTCGCCCCAATTCCACGAAGGGGACGGCACTCTGGCGGATATCGCCCCGACGCTCCTGGCGCTTATGGGTCTTCCTCAGCCCGAAGAAATGACGGGGCGCTCCCTGCTCGCGACGCACCGTTGAATTCGACCCGGGCCCCCCGCCGCCCCTGGCGCCTGAGCGCGCTTGTGGGGCTGACGTTACTCTCCCCCCTCCTCGCCAGCGCGGCCCCCAGAGTGGATGCGACGTCGGCCCAGCTGGCGACGTTGAAGCGCGAGCTGGCTGAAATAGAACGCTGGATTGCGGAAAAGGCCGGTGATCAAGCCACGCTCGATCGAGCTCTGAGGCATGCCGATCAAGCCCTGAACGAGCAAGCCCTGGCCAACCGGGCCGCGAGCCGTGCCCTCGCCGAAACCACGGAAGCGGTGCGCACCCTGGAGACGGCGCTGGCTGACGCGCAAGCCGCCTACGAGACCCAGCAAGCGGCCCTCGCCACGACCGTGCGCAGCGCTTGGCTCCTCAGCCGCCGCGCGCCTCTTCAGCTTGCCCTGGAAGGTGAGAGCCCTGATGCCCAGGGACGCATCCTGACCTTCCAGGCTTTTTTGGCAGAGCACTATGGCGCCGCTGCCGCCAAGCTCGATGCCACCGCCGCAGCCCTGAAAGCCCAGCGCGAGACCCTCGAAGCCGAGCGACAAGCCCGGGCGAACCAGCAAGCGCAGGCTGCCGCCCTGGAGCGGCAACTCGCCGAGGCCCGAAGCCAACGGGCCCAAGGCCTCGAGGCCTTTCGCCGTAGCCTCGCCGAAAGGGAAGCGCGACGCACGGCCTTAAGCCAAGACGCGAAGGCGCTCACCGCCCTTTTGAAGCGGCTCGAGGCAGAGGCGGCGAAGCGCACCTTCAAGGCTCGCCCCGGCACCTTCCCCTGGCCCCTGGAGGGACGCGTCCTCCAAGCCTTTGGAGCCCCGCTCGAGGCGGGCCAGCTTCGCGCCAATGGGCTCCGCCTCGGCGCCGAGGAGGGGACGCCCGTACGCGCCATCGCCCGCGGCCAGGTGGTTTTCGCCGATTGGCTCCGGGGCTTCGGGCTCATGACCATTATCGATCACGGGGAAGGCTGGCTGTCCCTCTACGGCCAGGCCGAGAGCCTGCTCTACCGGGAAGGGCAGCAGGTGGAGGCAGGGGAGATCATCGCCACCGCGGGCCGCTCTGGCGGTGCTCGCAGCGCCGGTTTATGGTTCGAACTTCGTCAAAACGGCGCCCCCCAGGATCCCATCCGCTGGTGCGTCGCGCGCTCCTAGGGCGCCTTCGCCACGAAAGAGACCACCGCCTATGCTCCCTGCCCTGCGCCTTTTCGCCCTGTGCCTGCTTTCAGGAGGCGGGTTCTGCCTCGCCCCGACCCTTGGCGCCGCCGAGGACCCTGCCCCCCTTCCGCAAGCTGCACCGGAAGGCAGCTACGCCATTGAGTCCCTGCGCGTATTCGTGGAAACGCTCGACCGAATTCGGAGCCACTATGTGGAACCGATCGACGATGAAACGCTCCTCGAGGATGCCATCGAAGGCATGGTGCAGCGCCTCGACCCGCACTCCAGCTACCTGACCGGAGATGCCTACGCGGCCCTGCAGGAGGCGACGGAAGGGGTATTCGGCGGCATTGGGGTTGAGATCCTTGAGGAGGAGGGTCGGCTGAAGGTCGTGGCGCCCATCGATGGCACCCCCGCGGCAAAAGCTGGGCTACGGCCCGGGGATTGGATCGAAGCGGTGGACGGGGAACGCACCGCGGTGGTGGGCACGGAAGCGGCCCTGGGCGCGCTTCGGGGTGAGATCGGCGAGCCCGTCACCCTCACGCTGCGTCGGCCCGCGGAAGAGGAGAGCATTACCGTCACTCTCATCCGGGCCCTCATCGATATTCCCTCCGTTAGCCATCGCTGGCTCGTTCCGGGCCTGGCCTACCTGCGCGTTACCCAATTCCAAACTCACACCGGCGAAGATCTTCGCGCAGCCCTCGAAGCCCTTAAGGGCGAGCAGGCCCTCGCAGGGCTGGTCCTTGATCTGCGCAACAATCCCGGTGGTGTCCTTTCAAGCGGAGTCGCCGTCGCTGATGCCTTCCTGGATGGGGGGCTCATCGTGGAAACCCGAGGGCGAGGAACCGGAGCAAATGAGCGCTACGAAGCCCAAAAGGGCGACTTGACGGAGGGCGCGCCGGTGGTGGTGCTCATCAACGAAGGGACCGCGAGCGCCTCGGAAATTGTCGCCGGCGCCCTCCAGGACCACGGCCGGGGCCTCCTCCTGGGCCAGCGAAGCTTTGGCAAAGGCTCGGTGCAGACCCTCATGCCCCTGTCCGAAACTCGAGCCCTGAAAATTACCACCGCGCGCTACTACACCCCTTCCGGGCGCTCTATCCAGGCCCAGGGCATCATCCCCGATCTTCAGGGCCGGGGCCTTGGCGCCCTGCGGGAGCGGGTGGAGACCACCCGGGAAGCGGACCTCCCGGGCCACCTAGACGCCCCCGGGGAGGACGCTTCAAGGGGGCTGCCGCCCTTTACCGATGAGGATGAGCTGCTCGTGGAAGCGGTGCGCCTACTCCAGGCTTACGGGCGCCTCGGCGGCGACTAGGACGCGAGCAGGGCAAGCCCCGCTTCGAAATCGAGGGAGCCCTCATAGAGGGCCCGGCCGCTGATCGCCCCGAGCAGCGCCCCGGGCTGCTCCGCGGCCGCGGCCTTAAGCCGAGTCAGATCGTCGAGATCGTGAAGGCCGCCAGAGGCAATGACCGGACAGCTCAGGGCTTCCGCGAGGGCCAGCGTTTCCTCAAGGTTGATGCCCGTGCCCATGCCATCGCGATGGATATCGGTATAGATCACCGCAGCTACCCCGGCTTGCTCGAGGCGCCGGGCAAGCTCGAGGGCCGACACCCGGCTGGCCTCGGCCCAACCTTCCGTCGCCACGAAGCCCTCCCTCGCATCGATGCCCACAATGACTCGCCCAGGAAACTGCTTGCAGAGCGCTTCGACCCAGGCCGGCTCCCGAGCCGCACGGGTCCCGACGATGCCCCAGCGCACCCCCGCCTCGAGGTAGGCCCGGAAGATCGCGTCATCGCGGATGCCACCCCCGATTTGCACGGGAATGGATAGCGCAGCGCAAATGCCTTCCACGGCGGCCCGGTTCACCGGCTCACCTGCGAAGGCACCATCCAGGTCCACCACGTGAAGCCGCTTCGCCCCCCGGGCTTCCCAGCTCCGGGCCATGGCCACGGGATCGTTGCCGAAGACCGTAGCGTCTTCCATGCGCCCCTGGCGCAAGCGAACGCACTGCCCGCCCTTCAGATCGATGGCGGGAATGAGTTCAAGCGCACTCACAAAGTCCCCTTAGTGGATGGAATGCCCGAGCTTCGGGGATCGACCTCACAGGCCACGCGCAGAGCGCGGCCGAAAGCCTTAAAAACCGTCTCAGCCTGATGATGGGCGTTTTCCCCGCGCAGGCAATCCACGTGCAGGGTCACCAGGGCGTGATTCACAAAGCCCTGGAAGAACTCATGGAAGAGGTCCGTATCAAACTGCCCCACCCAGGCTCGGGTGAAGGGCACCTCAAAGACCAGCCCAGGCCGTCCGGAAAGGTCGAGCACCACCCGGGAGAGGGCCTCATCGAGGGGCACATAGGCATGGCCATAGCGACGCAGGCCGCGCTTATCCCCCACGGCCTGAGCAAAGGCCTGGCCCAGGGTGATCCCGATATCTTCCACCGTGTGGTGCCCGTCGATGTGCAAATCGCCTTTGGCCACGACGGTAAGATCCATCAAGCCATGGCGGGCGACCTGATCAAGCATATGATCGAGAAAGGGAAGACCGGTTGCCAGATCGCTCTTGCCGTCCCCATCAAGGTTGAGGGAAACGGTAATTTGCGTTTCCAGCGTATCTCGGGCCACTTGGGCACTTCGCGAAGCCATAGGTGCTTCCTCCGTAGTCGGCGCGGATTATAGGCTCCTCCGGGTGGGGGCTCCAGCAAAGCCGGTCGCACAGTGCAGGGCCATCCCCTATGCTTTCCCCCGGCCCTTAACGCCTGGAGTGCCCCCCATGCGCCTTTTCGCTTTATTCGCCTATGGCCTCTTCGCGCTGCTCCTGCTGCTGGGGCTGGGGCTTTACGCCCTGCTCTCTCAGGTCGATTTTGACGCGCTGACGGAGGCTGGGGATGAGGTGCTGCGGGAAAACTACGCCCTCACCCTGTCCGTTTCCGAGGACAGCAGCCTCACCCTTTTCCCCGAACCCGCGCTGGTGCTCCGGGATGCGGAGCTGCGGAGGCTGGAGGCCCTCGACGCGCCCCCGCTGGCCCGGGTGAGCGAGCTCGCCCTAACAGTGGATCTTGCCGGAGCCCTCAAGGGTGCCCGAGCCCCGGTGCGCGGAATCGCGCTTTGGGATGTGGAGATCACCTTGGACCCGGCGCG
Source organism: Pseudomonadales bacterium (assembly GCA_016779385.1). Lineage (GTDB taxonomy): Bacteria > Pseudomonadota > Gammaproteobacteria > Pseudomonadales > Azotimanducaceae > Salivita. Next base: position 10,361 of record JADHNT010000030.1, read on the forward strand.
CCCAGACGGGGGCCCCAGCACCTCAGAAGGCGTCGGGGACCCAGGGGAAGAAACAGAAGATCGGCTCAGCTTGACCCTCCCGGCGCCGCAGGACTTTCCCGTACAACGTATCGAGCTCACCAACGTCACCCTGCGCTTAGCCGCGTCCGAAGGCCGCGCGCCCCTCGTCTTGGAACGGCTCGAGGGCACGCTGGCGCGGGACGGGGACGGTCTCGCTCTGACCTTTGGTGGCGCCCTTACGGGCAGCCCAAGCCCCTTTCCCTTTTCGGTGGAAACCCGGGTACGGGGCGATGAAGCGCAGCTCAACGCAGAGGCCCTGACCCTTCAGCTAGGGGGGGACCGCCTCGAAGGGGAGGCTTGGCTTCGCAGCGAGGAAGGGGGGCAGCGGCTAGAAAGCGGCCTGACCCTGCGCGGCCCAACGCTGCACCTCGACCCCCTTATTACCCTCGCTGACCGCTTCGCCGAAGCCCTAGCGCCCGGCGCCCCCGGGCCCCAATCGGCGCCCTCCAGCACTGCGCCACAGCCGGCGCTGCGCTGGCATCGCACGATCGAGGTCTCAATCGACGCCCTTCGCCTCCAGCAGCGCGCCCTGGGCCCCGCGGCCCTCACGCTAGATCTTCGCGCCGCGGGGGGATCGGGCACCCTAGCCCTCTCCCGCTTCCTGCAAGGCAGAGCGAGCGCTCACTACCATTTCGATTCAGGGGATCCCGGCGCCTTGCGCCTCGAAGCTGAAAGCCTAGACCCCAAAGCCTGGGACCCGCGGCTCCAGGGGCTGGGTGCCCTCGCCCTCCAAGGGGCCTTTGTCGAGGACGACAACGCCGCCCTTGGGTTCCGCGGCACGGTCGCGGTCAGCGGCGCCCCGGGGTCCCTGGATGCCAGCGCCTTGAAGGCACCCCTGTCCCTGGCAGCCCTCCTCCTTGGGGATCAGGATGCCCTCACCCGCTGGCCCGAACGCCTTCGCTATGAAGGCCTTGTCGGAGACCTCACCCTCGGGACCAAGGCCGCGCCCCAGCCCTTTACCCTCGCCATCGACGATCTGTCACTGACGGGCGCCCTCCAGCTGAGCGCTGAGGGAACAGCCCTTACCGCGGAAGGACGTTTCGCCGAGGAGGAAGTCACCTTTCCCGTACCTGAGGCGCTACGCGGGATGCCCCTGCCCCTGCGCTGTTCCAAGCTCGAGGACGGGCTAGGCACTTGCGCCCTTGATCGCGGAGCCTTTTTGACGGCCCTTCAAAGGGGGGAGGGCAGCGCCCTTCGTAACGCGCTGGAGGCCGCCGCCGAGGAAAAACTTCCCGACGCCCTGAAGGCCCCGGCGCGCGCCCTACTTCGGGGCCTGTTTCAGAAGTCTCGGGAGGACGGCGGGCGGTGAGTACCCCGCCGCCCCTCGCCCCACCGCTCTTAGCCTGGTTCGCCCAGGAAGGGCGGCACGACCTGCCCTGGAAAAACCCGCCGTCGCCCTATCGCATCTGGCTCTCGGAGATCATGCTCCAGCAGACCCAGGTGCAAACGGTGAAGCCTTACTTCGCCCGGTTCATCGAGGCCTTTCCAACGCTCCAGGATCTGGCCGCCGCGCCCCTTGATGCGGTGCTGAGCCTATGGTCGGGCCTTGGTTACTATGCCCGGGCACGCAACCTCCATCGCTGCGCCCAAACCCTCGTCCACGAGCACGGGGGCCAGTTCTCCCAGGATCCCGCAGTGCTCGTCACCTTGCCGGGCATCGGCCCCTCCACGGCCAATGCCATTGCCGCCCAGGCGTTTAATGTTCGGGCACCCATTCTCGATGGCAACGTGAAACGGGTCCTCGCCCGCTATTTCGCCGTGGACGGCTGGCCCGGCAGCCCAGCGGTGGCGAGCACCCTATGGACCCTGGCCGATCAGGAAACCCCCGCGGCGTCCCCCGCGGACTACACCCAAGCCATCATGGATCTCGGTGCCTTACTGTGCCGGCGCAGGCCCAACTGCGCCCGCTGCCCCGTGCAGGCCGGCTGCGAAAGCTTCCGCACGGGTACGGTGGCGGAACGCCCGGTACCCCGCCCGCGCAAGGATCGCCCCCTGCGCCGGCGCTTCTTTCTGCTGGCCTTCGATGGCGAGGGGGCGCTCTTTCTAAAGCCCCGCCCCCCGGAAGGCCTATGGGGAGGGCTACTCTCCCTTCCGGAGTTTGAAGCCCTCGAAGATCTAGACGCGGTGCTCGCCGCCGAGGGACTGCCCCCGGGGGCGAATGATTGGGTGCAGGACGCCCCCTTTGAACATGGGTTTACCCATTTCCGCCTTGAAATCACCCCCGTCCATGTCCACCTTACGGGGCCCGGGGAGGCCGGGGCCTTTTATGCCGCAGAGTGCTGGCCCACCCTCCCCCTTCCTGCCCCCGTTAAGCGGTACCTTCGGGGCCTAAGCGAAAGGAGCACGACCGATGGCGAGAACGGTGTTTTGCCGCTATTTCCAGAAAACCCTGGACGGTCTTGAGGCCCCCCCGTTCCCCGGACCCGCTGGGCAAGCCATCTTTGAAGGATTCTCCAAAGCCGCCTGGGAAGCGTGGCTATCCCACCAGACCATGTTGATCAATGAGCGGCACTTGAACCTGATGGACCCGGATGCCCGAAGCTATCTGAATGAGCAGCGGCGTCGCTTCCTAGAGCGGGAAGGGGTCGATGCCGCCGAAGGCTATGTGCCTCCGGAGGCTTAGAGCTCGGCCTCTCCCCGTTCCAGCAATTCCCGCTCCGCCCGAAGGCCCAGAAATAGACTGACCATCATCAGCAGCATGATCAGTACGAAGGGAAAGGCCGTTGCCAGCGCAAGGGCCTGAATGGACGACAGCCCCCCTCCGAGCAGCAGGGCGGCGCCCAAAAGCCCTAGGAAAACACACCAGAACACCCGCTGAGTGAGGGGCGTGTCGATCTTCCCGCCCGCGGTCATGGTATCGACGATGAGGGAGCCCGAGTCCATAGACGTCACGAAGAAGATCAGCACCAGAATGATCCCCACTACGGAGGTAACGCCGCTCAGGGGAAATTCCGCTAGGAAGACGAAAAGGGACAATTCGGGCTGGAAGTTCCGAACCGTATCGGCCACCCCAGCAAAGCCCTGGAGAAAATACTGGTCCATGGCCGTTTCCCCGAAGGTGGTCATCCAACAAATAAAGATGACGGACGGGGCCAGCATGGCGGCGAGAATAAACTCCCGCACAGTGCGCCCTGTGGAAATGCGCGCCACGAACATGCCCACGAAGGGCGAGAAGGCGATCCACCAGGCCCAATAGAAGGTGGTCCAGTCGTGCATGTAGTAATCGTCTTCCCGGCCGATCCAGTTCGACAGCTCAGGCAGGTAGGCGAGGTAGGCCACGGTGTTGTGCCAGATGGCTTCCAGGATGCCAAGGGTCGGCCCTAGCACCAAGATATAGGAGCCCAGGGCAATGGCCACCAGCATATTGATTTCGCTGAGCACCTTGATGCCGCCATCGAGCCCTCGAAGCACGGAAATCAGGGCGAGCACCGTAATCACGGCCACGATGGCGACCTTAAGCCCATCGCTGGGTTGAATCCCAAAGAGATAGCGAATGCCCCCGGCGGCCTGCTCAGCGCCGAAGCCCAGGGACGTGGCCAAGCCAAACATGGTGGCGATGACCGCCAGCACGTCGATGGTGTGACCCACGGGCCCCCAGATGCGTTCGCCGAAGAGGGGATAAACCGCGGAGCGAATCACCAGCGGCAACCCCTTGTTAAAGCAGAAGAACGCGAGGGACAGGCCTACGAGCGAATAAATGGCCCAGGGATGGAAGGCCCAGTGATAGATGGTGGCGGCCATGGCCAGGGATCGTCGCGCCTCCCCCTCCAACCCCTCCGCCCCTAGGGGCAAATGGAGCGCGTGATTCATGGGTTCGAGCACGCCGTAAAACATAATCCCGATGCCAATGCCTGCAGCAAAAAGCATGGCGACCCAGCTTACGTAGCCGTAGTCAGGGGTGGCCCGCTCCCCACCGATGCGCACGCTTCCCAGCGGCGATAGCACCAGGAAAAGGCAAAACAGCAGCACGAGGTTGCCCGCGCCCATGAAGAACCAATCGAGGCGGGTCGTGAGCCAAAGCCGCAGATCGCCGAAGTTCTCCGCAGCCCACGCGGGGAAGGCGAATGTGAAGAGAACAAAAAGAACGATGGCGCTGCCAGAGATCACAAAGACCGGGTTATGGATATCCAAGCCAAAGGGCTGAATGTTGTCCTGACCCACCACATAGTCAGAGGAATAGTCAGGAATTTCCTCGTTTTCGTCGTTTTCTAGCGGTTCGCTCGGTTCACCTTGCACAACGCCCCCACGATTTTTAGGGCGCACCCAGGGGCGCCCGTTCAGTCTCTGCTAACCGGAAATTTATTTACAGTTCGAAAGGTACGGATGGGGCCGCCCCGACGCAAGACGCGGGCCCAGCGCCCGGGGGGGGTGACGTTTGAATTCCCATTTTCCGCCTTGATTATCAGCGCCCACGTCGGTTAAATACGCCCCCCTGGCCAGGTAGCTCAGTCGGTAGAGCAGCGGATTGAAAATCCGCGTGTCGGCAGTTCGATTCTGCCCCTGGCCACCATTTCTTCCGCGCGACCCTTTGTGTTTTTCCTACCCCTGCTCGTGCTTAGATAGGTCCTCCTGAGGAATGGAGGAACCCCTGTGAGCGATCAGAACTTTCCCGCTGGCTACGTCCCGGCTGAGGTATGGCAGCCTAACCCTGAGAACGGCGGCCGCTTCGCCAACATCAATCGCCCCGCGGCCGGCGCAACCCACGATAAGGCCCTTCCCGTGGGCGAGCACCCCTTCCAGCTCTATTCCCTCGGGACCCCGAACGGCGTGAAGGTCACCGTGATGTTCGAGGAGCTCCTGGCGAAGGGGTTCTCCGACGCGGAATACGATGCTTGGCTCATCAACATCGGCGAGGGAGATCAGTTTTCCAGCGGCTTCGTATCCGTGAACCCCAATTCTAAAATTCCCGCCCTCGTGGACCGAAGCACCACCCCGGAAACGCGGATCTTTGAATCCGGCGCCATGCTGGTTTATCTGGCCGAGAAATTCGGTGCCTTTTTGCCCACGGAAGCTAGCGCTCGGGCTGAGGTCATGTCATGGCTGTTCTGGCAGATGGCCAGCGCGCCCTATCTCGGCGGCGGCTTCGGACACTTCTATGCCTACGCCCCCATGAAGATTGAGTACTGCATCGATCGCTACGCCATGGAGGTGAAGCGCCAGCTGGACGTGCTCGATCAGAACTTAGCGACGCGGGAGTTCCTTGCGGGGGCGGATTACACCATCGCCGACATCGCCACCTATCCCTGGTACGGGGCGCTGGCGAAGGGCCTACTTTACGGCGCGGGGACCTTCCTCGAGGTCGAAAGCTACAAAAACGTCCAGCGCTGGGCGCAGCAAATCAGCGACCGGACGCCGGTGAAGCGTGGCAGCCGGGTGAATCGCCCCTGGGGTGAGGAAAGCCAGCAGGTACGTGAACGACACAGCGCCGCCGATATCTCCTAGGCGTCTGCGTCAGCGCGTTCGAAAAGAAAAGTCCCCTCCAGCGCTGGCCCTTCCGGGGCCAGCGGATCGCGTAGCACCGCCTCAAGCACCCACTGCCCCCCCAAGGGACGCACCGTTGTTTCGGTCCAAAGCCCCGTTTCCCCTGGCTTCGGCACGGCGCCCCGAAAAGCGCAATGAAGCCGCGGGCCAAGAGCGAGCCCCAGCGCCTTGGCGAGCTGACCCACGCTCGCGTCGAGCGCAAGCATGGCGACACCGAAATCCGGCGTACCGGCAGCTTCGGAAAATTCCCACGCTAGGGTCAGGCGACGGCGACGGCGATCAACATTTAGGAGTCGACGATGGCAGAGCCCTCCGGCCACGGGCTCGGAGGTATAGCGCTGAACCTTCCCCGTCAGCCCCATGGATCAGTCCACATCCAAACGAAACACCTCGCCATCCTTCACCACCCGCCCCGCGGTGGGGCCGGCGAAATGGGTTCCGATCAAAAGGTTATCGGTACCTGCGTAGGCCTCGAGCATGCGCCAGCGCGTAGCCGTAGACGCCTCGGCGTCGTAATCCACCGCCGAGGCCCACTCGGGATGAGCCATCTGGCAGGGGTGATGAAGGAAATCCCCCGTAATGAGGGCCTCCTCTCCCCGGGATTGAATCCGCACGCTAACGTGGCCCGGGGTATGGCCCAAAGTGGGCACAAGGCTCACTTCTGGACAAACCACGTGGGTCGTCTCCACAAGGTCCACCAAGCCGGCCTCCACCACCGGTGCCACGGAATCCAGAAACACCTGGTGGGGGGTTACGTCGTCCTCGTGGCTTTCCCAATACTCAAATTCGTTTTTGGCCATGAGGTAGCGGGCGTTCGGGAAGGTGGGTTTCCACGCCGCGCCGTCCCAGTAGGTGTTCCAGCCTACGTGATCGACGTGAAGGTGGGTGCACAGCACGGCATCAATCTTCTCTGGGTCAAAACCCGCGGCGCGGAAGTCCTCGAGGAAGCGGGTCTGCATTTTGTGCCAGTTCTTGTTCGGCATGCGCTCCTTATCATTGCCGATGCAGGTATCCACCACCACGGTGAGGGTGGGCGTTTCGACCACCAGGGCGTGGACGCTCGCGATGAGCTTGCCCTCTACGCTCATAAAGTGGGGAATCATCCAAGAGAGGGGCTTCACGGCCTCCGGCTGGGCCTGGGGCAAGATGAAGGACATCCCTCCCAGCGCTTCGATTTCCACAATCTTCGTGATACGCACATCACCAATCTGCCAGTGCTGCATGCCTCGCCCTCCCCAGGATCGGATTCCCTGAGGGTGGCTCAAGGGGCTGTCAGACACAACCCAGGCCTACGGAGTTCCGGGCACAGCCCCTGGGTCAGCTAGCTGCCAATACAGGCTTTCCCCAACGTCAGTAATTTTAGTGTCCTCGCTTCAGCCCGCTTTTTATTCCTTCCAGGAATATTATTTCGACCAAAAAGATCTATACAGAATATATGCAAATCACGCCGTGCTGAGCCCCTAGCGCGTTATGTTTCAATTTATGTCAAAGCATTATTGACAGCTTGGTGTTATCCCCGGATTCTCTAACCCGCTCAGGAGAGAGCCTGAGGAACGTCCTTACACCAGAGAGCCAACGCTCCGTAGGGATGGAACGATCAACCGGGGAGGAACCCAATGTCCAAGCTGTCTCTACGGCGGGCGATCGCTGCCTGCACCCTACCTGCCGCCGTTTTGGCCGCACCCACCGTGGTTTTCGCGGAGGAGGCGATCGAAGAGGTGGTAGTCACCGGCTCCTTTATCCGTGGCACCCCTCAAGACGCGGCTCTGCCCGTCGACGTGGTAAGCCAGCAAGACCTCACGGATATCGGAAATCCCACCATCGCCGAGATGGTGAGAAACCTCAATATTTCTAACGGTAACCTTGCCGAGACGAACCAGTTTAACGGTTCCGGCGGTCAGGGTAACGAAGGCGTTAACACCATTAACCTGCGGGGCCTGGGTTCAGCTCGCTCGCTGGTGCTGATCAACGGACGTCGCCACGTGGCGGACTCCAACATCGGCGTGGATATCAGCGCAATTCCGAGCATCGCCATCGGCCGCCTTGAGGTTCTCAAGGATGGGGCAGCAGCGCTCTACGGCTCTGACGCCATCGCCGGAGTGGTGAACTTCATCACTCGCGAAAACTTCGAAGGCATCGAGGCCCGGGTTTCCGGCCAAACCTTCGAAGAATCCGATGGCGAGTACCAAGCCGGCATCATTTGGGGTGGCGGCAATGACCGCTGGCACGTCACCGCAGCAGCCGAGTATGAGCGCCGGAGCGAAGTGAGCTTGGGCGACCTCGACTGGGCCGTGCGTCCCCTTGCAGCCAACCCCCAGGGCGGCTACTCGGGCATCGGAAACCCGGGGACCATCTTCCCCTTTGGCATTGGCGCCACCGGGAACGTCGGGATCATCGGCCGCGTTACGGACCCCCGCTGCGAAGAGTTTGGAAATACGAACGACAACGGCACTTGCCGCTTCCAGTTCACCCAGTTCGACAATCTCGTCGAAAAGCAGGATACCTACAAGCTCTTCGGCCAGGTGACCTACGATCTGTCCGAGAATGTGGAGGTTAACCTCGAAGGTCTCTATACGAAGATGGAGATTCCTGAGTGGAAAACCTCGCCCTCCTACCCGCCCCAGGCCCTCTTTGGCGCGGACCGCTTCGTACAGATGGATCATCCCGGGGTAGTCGATATTCAGTCCAAATATCCCGGCATCTTCCCCGACGGCACCCTGTTCCTCGCGCCGCTTGTGCGTCACGCTGGGGCCGCAGGCTTCGTGGGTGGAAATGCGCGGGAAGCCAAGCGGGAAACGGATACCTATCGCCTTGCTGCCGGCATCGAAGGTACGGCCTTCAATGACGAGCTCGGCTTCAACATCGCCGTCTCATGGTCCAAGCGCGAGCGCTACACGACCGGGGTCGATATGTATGTTGAGCGCATGGCGCTGGCCTTTGACGGACTTGGCGGACCGAACTGCGATCCCGCCACCGGGACCCCAGGCCAGGGTGGCTGTCTCTACTACACTCCGTTCAGCAACGGCTGGGCAACGTCTTCGTTGACGGGCTTCCAAAACCCCGATGCTAACCCTGAGCTGGTACGCATGAATCGCGAGCTCCAGACCTGGCTCGATACCGGGGAACTGGGCACGCAAACCGATTACGAGCTCATGGTATTCGATGCCACCTTCGACGGAACCACCGGCATTGAACTCGCTGGCGGCACCGTTGGTTGGGCTGCAGGGATCCAGGCGCGTCAAGAGAAGTACACCCTTGACCCGAATGATATTAACGATCTAACGATCAACCCCTGTCCCTTCGTCGACCCGGTCTCCGTCACCCTTGGGCACGTTGACACGCTAGACTGCTCCCAGTCTGCCACCACGACCGATACCGGTCTGTTTGCGTTCCTGTCCGGTACCATCCCGGGTGACACGGAACGGACTGTCTACGGTGCCTTCGTGGAGTTGAGCCTTCCGATTTCTGAGAAGCTTACGGGTCAGCTGGCCGCCCGCTTCGAGGACTACGGCGGCAACGTTGGCGAAACGGTGGATCCGAAGCTAGCGCTTCGCTACCAAGCAACGGACAACATTGCCCTTCGCGGCTCCGTGTCCACCACCTTCCGCGGTCCCCCGCAGAACTTCCTGCAAGGGCGTGGAACGGCGCTGTCTTTCGTGGCCGCGACTAGCGCGTTCAAGGCGATCGATACCTTGGGGAACGCTGATCTGAAACAAGAGGAAGCCGTGGCATCGAACTTCGGGATCATCTTCGACTACCCGCAGTTCTTTGGATCCGTCGATTTCTGGCAGTTTGACTTCACTGATCCGCTTCAGGTTGAGTCCTTCAACGGCATCGTTGCAGCCTACGGGAGCAACAGCTGCGCAGATCCCGCGGTAGCTTCGGCCGCTTGCGATGAGCTCCGCGGCAAAATCAGCTTTCAAGCAGGTGCGGATCCCGTTCCCGGGAACATCACCCGGATTTCCCGGTTGTACACCAATGGTGGCGATATCACCACGTCCGGTATCGACTGGTTCGGTCAATACGACTTTGACACGAGCTTCGGCGAGCTGGCGCTGGGTACGCAGGGGACCTACACCCTTGAGTACGATGTTGATGATTTCACCACTGATGATGGTTTGTTCCTCATTGCGGGCGGCGACTTCGCGGGCAACCTGAACGACAACCGCAACACCCTTACCCCCATCACCGAGTTACAGGGTAGCGTCTTCGCTCGCCTGACTCGGGATGCGCATCGTCTCACGGTGACGGGGCGCTACTGGGGTGAGTACGACGATGAAGGCGCAATCGCCGATCTTCAGACCATCGACGAGCACTTCACCGTGGACCTTAACTACAACACGACGCTGATGGACGATCAGCTTGGGATCAATGTCTCCGTGTTCAACGTGTTCGATAACCTGGCACCGCGAGCTCAGACTGACCTGAACTACGATCCCTATACCCATAGCCCCTTCGGGCGCATGATCAAGGTGGGCCTGAGCTACTCGCTCTAAGACCACCGAAAGATCACCAAAGGCGGCCGCAAGGCCGCCTTTTTTTTCGCCTTCGCATTGCCCATGCTGGGGCCTACGCAGAAGAATCAAGGACGTGAAAATGCCCGCCGCCATCACCGCCGATGAAGTCAACGCCTACCTAACGGAAGCCTTTCCAATCTCCGGGCAACGTTGCATTGAAGTAGGAGAACGCTGGGCTGTGGCGGCGATTACGCCCGATGAGCGGGCCCGGCGCCCGGGCAACATCATCAGCGGCCCTACGATCTTTGGCCTTTGCGACGCCGTGCTGTGGTATGCCCTCTTCGGCGCCGTCGGCCTCGAGCCCATGGCGCTCACAAGCGAACTGTCCATCCGCTATCTGCGACCCGCTCAGGGAGATACGGTCTTCGCCCGCGCCGAGCTTCACCACGTGGGGAAGCGCTCCGTGATCGGCAGCATTCGCTGCTGGGTGGATGATAGCGAGGACAAAACCGTGGCCGTGGCCCAGGGCACCTACATTCGCCCCCAGGTGCGGAGCTAGGCCCATGCGCACCGTGCCGCAACGTTTCCGCGCTCGGCGCCCGGGCCTTACCCCCTTAGCCATGCTCGCCGTGCTTGTGCTCCTAGGGAGCGGCTGCACCAGCGCGCCCCCGGGCATTACGCCAGTCCAGAACTTTGACCTCGAGGGCTATCTGGGCACCTGGTATGAGATCGCGCGCTTAGACCATAGCTTTGAGCGCGGCCTTTCCGACGTACGGGCCGACTACGCGCTGCTGCCCGACGGCGCAATCGCCGTGCGCAATTCGGGCTATGGGGTCGAGGGCTGGGAAGTCGCAGAGGGTCGCGCCCTTCCCGTGGGAGATCCCACCGTGGGCCATCTGAAGGTGAGCTTCTTTGGCCCCTTTTTCGGGGCCTATGTGATTTTTGCCCTGGACCAGGACTCCGGCTGGGCCCTGGTTTCTGGCCCGAACCGGGACTTTCTGTGGCTGCTTGCGCGCAGCTCAGAGCTACCCGCGGGTGAACGGCGCGAGGCGCTAGGCTTGGCCGAAGCCGCGGGCTTCGAGGTGGCTGCGCTCATCTTTCCCAGCCACGACCGCAGCCGGGCGCGAGCCCCCTAGGGCTGAGACGATGCGCCTTCGAGGGGCGCAGTGCTGTCCAAAGGTTCGGTGCTGGGCCAACGCAGCGAGCCCAACACCATGCCCAGACCGCCGGCCAGGAAGCCGCCAAGGACCGAAGGCATGACCCGCCCATAGGCCGTAAATTCCAGAACGGCCCACACCCCAAGGCCGGCTGCAATGGAGCACAGGGCGCCCTCTCGGGAGGCCTTTGTCCAGTAGAGCCCAAGGGCCAGGGGCCAAAAGGCCCCTACCACGGGGAATTGATAGGCCTTCCCCACCAGGTCGTAAATAGGCGTGCCTTCCATGGCCCGGGCATAGATCAGCACCGCAAGGGCAAAGAGCGCAAGGGTCCAGCGCAGCACCCGCAACCGATGCTGGGCCACAGCGGGCACCACGTTCATGAGGATGTTCTCCACAAAGGTGGTGGTGGGCGCCAAAAGGGTCGCCGACGCCGTCGACATGATCGCACTCAAAAGCGCGCCAAAAAACAGCACCTGCAGGGGCAAGGGCATAGTGGTGAGAACGAGAGTGGGAATGAGCTGCTCCGCGTCTTCCGCCAAGAGCGTCTCTGCCGTAGGAACGACCATCATGGCCGCCACCCCAAGAAAAATGGGCACCGCGGCAAAGGCCATGTAGGCCGAGCCTCCGATGATCGGGCCCAGGCGCGCGGTTCGCTCATCCCGCGCCGCCATCACCCGCTGAAAAACGTCCTGCTGGGGGATGGAGCCAATCATCAGCGTGATAGCCGCGGCAATCCAGGCGAGCCACGCGCTAACGTTGCCCTCGGGAAAGAAGCGCAGGAGCTCCCGGTGCTGAGCCTCGGCCCATACCGCCTGGGCGCCGCCAGCGCTTTGCCCCGCCAGCACCGCAATCACCGTGAGCCCCAGCACCATCACGGTCATCTGGAAAAGGTCGGCCAAGGCGATGGACCACATCCCCCCAAGGGCCGTGTAGATCAGCACCACCACCGTCCCGACCAACATGCCATCGGCGGTGCTGAGGAACCCCTGGGTGAGCACCTCGAGCACGAGCCCGAGGGCCGTAATCTGCGCCGCCACCCAGCCCAGGTAGGATAGAGAGATCACCGTCGACGCAAAGACCTCGATGCCCTGGCCATAGCGCCGCCGATAGAAGTCCCCGATGGTCAAAAGGCGCAGGCGGTAGAGCCGGGACGCAAAGAACATCCCCACAAGCACCAGGCCGAAGCCCGCGCCGTAGGGGTCCTCCACGGTCTCGGCGAGGCCGCCCTCGAGGACCTTCGCCGGGACGCCTAGCAGTGTCTCGGAGGCGAACCAGGTCGCAAAGGACGTAGTGACCACCATGAAAAGCGGAAGCTGCTGCCCCGCCAGCATGAAATCCCGGGCGCTTTTCACACGGCGCTGGGCCAGAAGGCCTAGACCGAGGGTTACGCCCAAATAGAGGCAAATCAACAACGCAAGGAGCATGGCAGGCCTCGCGCAAGGGTGGATTGATGCGCGACTTTACGACGGCTTGTCGGCGGCGCGAAGCGCTATTTTCCTTGCCCCTCGCCCGCCCGGCTTAGGCAAGAATAGCGAGCCCTTCAAGCTCCCGGGCCATGACGGCGCTACGCTGAGCCATGGCCATGAACATGTGGTCTCCGCGGTCGGTCTGGCCCACGATCATGGACGCCACCACGGCCATGACCAGCCCCGCAAAGCTGGAGCGGCGATAGGCGCGCCAAAGCGCGTCCTCGCTGAGGGAAACGCCGTAGCTTTTCAGCACATCCCGGTACACCTGAAGCAAGGCCCGCTCCTCCCGGCCCCTCAGCCCAGGATCCAGGGAGGTTCCCAGAAAATAGGCGACGTCCGCCGGCCCCTGGCCCAGCGCCGGGGACTGCCAATCGACAATGGCCAGCGGCGTGGCCCCGGGGGTGCGGCCAAACAGCATATTATCGAGGCGAAAATCCCCGTGGGTAACCGTGCGCGGACCGGGCTCGGGGGACAGGTAGGTGGCGAAGCGCGCCCCCAGAGCGCGGGTAAGGGCGACGTCCTCCGTGTTCAGACGCTCTACATAACGCTCGAGATAAGCCTCCATGGCCGCGTCCCAGAGCGCCAGCGTACCCGCGACCCCGGCGTCCTCGTCGAGTCCACCTAGAAAATCGTAGCTGCGAAGGGCCGGATCGTCCCAGCGCGGTCCGTGCAGATGGGCCGCCTGCTCCATGGCTAAGGCCGCGTCATCGGCGCTGCAGCCCCCGAGCTGATCCCCCTGCTCCGCCGGTGCCATGTCCTCCATTATGAGGAGAAATTCGTGGGTTTCCTCATCGATGGCCCCGAAGTAGAGGGCGGGGATGCGCACCGCGAGAGTCGGGGCCAGCTCGCGATAAAAGCGCACCTCTTTCAGGTAGTTCTGCAGCGCGATGCCCGTTTGCCGACTGGCGGGGTCATCGGAGGCGAATTTGCCCACCACCGTCGCCGGCCCGGCCCCCGCCGCGTAGTCCAAGGCGAAGCGGATGTTTTGCCCCACCTGCCCCGTGCCGATATTGCTCGCGGAAAAGGTCCCCACGGTCGCGTCGGAAAAGCCCGCATGGCGTAGAACGGTGGTGAGATAGGCGGCGTCAATCTCCGCCGGCGTGCCCACCAGGGCCGGTGTCATTGTGACGCCCATGTGCTGCTCCTCTCCCCAGGCTTTTCGCTATGCTACCCCGGAACCCCTCGGGAGGAGAGAGCCATGTTTTCCCTAACCGCCGCCCTGCGCCGCGCCGCCCAGCTGAACCCCGAAGGCGATGCTCTGCGCCATGAGAGCCGGAGCCAACCCTGGCGGACCTTTCCGGATCGCGTCGCCCGCTTAGCCGGGGGCCTCGCCGCCCTAGGGGTGGGGCCCGGGGATCGGGTGGCCGTCCTCGCCCTCAATTCCGATTACTACTATGAGTTTTACTTCGCCGTGGCCTGGGTGGGCGGAGTGTTCGTGCCCATCAATACGCGGCTGGCGGGGCCGGAGATCGTCCACTGGATGAGTGACTCGAAGAGCAAGGTGCTCTGCGTAGACAACGCCTTCGCGGAGCAGATCGAGGGCCTTCGGCCCGAGCTCCCCCAGCTAGAAACGGTGATCACTCTGGGCGATCAGGCCCTGCCGGGCAGCGCAACCCACTGGGAGGCCCTGGCCGCGGCGGACCCCGTCGCCGATGCGGGGCGCTGCAATGATGACCTCGCGGGACTCTTCTATACCGGGGGCACCACGGGGCGCTCCAAGGGCGTTATGCTCAGCCAGCAGAACCTTTTGGTGAACGCCATGCAGGCGGCGCCTATCCTCCAGCTCCGCCCCGGCGATCGATGCCTCCACGTCGCGCCCATGTTCCACATTGCCGACTGGTGCATGGCCGTGGGGATGTTGCTCATGGCGGGCACGAATTACTTCTTGCCGGCCTTCGAGCCAGAGGCCGTGATGGCCACCATCGAGCGGGAGAAGATCCAGCGCATGCTCATGGTGCCCACCATGATCAATCGCGTGGTCCATGACCCGACCCTAGCCAACTACGACCTACGGAGCCTTGAGGGCGTGCTCTACGGCGCCTCCCCCATGCCCGAGGCGGTCATTCGCAAAGCGCTGGAGGTCCTGCCCAGCACGCGCTTCTACCAAGCCTACGGGCAAACGGAAGCGGCCCCGATCCTGACGATGCTGGCGCCCGAGTACCACACGGTGGATCCCGCCTCTCCCTTCGCCGGCAAGCTGACCAGCGCCGGCCAGGCCATTCCCGGAGTGGAAATTGCGATCCTCGATGACAACGATCAGCCCGTGCCCCTGGGTACCGTCGGCGAGGTCTGCGCCCGAGGCCCGAACGTCATGCTGGGCTATCGAAATCTGCCGGAGCAAACAGCCAGGACCTTTGCTTCCAACTGGCTCCATACGGGAGATGGGGGACGCATGGACGCGGACGGCTTCCTCCACATCGTCGATCGAGTGAAAGACATGATCATTTCTGGCGGGGAGAACGTGTACTCCGCTGAGGTTGAGAACGTGCTCATGCTGCACCCGGCGGTCGACCAGTGCGCCGTGATTGGCATCCCCGATGCGGATTGGGGAGAGAAGGTCCACGCCATTGTCGTTCCCAGCGCGGACCTAGGGGATGACGCCCTCGACGAAGCGGCCCTCATCACCCACTGCCGAGCCCATATTGCTGGCTTCAAGGTCCCCCGCAGCATTACCTTCCAGCGCGAGCCCCTGCCCCTGTCCGGTGCCGGGAAAATCCTCAAGACTGCGCTTCGGGCCCCCTACTGGGAGGGTGCGGAGCGCCAGGTGAGCTAGGGGCGCGTCGTTTTTCTCCTTCGAAGGGGCTATGCTTCGCGACCTTGAAGGGGGCCGCCATGTTTACCTACATCGATCCACGGGTGCGGGAGAAGCTCCTCGCCAAAGGGAAAATCCAGCGCATTGATCAGGCTGGGGGGCTTCTTTCGGCCGCTGCGCGAGAAGCCCGAAGCCAAGGCGCTCTGGAAATCCTCGGGCCCATTCCTCTGCCCCTGAGCCTCGAGGGCGTGGAAACCACGGCTCAGTGGTATGCCTTTGTACGCCGCACGGAATTACACGAGGTGCAGGCCCTTGCCGATCAGCTGCGGGAAGACGGGGCCGCCCGGGACTTCGCTACCCTGACGGCGCCCATGGCCGTGAACAGTCTGCTGGTGATTGGAGACGCCGATGCGGCGGCCGCTCCGCTGGTCCGGGTTCATTCCAACTGCCTGACCGGCGACGTCTTTGGCTCCCAGCGCTGCGAATGCGGGCCCCAGCTAGCGGCAGCGATCCGGCGCATGACGGAAAGCGAAGGGGGCGGCTACTTGGTGTACATGGCCGGGCACGAAGGCCGGGGCATCGGGCTCTGGGCGAAGGCTGCTACCTATCTGCTTCAGGATGACGGGGAAGACACCTACGAGGCGAACCGTTCCCTGGGTCTCCCGGACGATTCCCGAAACTTCTCTGACGCCGCCGCCATCCTGCGCTGGCGCCTGGGAGACCGAGCCTGCCGCCTGATGACCAACAATCCCAAGAAAATTGCGGATCTCACCGCCGCCGGAGTTCGAATCGAAGAGGCGGAACAGCACGTGGTGGGCGTTTCTCCTTTCAATAAGCGCTACCTCAAGGCCAAGCGGGCCAAGGGGCACGCCATCGACCCCGCCCTGATCGACCCCACTGGGGGCTAGAACCCTTAAGCGCTCTAATTTGGTGCGCAAGGGCGGCGCAAAGTGCGCAAACCATGAAAGTTCTCACCGTTCAGCCAATCTGGGCCCTTGAATCGACGGCAATTGCCCGCTCTTAGGGCACAATAGCCGCACCGCAACGGGTCAAGGATTGCAGCATGGCGACCGTTTCACGGCGACGCTTTCTCGAGCTGGTAGGGGCTGCCGGGGGGTCCACAGCGGTCTACCGCGCCGCCAGCGCCCTCGGACTCATGGCGGCGCCCGGGGCCATGCCCCTCGCCGACCTTCAGCCGCTTCAGGGGGCGAGGAGAAAGGTGCTCATCCTTGGAGCGGGCATTGGCGGTCTCACCGCCGCCTACGAACTCCGGAAGGTGGGCTACGAGTGCAAAATCCTCGAATCCTCCCATCGCGCCGGCGGCCGTAACCTCACCCTCCGCCACGGCGATATCGTCGACGAGCTTGGCCAGCAGCAGATCTGCCGCTTTGACGACAACGAAGATCTCTACCTCAACGCCGGGGCGGCACGAATCCCCCCCGATCACACGCTGCTCATGAGCTACTGCCGAGCCCTCGGGGTAGAACTGCAGCTCTGGAACAACGATAACCGCAACGCCTACTACCAGGACGACAACGCCTTCGGGGGTAAACCGGTGCGGCAGCGGCAGTACATTGCGGATACCCGCGGCTTCATGAGCGAGCTGCTCGCCAAGTCCGTGTCCGCTGCGTCCCTCGATGCGCCCATCAGCGAAGTCGACACCCAGCGCCTGCTGGAGCTCGCTAAGGCCTTCGGAGACCTGAGCGATAGCCACCTCTACGCCGGCTCCTCCCGGGGCGGCTACAAGCGCGGCAGCTTCGTGCTCCACGGAGAGCACCACGAGCCCTTCGATTTCTCCGAGCTCATGAACGCCAGCTTCTGGCGCTGGGCCATGAACTTCAATGAAAGCTCCGATCAGGCCGGCACCATGCTCACCGCCAAGGGGGGCATGGACCATATCGTCAAAGGCTTCATGCGCCACGTGGGCGATACGGTACATCTCAATGCCTGGGTGAAGGGGGTCGAGCTGACGGACCGGGGTGTCCGGGTGAGCTATATCGAAAACGGGGATCGGAAAACGGAAGAGGCCGATTACGTTCTCAATAGCATTCCCACCCACCTCCTTCTCGGCCTGCGCCACAACTTCCCGAAAGACTATGTGGAGGCGCTGGCCAAGCCGAAGCGGGGCGAGCTGTTCAAGATGGGGCTTCAGGCCTCGAAGCGCTTCTGGGAAGAGGACCGCATCTACGGGGGCATCAGCTGGACCAGCCAACCGATTACGCAAATCTGGTACCCCAATCATGGGTTCCACAGCGAAAAGGGGATACTCCTTGCGGCCTATACCTTCTTCCCCGGGGCCGGCGCCTACTTCACGAGCATGACCCCCAAGGAGCGCTTCCAGGCGGTGGTTCAGCAGGGGGCAAAGATCCACCCGGGCTGGGAGCAGTACATCGAGAACGGCGTCAGCGTTGCCTGGCACCGCATGAATCACATGATGGGGTGCTCCGCCGAATGGTCCGGGGACGATGTGGAAAAGCACTTCAAGCGCCTTCAGCGCCCCGCCGGTCGCCATTACCTGATCGGGGACCAGATCACCTATCACACGGGGTGGCAGGAGGGCGCCATGCGCTCGGCTCATCTTGCCATGGCCGATATTAACCAACGGGTGCAAGCGGAGCTTCGCGGCGACGCCACCCACGCCTAAGAGGATTTCCCC
>JADHNT010000115.1 GCA_016779385.1 Pseudomonadales bacterium
GCGAGGCGAATATCCATAGGCAACTGCATGGTCGCCCCCACGCCCACGGCTGGGCCGTTCACGGCGGCGATCATGGGCTTGTTGCATTCGTAGATGCGCAGGGTCAGAAGACCACCGCCATCCCGGGGGGGCAGGCCGCTCTTCTCTTCGCTCCGGCCCTGGGCGTCGTAGTCGAAGGTTTCCCCGCCCTTTTCTAGGTCGGCGCCGGCGCAGAAGCCTCGGCCTTCGCCGGTCACGATGATGGCGCGAACGTTGTCGTCGGCGTCCGCCGCGTCCAGGGCGGCGATCATCTCGTGCATCATGGTGTTGTTGAACGCATTCAGTCGATCGGGCCGATTCAGGGTGAGGGTCAGCACCCCGCCCTCGAGCTCATAGCGAATCGTTTCAAAGTCCATCTGTACCCTCTGAGGTCCGTTAGGCGTTAGGCGCCTAGTGTGCCCTGGGCTGCGCCACCTTTCCATGGACGGGAGCGGTTGCCCCGGCCTGGGGCCCCGCCTATCATCAGAGCGCTGCGCGTCGACGGGGGGGAAAGGCTGCGCCAGCGGAAGGGGCTCGGGGAGCGCCGCCGCGGGCAAGCTGCGTCTCCAAGAGCCCGCGCCCCGCGGGTGCATGGCAGCATGCGCCCACCTTGGATTGGTTGCCGCCCGGCGGCAATACAGAGCGAGAGGACACCATGGATCTAGCGTTAACGGATGCCGATCTGGCGTTTCAGGCCGAAGTTCGTGAGTTCATTGCCACCTATTGGCCGGAAGACGTTCGTCGCGCTCGCGCGACCTCGAGCCGCTTTGAGGAGTCCCGCGGCCACTCGCCGGAGGTTCGGCGCTGGATCGATGCGCTGAACGAGCGCGGCTGGGCCGTCCCGAACTGGCCCCAGCAGTGGGGTGGAACGGACTGGAACCCTACGCAAAAGTACATCTGGGATAAGGAGACGGCGAAGGCCGAGTGCCCCCAGCTCTCCGCCTTCGGCGCGCGCATGCTGGCCCCCGTGCTCTACACCTGGGGTACGGAGGCGCAGCAGAATGAGTTTCTGCCGAAGATTCGCGAAGAGCGGATGATCTGGTGCCAGGGCTACTCCGAGCCCGGTGCGGGCTCGGACCTCGCTGGCCTCGCCACCCGCGCCGTGCGGGAAGGGGACGAGTACGTGGTCAACGGTACCAAGCTCTGGACCTCCGGCGCCCACGTCGCGGACTGGATGTTCTGTCTCGTGCGCACGGAAAGCGGCGCGAAGAAGCAGGAAGGGATTAGCTTCGTCCTTATCGACATGAAAACCCCGGGCATTACCGTGAACCCCGTGTACATTCTCGGCGGCATCCACTCCGTGAACGAGGTGGAGCTGAAGGATGTGCGCGTTCCCGTGGAGAACCTGGTCGGGGAAGAGAACAAGGGCTGGACCTACGCCAAGGGCCTGCTCACCCACGAGCGTACGGGTATCGCTGGGGTAGCCCGGAGCGAAGTGCAGCTGGCGCGCCTAAAGCGCATCGCCCAGGAGACGGGCATGGACGGCGGTACCCTCTGGGACGACCCGGCCTTCCGCACCCGGGTCACGGAGCTTGAGGTGGATCTGGAAGCCCTCTCCGTCACCGAGCTGCGCGTGCTGGCTCAGGTGGCCCAGGGCGGCGCCCCGGGGCCCGAGTCCTCCATCCTGAAGATTCGGGGCACGGAAATCGGCCAGGCCATTGCAATGATGACCATCGAAGCATTTGGTTATTACGGCATGCCCTATCCGGAGCAAACCCTCATCGACAACGAGGGGCCCATCGGGAACCCCTACGTCATGCCGACCATGAAGGGCATGCTCTACGGCCGGGCCTCGTCGATCTTTGGCGGCTCCAACGAGATTCAGAAGAACATCATTTCCAAGGCGGTGCTGGGGCTCTAAGCCCCACACCAGTGACTTCAGACCAACCCCTAGAGGATTAGACATGGATTTTTCCCTTTCGGAAGAGCAAACCCTCCTGAAGGACAGCCTTGAGCGCTTCATTCAAAACGACTACGACTTCGACACCCGCCGCAAGGTCATGGCCGGGGAAGAGGGTTTCTCCCGCGAGAACTGGAAGCAGTTTGCCGAGCTGGGCTGGCTGGCGGTGCCCTTCGCCGAGGAAGATGGCGGCATCGGCGGCGGCGCCATCGAGCTCATGATTGTAATGGAACAGCTGGGCCGGGGCCTCGTCGTCGAGCCCTACCTGGCGACCGTGATCCTCGCTGGCGGCGCCCTTAAGTACGCGGGCAACGAAGCGCAAAAGGGTGCCTACCTCGGCGCTATCATCGAGGGTAGCAAGATGGGGGCCCTGGCCTTCGCCGAGCCCCAGAGCCGCTTCAAGCTGGCCGACGTCGCCACCACGGCCACCGCTGACGGTGACGGCTACGCGCTGTCCGGCCACAAGGCCGTGGTGCTCGGCGGCCCCTCCGCAGACTTCTTCGTGGTTTCAGCCCGCACCAGCGGCGGTCCCCGGGATGCGGACGGCATCACCCTGTTCCTCGTTGACGGCGACGCTGCGGGCCTCTCTCGCCGCGACTACCCGACGGTGGACGGCCTGCGCGCTTCCGAAGTCACCCTCGACGGGGTGAAGGTCGGCGCCGACGCCGTGCTGGGCACGGTTGGTGGCGGGCACGCGGTGCTTGAGCAGGTTATCGACGAAGCCACCCTGGCCGTGGGCGCGGAAGCGGTGGGCGGCATGGAAGTTTGCTACAAGGACACGGTGGAGTACTCCAAGCAGCGCGTGCAGTTTGGCCAGCCCATCGGCAAGTTCCAGGTGCTGCAGCACCGCATGGTTGATATGTTCATGGAATACGAGCAGGCCAAGTCCATGATGTACCTCGCGGCCATGCGGCTCGACGAGGGCTACGGCGCTGTCGCCAAGAAAGCCGTCTCCGGCTTCAAGGTGCAGGTGGGTAAGTCGGGCCGCTTTGTGGGCCAGCAGGCCGTGCAGCTGCACGGCGGCATGGGTATGACCGAAGAGCTCAACATTGGTCACTACTTCAAGCGCCTCACCATGATTGACACCACCTTCGGCAACGTCGATTTCCACTTGAAGCGTTACGGCGCCGTCTAAGGCCCGTCGCGTTCGAAAAAAGGGAGGCCTGGGCCTCCCTTTTTTATGCCCGGCCCCTTAGGGTTGGGGGGTGCGATTCGCCAGGGGGAGAACGGAGCATGGCTATTCCGCAATGGTTTTGGGACGCAGTAGAAGCGCCTCGGCATGACGACGCCGTAGAGGTCGATGAGGCCGATGTGACTTACACGCGCTGGGAGGGACCGGCGAGCGCGCCGGGGCTCCTGCTGGTTCATGGCATGAACGCCCATCGCCGCTGGTGGGATTTCATCGGACCTCAGCTTACCGATCAGTACCAGGTGGCGGCCCTCGACTTGGCCGGCATGGGGGATGCAGACGACCGCTACGATTATTCTGTGGAGCTGTGGGCCGAGTCTCTTGTGGCCGTGGCCGACGCTGCTGGGCTCCCCAGAAACACGCTGGTCGTGGGGCACAGCTTTGGCGGCCGCATTGGCCTGGAAGCCGCCGCGCGCCACAGCGACCGCTTCGCGGGTCTGGTGCTGGTGGATGCGGGGGTGCGCGATCCTTCGGAGGCCGTGGATCACAGCGGTCCCCGGGTGGGGGGGCGCCCCGTGCTCTACCCTGATGCGCAAACGGCCCAGCAGCGCTTTCGTCTGCAGCCGCCCCAGAGCTGCGAACACGAATTTCTCCTGACCTACATCGCCAAGCACTCGGTATTGGCCATCGATGGCGGCTACGCCTTCAAATTCGATACGGATATGCCCGAGGTGATGACCGGCGTGGACCGGGACCGGGCGGAAGCGAACCTTCGGGCGCTCACCCTACCCCTGGGGCTGATCTATGGCGAGGACAGTGAGCTCTTCTCCAAGAACACCCTCGGGTATATGGAAAGCGTGCGACCCTTTACGGCGCCCCCGGTGGGTTTGGCGAAGGCCCAGCATCACCTCTTCCTGGATCAACCCCTCGCCTTTATTGATGCCCTGCGAGGCCTGGCACCCACCCTCCTCGGGGCCTAGGCGCCGTGGTGGGGCTGCAGGTGCTTGGAGTGGGCTTTGGCCGCACGGGCACCTACACCTTAAAGCGGGCCCTCGAAGTGCTTGGCTATGGGCCCTGCTATCACATGGCCGAAGAGATGGCCCAGGCTAGCCACGATGAGCCCTGGCTCGCGGCGCTCCACGGCGCTCCGGAAGCGGCCCTTGGGCTGCTTGAAGCCTACCCTGCGGCGGTGGACTGGCCCGCGCTCTTTCTGTGGCGGGAGGCCCTCGGGCGCTGGCCCGGGCTCAAAATCATTCTGACGGAACGCGACCCTGAGGCCTGGTACGCCAGTGCTGCTCGCACCATCGTGGCCACCATGGAAACGCCCCTGCGCCCCGGAGACGGGGTTCGCTCGAGCCACCGGACGCTGACCCGCGCTATGATCCTAGAGCGAACCTTCGGGGGACGCTTTCACGATAAGGCCCACGCGCTGGCGGTCTACAAGGCACACCGGCGCGCGGTGCTCGAAGCGGTGCCAGCGGCGCAGCTTCTGTGCTTTAACGTTGAGGCGGGGTGGGGGCCTCTCTGCGCGTTTCTTGGGTCTGCCGAACCCGCCGAGGCCTTCCCCCGGGAAAACAGCACGGCGGATTTCTCCACGCTGTTTGGGCCGCCGGGAGCGGCCCGGGAGGCCCTTTAGCGCCCTTAGGGCGTGAGTACGCCCTGCTCGCCGAGGAAGGCGCGGATGGCCTTGGCCACCGCATCCACGTGCGTGGGCTCGAGGTGCAGGTGGTGGGGCCCGGGCATCTCCAGCACCGTCAGGTTCGGATGGTGCTCCCGGCGGCGCTCGAGGCCCCCGCGATACCAACGATCGCCTTGGGTGGCGGCAATCAGCAGGGCCGGCGCCGTGCTCTGGGCCATGAGCTCATCGAGCTGGCGCTCCGTAATACGCAGGGGCGTGGCAAAGCGGATCCGCGGATCGGTGCGCCAGGTTACCCCACCCTCTACAGCGTGGTGGCCCCGGGCGACGAGCTCAGAGGCTGCGGCCAGGCTTTGGTCCGTGGCTTGGGTAACCCGTTCGGCCATGGCGTCGATGCTTGCGTAAATCGGCGGCTTTTTCTCCGACGCCTTCAGCATCTGCAGGATCGCTCCCTTGTTGCGGTCGTTGCAGTCCTTCGGATTGCCCTGATGGTGGACAAAGCCATCGATGCTGATGGCCTGGGTGACGCGCTCCGGAAACAGCCCCGCCGTCTCCGAGGTCACGGCGCCTCCCATGGAGTGGCCGATAAGGCCGAAGCGCTCAAAGCCCAGGGCTTCAGCGGCGGCAACGACGTCCTGCACATCGAAAAAGGAGGTGTAGTGGACCCCTGGCGCCCTGTGGTCCGAGAGCCCATGGCCCGCAAAATCCAGGGCGATGAAGTTCAGTTCCGGAAGCAGGGGCGCTAGGCGGTTGAAGGTGTTGGCGTTATCGAGCCAGCCGTGAAGTCCCAGGAAGGGGAGCCCTTCGGGGTTTCCCCAGGCCTTGGCGGCGAGGCGAAGGCCGGGCACATCGATGGTGAGCGCTTCGCCAAAGCGGAGCGCCGTGGGGGAACGGGCACTTTGAGTCATGGGGGATGTCCTTAGGGTAAAGCCGGCGCAGCCCTGGGGCGGCTGCGCCGGTCGGGCGGTCGATCTAGCCTTGGGCGAGGCTAGCGAAGGACTTGCCTTCCTTTGCGAGGCGCTCCAGTAGCGGTGCCGGGGTCCAGAAGTCGCCGTACTTCTCGCGGAAGCCTTCGATCTTCTTCAGGACCACGTCGAGGCCCATTTGATCGGCCCAGAACATGGGGCCACCGGTGACCTCGGGGAAGCCATAGCCGTTGATGTAGACAATGTCGATATCGCAGGCGCGAATGGCGATCTTGTCTTCGAGGATGCGCGCCCCTTCGTTGACGAGGGCGAGGATGCAGCGATCGAGCACCTCTTCGTCATCGATGGCCGTGCGCGTAATGC
>JADHNT010000116.1 GCA_016779385.1 Pseudomonadales bacterium
GTGCTGTGGACCGTCAGGGCCGTTTCAAAGCTGTCCAGGAGCGTTCCCGCGGGGCCCTCGAGTACCCCATATTCCTGATCCATGAAGGCGTAGGAGCCGCACTGGAGGTCGGTGTAGAGCCCCGCGGGACCATCGTAGAAAACGCTGCCCGTGCCACCGCCGGTGAAGACGGGAACGGGAATGCCCTTCGACTCCGTAACCGCCACCAACGCCCGAGCTGCCTCGTGATGCGCCTCGCAGGCCGCCTGCCGTTCCCCAGCTTCCGCGATGTGCTGCACCTGGCCGGCGTAATGTTGAAAGCCCTGAAAAGCGAGGCCCTCCGCCTTGACCACGGCCTCTACCCGGGCCAGGGCCTCGGGCCCGGGGGCGACGCCGGTGCGCCCCATGGCCGGATCGAGATCCACCAATACGGGCATGACGACGCCGGCCTGAGCAGCGCGCTCAGCCAGGGTCCCGATGCCTATAAAGCTGTCCACCACGAGCGTAAGCTCGGCGCCGCCCGCCCGGAGCGCGATCATGCGATCGAGGGCCTGGGGGGCCAGCACCGGAGAAGTCACAAGCAGGGGCCCTACTCCGGCCTGGGCCATCACCTCCGCCTCCCGGGGCTTCGCCACGCAGAGCCCAAGGGCGCCGGCGGCCCGCTGACGCCGCGCGACCTCCGGGCACTTGTGCATTTTCCCGTGGGGCCGCAGGCCGAGACCGTAGCCAGAGACCAGGGACTGCATGGCAGTCAGATTGCGCTCAAAGGCGGTGCGCTGAAGCACGAGCGCTGGCGTAGGGAGGGCGGCCCGGGGTAGGGGCTGCTCAAGCACCACCGGGGCATGGGGCCCGTAGTGCTGCAGGAGCTCAGGAACGCCGTTGGCCATGGAGTCCTCCCTATCGCTCTCCAAGGCTGGAGCACCTTGGCGCGGCAATTGCTAATCACTTCTATCACAGGGTGGGATCACGATCCCCCACGGAGAGAGTGCCAAGACATGGAAAGGGACGCCACCAAAAGCCTGTTCCAGAACCCCCTGGGCCAGAGTCTCCAGCCCATGCTCGAGGACGACGGTGCGGGGCTGAGCCTGCTTCATCGGGGCCAGCGCCTTCGCAGCCGCTTTGCGCCGCTTCTCTCCCGAGCCCATGGGCGCCCCGTGGCCTACCGGGCAACGGTACACAGCGATGCCGAGACCGCCGCCTTCCTGGAGGACAAGGCCGATCTCGAGCTGACTGCTGCCGTGACGACCCTTCACATGCAGCAGTTTCAGGCAACGTATAAAGGCGCTGGAGCCTGGCTCGTGTTGCCCGTGCCCGGAGCGGCGCTCCAGGACGCGACGCTCTGGCCGCCCGTGCCCCAGGATCTCTTCGCCAGCGATGGCTTCACGCCTTCAGAAGTCATGCTCAGCGTGACCGCTGACAGCGCCCCAGCAGCGGTGCTCGCCGACTTCGCTAAATATCATCGAGCCCTCGGCTTTACCGTCGAGCTTCGGGGGCTTTCTCCCCAGCGAGGGGATCTCGCACTACTCTGGGCTGGGTCGCCAGAGCTCGTGACCCTCGACGCCACATTCCTCCCCACAGCCGAGGGCTCGCCCCGAAAACTAGGACAGCTTCGGGCACTGATCACGCTTTTGCACGAAAGTGGTGCAATGGTGGGGCTAGAAGGCCTCGTCCGGCCGGAGGCACTCCGCTGGGCCCTGGATACCCCCGTGGACCTTGTGAGCGGCCCCGCCGTGTGGCCCTGGGCACCCTCCGCGCCTACGACCGGGGGAAGCCCGCTGGCGGGGCCGGCGGCCCTCCCCGCCTTCGAGCAGGCTCTAGCCGCCCTGCGCACCGGAGAAGCGCTGGAGACGGCCTGCGCCACCTTGCTTTATGAAGCCGGGGTACTGCGGTGCTACGTGCTGAATGACCAGGGCGAACAGCTGACGGAAAACCTCTCCCCGGCGGGCACGCGCAGCGATCCTCGCTATTGGCCCCTGGCTCAGGCCCAGGGGGCGAGCTGGGCCCACCGCCCTTACTTCCGCCAAGCCCTCGCCCATCCCGGCGCCCTATTGGTGAGCGACCCCTACTTCTCCTTGCCCGATGGCGGCCCCTGTCAGACCCTGTCAGCGAGCTTTCTGTGCGACGGCCTGCGCCAGGTGCTGTGCTGTGACTTAGAGCTGCCCCGGCCGCCGAGCATGCTTCATCCCTAGGCGCGGAACGAGCCCTCAAAGGGGGGCTAGGCGCCCTTAAAGAAGGTCTCGTAGCAGTGGTTGGTGGCTTCCATGAAGCCCGGTACGGAGCCGCAATCGAAACGCCTGCCCTTGAACTTGTAGGCCATGACACAGCCCTGCTCCGCCTGAGCGCGAAGCGCATCGGTCAGCTGGATCTCGCCGTTTTTCCCCGCCTCCGTGCTCTCGATGAGGCCAAAGATGTCGGGCGTCAGGAGATAGCGTCCAATCACCGCCAGGTTAGACGGGGCCTCGGCGGGGTCGGGTTTCTCCACCATGTCCGTGACGCGGATCAAATCGTCGCTGATGGCCTCCCCGGCAATCACGCCGTAGGCGCCGATCTCCTCCTGAGGAACCTCCATCACCGCCACAATGGAACACCGGAACTGGGCGTGAAGCCGGGCCATCTGGGCCAGCACCCCATCGCCCCCGGGGTTCAAACAGAGATCGTCCGCCAGCACCACCCCAAAGGGCTCATCACCCACGAGGCGCCGGCTGACGAGAATGGCATGGCCAAGGCCTTTCATTTCGTTCTGCCGGGTGTAGCTGAAGCTGGCCTGCTCCATGAGCGTGCGAATGCCTCCTAGCGCAGCCTCCTTTCCCGAGCCCGCGATCTGGGTCTCCAGCTCAAAGCTCACATCAAAGTGATCTTCGATGGCGCGCTTGCCCCGCCCGGTGACAAAGCAGACATCCCGCATGCCCGCTTCCACCGCCTCTTCCACGCCGTACTGAACGAGCGGCTTATTCACGATAGGGAGCATTTCCTTCGGCATGGCCTTCGTGGCCGGAAGGAAGCGGGTGCCGTAGCCGGCCACGGGGAAAACGCATTTGGTAACCACGGACTCACCTCAGCACAAAAAAATGTCCAAACATTGCAGCATGATCCGTGCCGGCCCGCTACCGCAGGAGCATAACCAAAGCCACCGCAGCCACTCTGGAAAAAGGACGCGACGCCTTTACGAGGGAAGTTGGCGCGGCAGTGTAGACAGGCGCCTCTTGGGCGTCAGAAGGAAATTCAAAATGAAACACCGCGAGACCGACCTTCTTCAGCCCCAAGCATGCAGCGCAGGTGTTCGCAGATCTGCCGCCCCACCACCTCCCGGTGGCGAGCTCGGCGAATGCGCTTTGCCGCAGCCATCGCACGCCGGTAGTGGGTGCCCGCCGCTACGGCGCCTGCGCGCTTGCCAGCGTCAGCCTCAGCGGGTTTCGCCGTTCGCCGCGGCCGTTGGGGCGCGGGGTTGGAAAGGCTTTCCTGGGGGTTTTGGGCAAAAAGATCGAAGGTGACCATAGCTGCGCCTCCAAGGAGCGACTGGACAGGCATACAGTATTCAAACACTGTATACCTGTCCACCCCCAAGGGCAAATTAATTTTCTACCGTGCGCCCCATCGCCCCCGCGAGGGCGGTAGCGGCAAAGGCGAGCCGTTCTCCGTCCTCCCCCAGGCCCACGGTGATGTGATCTCCCGGGGCGAAGGCACCCGCAAGGAGCTTCTCCGCTAGGGGGTTCTCCACCAGGCGCTGGATGGCCCGGCGCAGGGGCCGGGCCCCGTAGACCGGATCGTAGCCTGCCTCGGCAATGAGACGGAGAGCGCCATCATCAAAGGTGAGGCGCATGCCCTGCTCTTCCAGCCGCTGGCAAAGGTTCGCCAGTTGAAGCTCGGCGATGGCGCCGATGGCCGAAGCCTCGAGGGGCCGAAACACCACCGTATCGTCAATGCGATTCAGAAATTCCGGGCGGAAGTGGTTCGACACCACATTCATCACCGCAGTCTTCATCGCATCCACGCGCCCTTCTCCGGCCATGCTTTGAATCAGATCCGAGCCCAGGTTTGACGTCATCACCAGCACCGTATTTCGGAAATCCACGGTACGGCCATGGCCGTCCGTGAGCCGGCCATCATCAAGGACCTGGAGGAGCAGGTTAAAGACGTCGCTGTGGGCCTTTTCCACCTCGTCCAAGAGGATTAAGGAATAGGGGCGGCGCCGCACCGCCTCCGTCAGATAGCCGCCCGCCTCATAGCCCACATACCCCGGGGGGGCGCCGATGAGCCGGGCCACGGAGTGCTTCTCCATGAACTCGGACATATCGACGCGAATCAGCGCGGCTGGGGAGTCAAAGAGCACGTCCGCCAGCGCCTTGCACAGTTCGGTCTTCCCGACCCCCGTGGGGCCAAGGAAGAGGAAAGAACCGTTAGGCCGCGCGGGGTCGGCGAGGCCCGCCCGGGCCCGGCGCACGGCGTTGGCCACGGCGGCCACGGCTTCTTCCTGGCCGATAACCCGCTCCTGCAGGGCCCCCTCCAGGTCGAGGAGTTTCTCCCGTTCGCCGGAAAGGAGTTTGGAGACGGGCACCCCGGTCCACTTCGCCACCACCTCGGCAATCTCTTCCTCTGCCACCTGGTTGCGCACCAGCTGGTGGTTGCTTTGCTCCTGGGCTTCGGTCTCGACCAGCGCCTTCTCCAGAGCGGGAATTTGTCCGTACTGAAGCTCGGACATGCGCGTGAGATCCCCGGCGCGGCGGGCGGCCTCGAGTTCGCTTCGAGCGGCGTCGAGGTTTTCCTTGATCTGGGTGGCACCGCTCCGGGCCGCCTTCTCCTCGGTCCAGCGAGCATCGAGGTCGGCGTATTCGCGATCGAGGGTGGCAATCTCCCCCTCGAGGGCCTCACGGCGCTTCCGCGAGGCCTCGTCCGTCTCCCGGGACAGGGCTTCCCGCTCGATCTTCAGCTGAATGAGGCGCCGCTCGAGCTTGTCCATGACCTCAGGCTTGGAGTCGATCTCCATGCGGATACGGCTCGCCGCCTCATCGATGAGGTCGATGGCCTTATCGGGCAGCTGGCGATCGGTGATATAGCGGTGGGACAGCTTCGCCGCCGCTACCAGCGCCGGATCGCCGATCGTGACCCCGTGGTGGATCTCGTAGCGCTCCTTCAGGCCGCGAAGGATGGCGATGGTGTCCTCCACGGAGGGCTGATCCACCTGCACCTTCTGGAACCGGCGCTCGAGGGCGGCATCCTTTTCGATGTACTGGCGGTATTCATCGAGCGTGGTAGCGCCCACGCAGTGGAGCTCGCCTCGGGCAAGGGCGGGCTTCAACATGTTCCCTGCGTCCATAGCGCCGTCGGCTTTCCCAGCGCCCACCATGGTGTGGAGCTCATCAATGAAAAGAACGACCTGCCCCTCTTCCTTGGCCAGGCCCTGAAGGACGCTCTTTAGGCGCTCTTCGAATTCCCCGCGGAACTTTGCCCCCGCGATAAGCGCGCCGAGATCGAGGGAGAGCACGCGCTTGCCCCGAAGCCCTTCCGGGACTTCCTTGTTCACAATGCGCTGCGCAAGCCCTTCGATGATGGCGGTTTTTCCCACCCCCGGCTCACCAATGAGCACGGGGTTGTTCTTGGTGCGGCGCTGGAGCACCTGAATGGTGCGGCGGATTTCATCGTCCCGGCCTATGACCGGGTCGAGCTTACCCGCCTCCGCCCGCTCCGTGAGGTCGATGGTGAAGCGCTCAAGGGCTTGCCGCCCCTCCTCTGCGTCGGCGCTCGAGAGGTTTTCCCCGCCCCGCAGCGCATCGATGGCGCTTTGGAGGTTTTCCGCCGTGGCCCCCGCGACGCGCAGCGGCGCGGCCGTTTCGCCCCCGAGCTCCAGGGCTGCGAGGGCCACGAGCTCGGAGCTAATGAACTCATCCCCGCGCTTCTGCGCC
>JADHNT010000031.1 GCA_016779385.1 Pseudomonadales bacterium
TTTTACCCGTGCCCGGCTCCCCCTTGATCAAGAGCGGACGCTGGAGGGTCACCGCTGCATTGACGGCCAGGCCCAGCTCATCGGTCACGATGTAGGAATCTGTGCTTTCGAATTTCATAGGGTAAACACCAAGGCGAAGAAAAAATCGAGGTCCAAGAGTACGGTTCGCGCCGGGGTCGATCAAGCCAGGGCTAGGCGCGCGCGCCCCTGCGCTCTTCAAGAAAGGCCAGGATGGCGGCCACGCAAAGCGCAAGGCCCCAGCTGATGCCCAAAATTTGGAGAGCGGCCGTGGCATCACCGCTCTTCTGGAGGATCCCTTCAAAAAGCGCGGCGATGACCGCGGGCACGAGGTAATCCCCCGCGGCCCCAGCGGGGGCAAGGGGCACAACGGTGGCGACGGCCAAGCATCGAAGCACCCGACGCAGCCCCGGGGGCCAGGATTTCGAAACGCGGAAGCCGGAGGCAATAAACAGCAGCACGCTGCCGGCGTAAACGGCCCAGCCCATGGGATTCTCCATCAGGGCGTCACCCATCGAATGATGTGGGCCTCGAGATCGTCGGGATGCACCGCATCCTCGGAAAGTACCTGGCCCCGGACGGAGGCGGCGGCCTCATGCACGCTCTCCGGGTCGCCGGTGATCAGGGGATGCCAGTCCGGAAGACCCCGCCCCTCGGCGAGGCGCCGGTAGGCGCAGCTTGCCGGCATCCAGCTAAGGGTGCGAGCCGCCTCCGGGGTCAGGGTCACGCAATCAGGCACCTTGATGGAGCGCGTCTCATAGGCGGAGCAGCGGCAGCTTTCTTGATCCAGCAGCGCACACACCACCGCCGTTTCCGCCAGGGCGCCGACCTCCTCGTCCTCCAGCTTGATACGGCAGCACTGGGCGCAGCCATCGCAGAGGGACTCCCACTGGCCCCGGGACATCTCCTCCAGGGTCAGCCTTTCCCAGAAAGGGGCGCTCACGCCTCGGCCTTCGGCGGTGGCAACTGCAGATAGAAGCCCTTCTCTTGCAGGGCCTCGAACACCAGGGCGGGATTCGAGTGGGCCAGGGCCCGCTCCGTCGTAAGGAGAAAGACAAAGGCGGGCTCGGGAGTTCCAAAGGTGCCGAAAAGCGCTTCCGGTACGGCCGTAAGCCCCTTGGCCTTCTCCGTTATCAGATAGGTATCCGCGCGGCGCGGCGAGCGATAAACCTGCACCAGCACGCCGCTCATGCTGCGCCTGCCTTCGCCGCCTGAAGGGCCTCAAGCACCAGAGGCGCCCGCCAGCCGAGGAAGGGCTCCGGAGTCGTGTTCTCAAGGTAGAAGGCTTCCAGCAGCTTCTTTCGCCCCAGCAGCTCCGGGGCGAGGCCCTCCCGCTCCGCGGCGGCCTGGGCCACGGCCTTCAGCGCCTTCATCACCACCTGGGCCTCCCGTCCCGGCGGTGCCGGCACGGGAGGGGGCAGCTCGGCGTCGGGCTGGCTGGCCAAGGGCCCGAGCAACATCTTCCACTCCTCCCCCCAGCGCCGTAGCGCCCCCGGGGGAATCTCGAGGCTGGCCCAGCGCTCCGGGGCCCCGGGGGCCTTCGCAAGCGCTAAAAGGTGTTCATCCTTGAGCACCCGACCTCGGGGACGATCGAGACTTTGGGCTGTTTTTTCCCGCCAGGCCGCCAGCGCGCGAAGCACCGCCTGAGTCCGCCGGTTCTGCAGAGGCGCACTCTTCAGGCCCAGCCAGGCGCGGGCGCCATCATGACGCGCCAAGGCGTCTTGAAGGAGGGCCTGCGACTCTGCCGCCGCCCAGGCCCAGCGGCCCTTCTCGTCCAGGGCATCCCGGAGCGCAGGCCAAAGCGCCTCAAGATAAATTACGTCCAAGCATGCGTAGCGACGCTGCGCAGCCGTCAGGGGCCGCTGGAGCCAATTGGAGCGGGTTTCGTCCTTCTCCACCACCGCGCCAAGCATGGTTTCCACCAGTGCGCCGTAGCCGAGGCCCCAGCGGTGACCCAAGAAGGCTGCCCCCAGCTGAGTGTCGAAAACCCCGGCGGGGGTGGCCTCAAAGAAATGGGCCAGGGCCTCCAGATCTTCCCCACAGGCGTGGAGCACCTTCAAGATGTCGTCTCGCTCCAGCAGGGTCCGAAGGCGTGCCCGCTGGGCTCCATCCAAAGTCAGGGGATCGAGCAGGCTCACCTGCCCCGCTACGGCGCTCTGAAGCAGGGCGAGACGCGGGTAGTAGGTGTCCGTGCGTTCAAATTCCGTATCCAGAATCCAGAGACCGTAATCCTCAATGGATTCTAAAAGCGCATCAAAGGCCTCGGGGCTATCGATATCCAGCGCCCCGTCTAGGGCCGGGGTGGGGTCAAAGGGGCTCGTCACAGGGCGGTCCGCCCCGCAAAGGCCCGCCCCAGCGTACCCCCATCCACCAGCTCAAGCTCGCCCCCGAGGGGGACCCCCTGCGCGAGCCGCGTCACCCGCACCCCCAGGGGACGCAGGGCCTCAGCGAGGTAGTGAGCCGTCGCCTCCCCCTCCACCGTGGCGTTGGTGGCCACGATGACCTCCTCAACGGGCGCTTGCTTGAGGCGCTCGAGCAAGGCCGGAATGGCAAGATCCTCTGGGGTCACTCCGTCAATGGGAGACAGCTGGCCATGGAGCACGAAGTAGCGGCCTCGATAGGTACCCGTAGCCTCTAGGGCCCACTGATCCGTCGGAGACGCCACCACGCAGAGGGCCGTCCTATCGCGCCCCGGATTACTGCAGATTTCACACACGGTTTCTTCCGTAAGAGTCTGACATTGCTCGCAGTTCGAAATCTTTTCCAAGGCGTTCAATAAGCCCTCGGCGAGGGCCTCAGCCTGGGGACGGTCACGCTCAAGGAGCTGAAAAGCCATGCGCTGGGCGGAACGCCGACCGACCCCGGGGAGAACCCGGAGCCGCTCAATCAAGGCTTCAAGGGGGGCTGGATAGGGCATCAGAACAGCTTCATGCCCGGCGGCAGAGGCAGTCCCGCCGTGACCTCAGCCATGAGGGCCTTCTGCTCCTCTTCCACCCGCCGGACCGCGTCATTCACGGCCGCAGCGATGAGATCTTCCAGCACTTCCCGATCTTCGCTCATCAACGCCGGATCGATGGTCACGGCGCGCACGTCGTGGCGGCCGGTCATCTGAATACGTACGAGCCCGGCGCCGCTTTCCCCGGTGACCTCCAGGGCGGCCACCTGCTCCTGCACCTTAGCCATTTTCTCTTGCATGGCCTTGGCCTGCTTCATCATGTCTCCCATGCCGAGCATGCGGACCTCCAGAACGTGGACTTTAGCTGTAAAGCGCTAGTGTAGCGTGGGGCCGGCGGCGCTCCCATGGGTGCCCCCCTCCTCCCGCGGCCGAAGGCTCCCGGGAATGATCCTTGCGCCGAACTGAGCCTGCAGGGCCTGGACCTCCTGGTCATTTTCAATGGCTTGCTCCGCTGCCGCCTGGGCCTCGGCGCGGCCCCGAGCCGCCCGCTGCGCCGGCGTCTCGGCTTCGGCGCTGGCAATTTCAAGCTGGACCCGCACGGCCCGTCCCCGGCGCGCCGAAAGGGCTTCCGCGAGGCGGGTCTCATGGATGGGAGCAAAGAGCGGCTCCGCCTCTGGCGCCAGGGCAAAGCGAATGCGATCTCCTTCATCCCCGAGGGGCACGCAGTGCTGCGCCACCTCCAGGGTCACCCCAGCCAGATTCAGGCTGCGAAGGGCTTCGCCCCACTGCTGCGGCAGAAGAGGGTCGGGGAAGGGGCCGAGCGGTGCCGACCTTTCCGCGCTTGCTAGCACTTCTGGCTCCGGTGCCGTCTCGGGACGGGGCTCGGCTGCCCTTGCCGGCGGCTCCCCTGCTGGTGCGGGGTGATCCAGCGCTTCCAAAGCGTCACCCAAGGCTTGCCGCGCGGGGGCCGGCTCCACGGGCGCTGGCGCCGGGACTGACTCTACCGGGGCTCGTTCCACAGAAGTGGGCTCTGGCGGGAGTGCCCTAGCCGGTTCGGGTGCCACAGGTTCGGGTGCTACAGGTTCGGACGCCACAGAAGCCCTTGCCGGCGCAGCGTCGGCCAGCACGCCGCGCAGGGCCGCCGTGCCCGAGGGCGCCTGGGACGCAGCAGCAGGCGCGGCCTTGGGCGCGCGCCCCCCGAGCGCCCCACTCTCACCATCCCCCTCCTCCGGCTGGAAAGCCAGCATGCGCAGGAGGGTCATCTCAAAGGCAATACGCGCATCCGGCGCGTAGGGCAGCTCCCGCACCCCGGTTAGGGCAATCTGGTAGTAGAGCTGCACATCTTCCGGAGGAATGCGCGCCGCCAGGGCCCGCACCGCTTCCTGGGCCTGATCGGCCTCGGCCCCGGCCAGGGCTTCGGGCACCACCTGCGCCACGGCCAAATCATGGAGCACCCGCAAAAGATCCCCAAGTACGGTAGAGAAGTCTGCCGCGTGGGCCGCCAGATCCTGGGCGCAGGCCAGAAGCCCGGGCCCATCGCTTGCGGCGAGGGCCTCCAAAATACGATGGAGCGCCCCCTGATCGATGGTCCCGAGCATGGTGGCCACCTCTCCGGCGCGAAGCGTACCCTCGCCGTGGGCAATGGCTTGATCGGTCAGGCTCAGGGCATCGCGCATGCTGCCATCCGCGGCCCGGGCAAGGGCCCAAAGGGCCGGCGCCTCGAAGCTGACCCCCTCCTCCCCAAGCACGTGCTCCAAGTGGCCAACGATGCGCTCGGCGGTAAGGTTCTTCAGGTGAAACTGAAGGCAGCGGGACAGTACGGTGACCGGCAGCTTCTTCGGATCCGTGGTGGCCAGCAGAAACTTCACGTGGGGCGGCGGCTCTTCGAGGGTTTTCAGCAACGCGTTGAAGCTCGAGGTGGACAGCATGTGCACCTCGTCGATGAGGTACACCTTGAAGCGGCCCCGGGTAGGCGCGTACTGCACGTTATCAAGGAGCTCGCGCGTGTCTTCCACCTTGGTCCGGGAGGCGGCGTCCACCTCAATCAGATCCACAAAGCGCCCTTCGCTGATCTCCCGGCAGCTGCCGCAGACGCCACAGGGCGTCGCACTGACCCCCTCGTCGCAGTTCAGGCACCGAGCCAGAATGCGCGCCACCGTGGTCTTCCCCACGCCCCGGGTTCCGGTGAACAAATAGGCGTGGTGGAGGCGCCCCCCATCAAGGGCGTGGGAAAGGGCTCGGAGCACATGCTCCTGCCCCACCATGGTGGCAAAGTTGCCCGGGCGCCACTTCCGCGCCAGCACTTCGTAGGCCATGGGCCTGGCTCCTGTCGGCTGCCGACCCGCCGAGGCCTAAGCCCCTTCTAGATCGCGTGGCCTTAAGTGTACGCTCTCGCGCTCAAGCCGTGCTACGGAGCGCCCATGACCGCCTTCTTCTCATCGAATTTTTTGGTGATCGCCCACCGAGGGGCCAGCGCAGAAGCGCCGGAGAACACCCTCCCCGCCTTCGCCCGGGCCCTCGCCGTGGGGGCTCCGGCGGTGGAGCTCGACGTTTATACCGCCCACGGTGAGCTTTGGGTCATTCACGACGACGCGCTGGATCGCACCACCAACGGAACCGGGCGGCTGGAGGATCACGACCCGGCTACCCTCCGCGGCTTTGACGCCGGCGGCGGCGCCGTCATCCCGACCCTCACCGAGGTGCTCGACCTCATCGGAGCGCGGGCCGGGGTCAACATTGAGCTCAAGGGGCCCGGGACGGCGGAGCTCGTGTGCGCCCTCCTGGAGAAGCGAAACACGCCGCCGGAGCAGATCGTCCTATCGGCCTTTGACCACCGGGAGCTGGAAATCGCTAAGGCCCTCGCGCCCCAGTGGCCCCGTGGCGCCCTCTTCGGGAAGGACCCCAGCAACGCCGTTGCCAAGGGCCAGGCCCTCGGCGCCGCCAGCCTCAACTTTGCCGACCGCACCATGACCCCAGCGCTGCTCAGCGAGGCCCAGAGCGCCGGCTTCAAAACTCTGGTCTATACGGTGAATGATCGTACCCGAGCCCGGGAGCTTCGGGACTGGGGCGCGAGCGGGATCTTCTGCGACGACCCCGGCGCCATGATTGCGGCGGTGTCCTGCTAGGAACGCTCGGGGCGATCGAGGGCGTCGAGCTCCGCCGCGAGCTGCTTTCGAGGGTCCGTCACGATGGCCTCAAGCTGGGCCACGCGCCCCTTCAGCTGCTCAAGCTCCGCAAGAAGCGTTTCCTGATCGCAAGAAGCGCCCTCGGCCCGGGCCTCGAGCCAGTGGCGGATCGTGCCTGCGATCATGGTGATGGCCACGATCAGAAAGACCATGGTGAATACGTCCATTACGCGCCCCTTACCTAGTCGCCCGAGGGCAACGAAACCCTAGTCCGCCTCGATGCGCCCCAGCCCAGACACGGACTGTTCGACGGATCCCGGATTGCCACGATAGGCGATACGGCCAATGCCCGCCACGGAGCCCTCGAAGGATTCGCCCGCCGTCACCTCCGCAGATCCGGCCCCGGCCACGGAAACCTGCGCCACCTGCGTTTCAAGATCAAAGCCTTCGAAACTGCCGGCGCCGGCGATGCTGACCTCCAGAGTGTCTGCTCGGCCGCTGACCTCGCAGCGCGCGGCCCCGGCTAGGGTCAGCTCGAACCGCCCCAGGGATAGATCCTCAAGCTCACACTCCCCGGCCCCAGCCAGGCGCAGGAACAGCCCCTCCCCGGCGAGGCCCTGGCCCGCGAGGCGGCCGGCACCCCCAAACTCCACCGCTTTAAAGGCCGGGAGGGTGACGGTCAGCCTTACCGGGAGCCGCTCATCGTTATCCCAGAGCCACCCCGACTTCTTCAGCGTTTCCTGCTTCACGATAAGCCGGCCTCCCCGGGCCTCGATGCGCAGGGCCTCCAGCGCCTCGGGCTCCTCGGCGATGACGCGATAACCTGCTTCGTCCCCGACCTCTAGGATTACCGTACCCACTAGGGTGAGATCTAGACGGTTCACGGACGCCTCAAGGGCCCCTTGCAGACTTTCTTCCGCGGCGGCGTTCGCCCCGAAGAGCAGAAGTCCAGCGCCAATGACCGCCCGGCTTCGGGCTCGAAGGATCTTCATCAGGGGGACTCCTGGGGGGCTTGCCCCTCTTTCTCTAGCCGGTGAAAGGCACGATCCAGGCGGAATTGCCGGGACGTGACAGTGCGTTCCATGCGCTGGAGCCTAAGCTCCAGTTCGCGAAAGCGCGCCCGCAGGCTTCGAGCGCTAAAGCGCGGAGCCGGGTGCGCGGGCGCAAACGCGGGCTCCGGCGCCCGAGGGCCCTCCAATTCGAGGCTCGGTCGCTCAGCCCCCGCGAGCGGCAGAGGGGCGAGGAGCACCAGAGCCAGCAGGTACAGGGGCACTACGATGTGGGGGACAAAAATCAGAAGGGTCACGGCGATGAGCCGGGCCACCCACCGCTCCACCCCGTAGGCTCGGGCTAGCCCCGCGCAGACCCCGCCGATGAGGCGCTTGCGCCGATCGCGGTAGAGGCCCCGATGCCAACCGTTACTCCGGCGCGGGGGGGCGTAGCTCTCTGCGCCCGCGGCCCGGAGCGCGGGCCCCTGCCCTTCCAACTGGGCATGGATGCGGGCCAGGGCCCGCTCCAGATCGCGCTGGGTCACCACCGTTTCCGCGGTGGTCGGGCCCTCATTCAAGGCTTCAAGAGCGCGCTCAAGGCGCTCCGCCGTGGCCCTAAGCCGCGCGCGGGTGGGATCCTGGCCGCTCACGATTCCCGCCCCGGAGTGCGCCAGCTGGGCACCTCACTGTCGAGGATGGCCTCGAGGGTTCGGACCCGCTCGCTCAGCTGATCAGCGATATCCGCCAGCGCGTCGAGCTCCGCCTGCTCCCGATCGCTCAGGGCCGAGCCGTGCTGGCGCTTGCTGCGGTAGTGAAGGATGAGCCAGATGGGTGCCACGAGGACCATAAAGACCACCGTGGGGATCATCAGCGCCGTTGCCAATTCCATAGTGCCAATCCCTTAGCCGTGGGGGTGTTTATTCGCTGTCCTTCGGAGCCTTCACCTTCGCCTTCAAGGCAGCAAGGGCTTCGTTAAGGTTGTCATCTTCCTCAAGTTCCGCGATCTCGTCACTGAGGCTTTTGCGCCCCAGGTCATAGGCCGCCACCTGCCCTTCGAGGTCATCCATGCGCCGCTCATAGTGATCGAAGCGGTCCAGCGCCTGATCGATACTCTCCGCCGAGAAACGCCTGCGGACCTTCAGCTGCGTTTGCGCCGTGCGGGTCCGTAGGGCTAGGGACTTCTGCCGGGTGCGGGCATCGCTCAGCTTTTCCTGAAGCTGGTGGATATCCCCGCTCAGTTGCTCGATGGCTTCCCGAAGAGCGCCGATCTCCTCATCGAGATTGGACAGCGCACTCTCCGTCCGCGATTGCTCCAGGAGCGCCGCCCGGGCCAGATCTTCCCGATCCTTTCGAAGGGCCACCTCTGCCCGCCGCTCCCACTCCGACACCTCCTGAGCCAGGGTTTCGCGACGACGTTCGAGGCCGCTCCGCTCCGCGATGGCCCGCGCCGACTGGGTGCGGACCTCCACCAGCGTTTCTTCCATTTCCTGAATGATCAGGCGAACCATTTTTTCCGGATCCTCGGCCCGATCGAGCAGGGCGGTGATGTTGGAATTTACAATGTCAGACAGACGGGAAAAGATACTCATAACGCCACTCCTGTTGAGGCATGCCTAGGCATATCCAAGGCTCGTGCCAACTTTCATGCGCCTCCTCATGACTTAAGACCATCCTCTAAATTATTGTTTTCAAATGACTTCGCCAAAGCCCGGAAATCGCGCTAAGCTGCGCCCTCAATCCTGTCGTGGCGAAACTGGCCACCCCCTGGTGAGATTAACCAATGCCCCTTCGCGCGCCCGAAGCCGCTCCCCGGGAAACTCGTCTCCTTGGCCAGGCCCCGGCTTTCCTAGAAGCCCTTGATGCGGTTTCCGCCGCCGCCCCTCTTGCAAAGCCCGTGCTGCTCGTGGGGGAACGGGGGACCGGGAAAGAAGGCTTCGCGGAACGGCTGCACTTTCTCTCAAGCCGCTGGGACGGGCCCTTTGAAAAGCTGAACTGCGCAGCCATCAGCGAAGCGCTGCTGGAATCGGAGCTCTTCGGCCACGAGGCTGGCGCCTTCACCGGAGCCAGCAAGGCCCGCACGGGGCGCTTTGAGCGCGCCCACGGGGGCACGCTCTTTTTGGACGAGCTCGCCACCACCTCGCCCCTGGTTCAGGAAAAGATTCTTCGGGTCATTGAATACGGGGAATTCGAGCGCCTCGGGGGCAGCCGCACCCTGAAGACGGATATCCGCCTCGTCGCCGCCACAAACGAAGATCTCCCTGCGCTGGCGGCTCAGGGGCGCTTCCGGGAGGACCTCCTGGACCGCCTTGCCTTTGATGTCATCACCCTGCCCCCTCTGCGTGCCCGGGAAGAGGACATTCCCCTGCTCGCAGAGGCCTTCGCCACCCGCATGAGCGCGGAGCTGGGCTGGGAGGTATTCCCCGGCTTTAGCGCCGCAGCCCTTGGCGCCCTACTGCGCCACCGCTGGCCCGGGAATATTCGGGAACTGAAGAACGTGGTGGAGCGCAGCGTCTATCGCCATGGGGATCAGGACGGACCGGTGGACGTCATCGTGATCGACCCCTTCGCCTCCCCCTGGCGCCCGAGCACCCGTCCGAAGGCTGCCGACGCCGAGGCCGCCAACGGCATCGCAGCGCCGGCCTATCCCATGGACTTCACGGAGGCCGTGCGCCGCTACGAAATCGCCTTGCTCGAGGGCGGCCTCGAAGCCTCCCAGTTCAACCAAAAGCGCTGCGCCGAACTCCTTTCCATGACCTACCACCAGCTTCGGGGGCTCCTCAGGAAATATGATCTCAATACGCGCTAGCCTCGCCCTTTGCGTCCTGCTGCTGGCCCCGGGCAGCAGCTTCGCCGAGGCTCTCGCCCCGGCCACGCAGCGCTTTATTGAGGCCACGGCGCACCGCGCCGCCCTCATGGGTCCGGTGGCAGAAGCCAAAGCCGTGCTTCGCCAGCCCATCTTCGATCCTGCG
Organism: Pseudomonadales bacterium; assembly: GCA_016779385.1. Classification (GTDB taxonomy): domain Bacteria; phylum Pseudomonadota; class Gammaproteobacteria; order Pseudomonadales; family Azotimanducaceae; genus Salivita. Next base: position 9,998 of record JADHNT010000031.1, read on the forward strand.
CAGGAGGCTCGGGTGCTGGCCGTGGCGGCCCGGGAAGGCGCCGCCCAGGGCCTGGCCGTGGGCCCCTACCAAGTCTTCGTGCAGGCGCAAATGGCCCTTGCTCGGGGCATTCAGGGGCGCTGGACGCCCTCCACGGCGCCGCCCGCCTCTGCCGAAGCCGCCCGGAAGGCCCTGCGAGACCTGCGCCGCGCTATAGCGGCCACCACCGCGGCGCAATTGACGGCCTTAAGCCAAGCCCTACCCCTGCTGCCCCGGCAAGAGGAGGCCTTTCGTGCCGCGCTCGCAGAGAAGCTGGGAGCCCAGGGGGCGCAGGATGGGGACAGCCATGCCCTCGCAGACGCAGCCCTGGCCCTACGCTTTGCGGCCCCGGCGCCCGAAGGCCTGGCCGCCCTCAAGGCCCGGGGCACACTTCGCGTGGGCACTACGGGGGACTACGCCCCCTTCAGCTATCGCACCGCCGAGGGCACGCTTGCGGGCATCGATATCGACCTGGCCCAGGCCTTTGCCGAAAGCCTGGGTCTAACCCTTACGCTGGTGGAGACCAGCTGGCCCACGCTCACGACCGATCTCCAAAGCGGCGCCTTTGAGCTCGCTCTAAGTGGCATCAGCCGAACCCTGACGCGCGCAGCCGTTTCCGGGAGCAGCTTCTCGGAGCCCTACCACCGAGGCGGCAAGGCACCGATCATTCGCTGCGAGGATCAAGACCGCTTCGACCGCTGGGAGGCCATTGATCAGCCTGGGGTGCGGGCGGTGGTGAATCCGGGGGGCACCAACGAGGCCTTCGCCCGGAGTCGATACCGAAGCGCCAGCCTTCGAGTTCACGAGGACAACCGCACCATCTTTCGGGAAATCTCCGAAGGGCGCGCCGATGTCATGGTGACCGATCTGATTGAGGTGCAGCTGTGGGCCGGGCGGGACTCGCGCCTCTGCCCTGCCCTGGGCACAGAGCGCCTCACCTATGCGGAAAAGGGGGCTTGGCTCGCCGCGCCGCCTGGTAGCCCCCTGACCACTCTTTTCAACCTCTGGCTCGCCCAGCAGCAGGGCTCCGGCGCCCTAGCGGACCGCTTCCACGCCCATGGCGTCGGGCCCTAGGCCGGATCTCGGTCGCCCTCGGCCCCGTTCGCATGAGGCACGGGGCCATCCTGAAGAAAGGCCGACATCATGGTGTTCACCGTTTCCGGGTCGTCCTGCTGAATCCAGTGGGACGCCTCCGGGAGATAGCGCAAGGTAAGCTGGGCTACCTGGTCCTCAGTCCCGTAGGTAGTGCTCTTCGCCAGGGCCAAATCCTGTTCCCCCCACAACATGAGCGTGGGTACGGTGATCAGGGGCATGCCGCGCTGGGCCATGCGCCTCGAACCGCTTCGGACCAAGGCCCGGTAGTAGTGAATCATGGCCCGGGCGCCCCCGGGGCGAAGCACGTTCTCCACGAACACCTGCACGGATTCTGGAGGCACGGCCCCGGGGCGCACCGTACCCTCCCCAAACATGCGGGCCACCGCCGCCCCCCTCTGCCGGGTGAGGAACCATTCCGGGAGCGCGGGAAGCTGGAAAAAAGCGCCGTACCAGGACTTTTTGCGCTGCTCTGGATTGACCTTGAGCTCCCGGGTCATGGGCACGGGATGGGGTACGTTCATGATGATCAGGCGATCGAGGGCGCGCCCCCCATGCATCGCGTAGTACCAGGAAATGACGGCCCCCCAATCATGTCCGATGAGCACCACGGGCCCCGCGTCCGCGGCGTCGATCAGCCCATCAACGTCGGCAAGCAGCTTTTCGATGGCGTAGTCGCTGACCTTCGGGGGCGTACTCGTGGCCCCGTAGCCCCGCAGACTCGGCGCCCAGGCAAGATAGCCCTCGGCGGCCAGCGCCGGCAGCTGGTGACGCCAGGCGTGGGCATGCTCGGGGAAACCGTGAAGGCATAGGGCGAGGCCCTTCGGCGCCCCCTCGGGCCGGGCCTCAAGCACCTCGAAGCGGAGATCGCCGACGTCGATGAAGCGCGTCTGAATAGGCGCACTCATTGCGGCAGATACTGCTTGGCCAGCTTCCCAAGGGTCTCCAAGCACTCGTCATGCACGGCCTGGAGAATCTCCGCCACAGGCTTCACCGCATCGATGCGCCCCGCCACCTGGCCGGTTAAGGCAATGGCCGCTTCCATATCGCCACCAAAATAGAGGGCCTTGGCGTCCCCAAAATCCCCCCAAATATTCTTCTCCACTTCCTTCTCGAGGGCCGTGGTACGCACCGTACGCAGGGCCCGAAGGGCCGGAGAATGGAAGCGATTGAGATAGACCGTATCCGTTTCCTTGGCGGACACGATGGCATCCTTCCAGTTCTGATGCACCGGCGATTCCGCAGCGGACACCATGCGCGTACCCATCTGTACCGCCTCGGCGCCTAGAGCCAGGGCCGCGGCCATGGTGACGCCGTCGGTAAAGCCGCCGGCAGCGATGATGGGCAGATCGGTGCGAGAGCGCACCAGAGGAAGAAGTACCAGGGTGGACACGTCCTTCGGATTCTTAAAACCGCCCCCTTCGGCCCCCTCCACAACCAGACCATCGACGCCCGCATCGATAGCCTTCAGCGCCGCATCCAAGGTGGGCACCACGTGGAAGACCGTCAGCCCCGCCGCCTTCAGCTCCGCGGTGTAGCGCGTAGGGCTGCCCGCAGAGGTGGTTACAAAGCGCACTCCCTGGTCGACCACAAATTGGACGATGTCGGGATCGCGCACAAAGGCCTGGGCGATGTTCACCCCAAAGGGCTTATCCGTGAGCTCGCCCATCTTCTTGATCTCTTCCCGGATCGCGTCGAGCTCCCCGGAGGAGGTTTCGATGATGCCCAGCCCACCGGCATTGGAGACGGCAGAGGCCAGGGCCGAGCGAGCAATCCAGCCCATGGGCGCCTGCACCACGGGGATGGCAATTCCCAGCTGCTGCGTGAAGCGATTGATGATGGCCATAGCCCCTCTCCCAACTAGCGGCGCGGTTGCGCAGAAGAGCTTACTGTACTGAGGAAAAAGGCGGCAGCCCAACCCAGCCACACTCCGGCACTCGCGAATACTGCTACCGTTGCTCCCTTCCGGGCCTGGCGGGGTTCACAGCGTCACAATGCGAAGGGACCGGGCGGACTGCCATAAAACGCGGGGCGAGAGAATACACGGCTTCCGCCTCGCCCGCAGCCGGGCGGCCTTAGCTGTCCCGGTAGTTGCGCTCGAGACGTTCCTGCCGGGCCTTGGCTTCGGCGCAGAGGGTCGCCGTGGGGCGAAGAAGGAGGCGCTCGATACCGATGGGCTCCCCAGTTTCCTCGCACCATCCGTATTCCCCCTCTTCGATGCGCTTGAGCGCTTCGTCGATCTTCGGCAGGAGCTTGGACTCACGATCGGCAATGCGCAGGCGGAGGCGGTTTTCTTCCTCCGTCAGGGCACGATCGAGCTCGTCGGTCTCCCGGTTGGCATCGGCGAGGCGCTGCCGTGCTTCATCAATATGGGAGATGGTCTCGCGCTTGAGCTCCAAGAGATGTTTCTTGAAAAACTCGAGCTGAGCCTCGTTCATGTAATCTTTTTTTGGTGCGCGTCGAATCTGTTTTTCCGTCAGCATCGTGATCTGTCTCTGCCCTATCTGAAGACCGTGACCCCGTGAATGACCGGGCTGCGCTGGCGCGTGCAACCGCTGCATCGCCTGAAAATTCATAAGCTTAGCTCTTTGTCGGGGGAGACCCCGGCCAAGCAAGGCGCGGAGTTTATAGCAGCCGCATGGCGCTGACCACGCTTTTCTTGTGACAAAGGCGTTTGCCTCCGAGCGAGGGCTGCGCTAACCTCGCGCGCCTTCGGAGAGGTGTCCGAGTGGTTTAAGGAGCACGCCTGGAAAGCGTGTATAGGTTAATAGCCTATCGCGGGTTCGAATCCCGCTCTCTCCGCCAATATCACTGATATATCAACGACTTAATTCCGCACAACGCCAGAATTGACGCCAAATGGTTGGCAATCCAGAGCCAGCCACGACTGCCCCGCCCTACCCCAAGCAATTCCGCTGCCGCATCGGACCAACCAGGCCCTCCCCCGGGGGTGCGATTGCTGGCGTGATCAGCAGGCTAAGAGCCGCAAGGCGAAGCTTTCAGGCCAAAACCGTTAACCGTCAACTGCTCCGCAACCTCTTAGGAGGAGAGAGGTACTTTCTTCTCAAATCACCACCCTGCGCCGCGCCGCCTTGCTTTCGCTGACCGGCGACGTCCTTCGCCGTTAGGGCCAGATCTATCGGGGGAGAGCCGGGGCGCTTGTAGCGCCTCGGCTCCTTCGCCTCCAACTCTTTACCAGTGAACCGTATGAGACCTATGGAAGTCCGTTTCGCAAGAAAAGGGATTTGCCATCATCCGGGAGAGATCAGGACCGTTACCCGAGTCCATCATTTCAGCTATCGCTTCAGCACTCCCTCCGGTTACTCGCAGGAAGTCCCAAGGCTCCCCCTCTATACCGATGCTCGTTATCCAGAAGGACTCAACGAGGTCGCCCGTGGTCCTACCTTCGAGATCTTGGGCTTTCAAGGTAGCGGCCAGGCGCTCAGGGGTGAGCCTGAGACCCGCTTTAAAGCTGCACTTCCCAAGCAGGATGGTCTTTTCGTCCAGAGGGGTATCTGCGCGGTTGAACATGTAGGTCTGGGCAAAAGCTGGCAGCTTGCAATCAACCATATCCAGAAGCTTGGCGGATAGATCAGCAGAACCTGGAGCGCGCCAAGCTGTATTCGCCTTGGCATAGTCACCCCATGATGGGAAGTAATTTACCCATCGAAGGTCTGCCTGGTCATAGGGCGGCGCAACAGCAACCGGTTCCCAAATAAAAGTGCGTAAATTAAGGGAAGATTTCTCAGCCCAGTCAGAAAATTCGCTACGCGCAAAGGAAAGGACGTCACTAAGGGTTGCGTTTCCTTTGAGGGTGCATTCGTGAACCTCTGCGTTGAGCTTTGGGATTTCGTGGTGGTCGGCAACCGCCACAGAGGCTGCTAGGGAGAAAACGAGAAGAGCGGGAAGCTGTAGAAGTTTCATGTCGGCCTCGTAACTTTAAGTAGGATGTGGCCAGCTGTGCTACCGGCAAAGTTCATCCTAGGACCTCACCGGGAGACCATTTGCTAAATCTCACGAAGAAAATGATTGGCGGCCAATTTTGAAAGAATCAGTCAAAGCAGGTGTCACCCTTCCTAACGATACCCTGCCCTTACCAGCGGAATCTTTTTGTCATGGGCTAAAGGCCATTGACCCTTTGGCTGTCAAACCACGTCGCCCGCATTGCGAGCGCAGCCCTTAGCCCGGGGTCCGGTGGGGGTACTCCCTGCATGCCGAGCAAAATTAATTGACTACGAGACCGCACTAGCCAGGGCGAACACGGGGGACAGGACAAGTCAGGCGAAGTCTGTGTAGACGGAGGACGTGCGGGCGAGGCAGGGCGCGCCCAGGGAGCAAAAACTCCAGATTTCTCCAGGGTTTTGGGGACGCCAGACGACGTTGAACTACACAGAAAAGAAAATGGCGGAGCGGACGGGGCGCGCCCAAGACCCAGTCTAACCGCCAATCATCAAAGAATAACGGGGCCTGCAGCATCGCTTAACCCCAATCATCTCCCTAAAACGTTCGTCATAGCCATCGTTTGAGCTAGCGAAGCTTTTGCCTGATCTACGGCAGCAAGGCGACTTCGCTTTGAGGACTAAAGAAGCGCTCATGAGCCTCTTCCGCTCGTTCCTTAGCTTCACGAATTTCCACGAGCCTATCAGGATCGATCCCCTCATCAACTTGCCCGCTTCGACATTTTTGCGGCGCTGAGGGACGTCACGTAGAGGTCTATCACCTGATTCTGCTGGCTCATGAGGGCAGGAGCGTTGGTAGAAAAAGCCCCCGTCCCCTAGGGGACGGGGCAAGCCGCGTCGCTCTGGGGAGTAGGGTTAAGCGAAGCGGTACTGCTCAAAGTGGATTTCGTCTCCGGTGGCGTCGAAAACACCTTCGTAGATGTTTTCCGTGCCATCGGTCACGCGGTCCACATAGCGAAGCGTTACCTTGGTTCCCTCCCGGGACCAGACGCCATAAGCCTCGCCGGCGAAAAACGTACCGTCGGTCATTGCCCCCCGCCCAGATCCGTAAAGCGCGCCACCGGATCGATCTCCAGCAATCTCTAGGGTGACGGAAAAGCGAACGCGGCCGTAGCTCTCCATATCGGCCAGGCAATGAATGGTCGTTTGGTCTTTCTTCACGTCCGTTCCCGTCACGGTCGCGACGAAATCGGCCTGCTTCTCGAGATTCATGTCGTCATACCTCTCTGATTAATTGAGAGAATGACTATAGGAAGTGCGCAGCTATAAGGAACAGCCGCCTGGGCATGGGGAAAGGATGTTGTGATGAACGGACTCTCGGGAAGGCTCGGCTTACGGAAATCGCAATCCAAGCTTTAGGCAGGCACCACAACGTTCGCGTGGCTCAAGCCCCCGTGCCCTAGCTAGGCCTGCGCCGGCGTGTTCGCGGCTAGTGCCCGTTGGTAGGCCGAGCGGCCCGTCATGCGTTGTAGATAGGCTTCCGATGCAGGGCGCAAGGTGGCGCCGTAATCTTTCGCCCAGGCCAAGCAGGAGACCAGCATAATATCCGCCAGCGAGAAGCTATCACCGAGAATAAAACCGCCCTTCTCAAGAGCCGCGTCTACCACCTTCAGGTGACGGTCTAAATACTCAAAGCAGGCCTGCACCACCTCGGGCCCTTCCCCATAGATGTGGGCCAAATCGCGATGCCGGCGAATTACGTAAAGGCTGGTCTCATCGAGCTCTGCGAGTACGTAACAGCACCACTCATCCTCCCGCGCAGCTTGCAGCGGCAAGGTCGGTGCCGCCAAAGCCTTCGTACCGTAGGCCGCGATCAGATAGCGTCCGATGGGGAGGCTTTCCGTCAAAACGAGCGTCCCCGGCACATTGCCATCGACCAAGCAGGGGATCTTCTGTTTGGGATTTAGGCGCGTGAAGGCCTCAGTCTGCGTCTCTCCCGAGCGCGGTGCGATAGGATGCAATTGGTAGGCTAACCCTAGCTCCTCCGCGACCCATAAGGGACGAAGCGTGCGGGAGGTATAGGCGCCCCAAAACTCAATGGGACGCATAGCCAGAGCAGACCGCTCAGGGTTTTGGTCCAACGATCACCCCCGCATCAAATAACTCCTGGATCTGTTCCTCCTTATAGCCCAGCTCCCTAAGGATAGTGGCTGAGTGCTCGCCCAGCTTGGGCGCCGGCCCTGCAATCGCACTAGGGGTTTGGCTGAACTGTGCGGCGGGGCGGGCTTGTCGCACCTCACCAAAGCCGTCGTAGAGAGTGCGCTCGATCGCCTTACTAGCGACAATCTGCTCGTTCTCGAGGAGTTCCGTGCGCCGCAGGAGCGGCGCGTTCGGCACGTCATTGTCATTCAGCCGTCGAAGAATCTCCTCCGTGGGCCATTTAGCGATTTCTGCCAGCGTAAGCGCCTTTCGAGCCTCACCATTCTGACCTCGGGCCCGGGCCGTGGCGAAGCGTTCATCGTGGATCAAATCCTCTCGGTTGAGAGCACGGCACATGCCCACCCATTCCTTATCGGAAATCACTCCAGCGGTAATGAAGCCATCTAGCGTGGGATAGATTAAATCCATGGACCCGGATCGGGCCGCTGGATCGAACTCATTGTCCGCAAAGGTTAAGCCGCCCATGCCTTCGGGCCAGAAGAAAGCCAGCATCGCATCCAACATGGAAAGCTTAATGTGTTGCCCCTCTCCGGATTGAGCACGGTGATAAAGGGCGCTGGAAATGGCCTGGGCGGCGGTCAGGGAGGTCACCTTATCCGCGATGATGATGCGAAACATTTCCGGGTCTCGCGTCGTCCGGTGAGCCTGGATGTCCGTCGCCCCGGACAGGGCCTGAATAACGGGATCGTAGACCCGCTGCGTTGCATAGGGGCCGCTTTCCCCAAACCCGCTGATGGAGACATAAATCAAGCGACCGTTTCTTTTCCTAACCGCCGATTCGCCGAAGCCCATGCGGTCCATGGCCCCGGGGCGGAAATTTTGTAACAACACATCGGCTTCATCGATCAGCTTCCACAGAACTTCGCGCCCCGCTTCGGCCTTGAGATCCAAGGCAAGGGAAGTCTTTCCACGATTGCAGGAAAAAAACGCAGCCGGAAGCTCGTTCGTTGGCGGACCGAGAAAACGCATTTGTTCTCCCCGCGGCGGCTCAACCTTGACCACTGCGGCGCCCTGATCGGCAAGCATCATTGCCGCCACAGGACCGGAAACCATGCTGGTTAGATCTACAACCTTAAGTCCCTGAAGCGGTCCCATGGCACCTCCCTACCCCGCTCTTGGCTTGCCCTTTGCCAAGCCCCACCCCAAAGCCTAACAGGAAGGCTGCTGTTCGCCAGCAGTTGCTCCTAGCTAGGGCTTTCAGCAAGCGCCGGGGACAGCTGCAAGATCAATGGTCGGATAGCTCCCTAAACCACGATTTATTCGCTCTGTTGGTCCAAAGAATCGTTGCAATAGACGCGCACAGAGAGCCAAGGACGCACAAGGACGGATAGGAATAAGGGGCAGACAAATCTACTTAAATTAGTTAAAACAAATAGTTAGCGGATAGAAAAGCAATCGGATATCAATGGTTTAGGGTTAATAGCCTAGCGCGGGTTCGAATCCCGCCCTCTCCGCCAACTTAGAAGAGGTCTTTTGAGGCGCTGCCTAGACCGCTCGGAATGCACGGTTCCCGGCGACCCGCCCCCTCCACACTTCTATTCTGCACACGACTGTCTACCCCGAGCATTTACGCGGGGCGCCCTCTATCGATGAGCCGCTACCTTTCGCTGACTTTTTGGAAGTTCTTCATTTTCATCTCTGAGAGGATTTTTCCGCCGCCCATCACAACGCAATCAAGGGGATCGTCTGCGGCTCGACAGGGAACCCCAGTAAACTCGCTGATCCGCTGCGGAAGGCCATGGAGTAACGCCCCGCCCCCGGTAAGGACCATCCCATCCCGAAGGACATCAGAACTGATATCTGGCGGAGCTGCCTCAAGCGCGCTCGACACAGCACGCAATATGGCGTTAACCGGTTCAACGGTGGCGTTGTAAACGTCTTCCGTGCTTACGACTTGGTTCCGTGGAAGGCCAGAGGCCGCTTCGAGGCCCTTTATGTTCATAGACGACGAAGATGCCCCCGGGTGCACGGAACCAACGGTTAACTTAATTCGTTCAGCCTGCCGCTCCCCTATCAAGATTCCTCGGTCCCGGCGGATAAAATTAATGATGGCATCGTCCAGCACATTCCCAGCCACCTTAAGGGAGGAGGAGTAGACCAATCCGCCCAGGGACAAAATGCCAATCTCGGTGGTTCCGCCCCCAATGTCGACCACCATCGAGCCCTTCGGCTCATCAATATCCAAATTAGCACCGAAGGCCGCCGCTACCGGTTCGTCGATCAGCGCGACGGCCTTTGCCCCGGCACTCTGAGCGGCTTCCTTGATGGCCCTACGCTCTACCTGAGTCGCCTGAACAGGAACGCAAATCAGGATGTTTGGCGCGCTCCTTAGCCACCTACCCCCCGTAACCTCCTTAATGAAACCCGTGAGCATCAATTCGGTCGCTTTGAAATCAGCGATCACGCCATCCTTTAGGGGACGGATTGCTGAAATGTTGGCGGGGGTTTTTCCAAGCATTGATTCCGCCGCTTTGCCCAGGGCAACCACCTCAATACGCCCCCGGTCACTGCGAAGGGCGATCACCGATGGCGAATTCAGAACAACTCCTTCCCCCTCCTTAAAGATCAAGGTATTCGCGGTTCCAAGGTCGATGGCGATGTTCGTTCTTTTGAGTATAGGCATTGCCAGTTCGTCCGCTCATGCTTGAGGTCATAATAGACCACTTCGCGGGAGTGACGGGTCGCTAACCAGCATCTCTTACCAAGGCCCTCTAAGTCCGTTGGGGGGACGTGAGTCGGGGTGCCAACCTTTGATCCAGGGATTGCCGCTGGGCCGGCCGGGCCTACCATCGCGCCAAGGAGGCGCCGGCCACCCGTATTCTTTTCATAGGACAGTAGGGGTATCGATGCCTAGGCTCTTCTGAAGGCGGGTGAAGCGATGGCAGAAGGTCCCTGATCGTGACGGAGGAAACGCTAGGAGGTCGCACAGGTCGGTGATCCAGGGCCGCTAGCAAACGGAGGACGCACCCACAGCCTCACCTTAAAACGATGGTCGCCTACACGGGCGGAGTGCAGACCGCCGCCTCCACGGCGAGCGCCTCGAAACGCAGCAACGTTTTCCAACTCCAGGACACGCGTAGCATCCCATCTGGCTCGCCCAAAGACTGATCCGCCATTTCCACCACCGCCTCTCCCGGATCCGTGGGATCGCCCTCGGCGCCGCCCTTCTCGTCAGCGCCTTGAGCTTTCTTCAGGGCCTTCAGCCAGCGCTGGGCCGTATCCCAGGTGTCGCCACTGACTTGATGTTTTTGCACATCCACCGCGAGGGCCGGGGCATAGCCGGCGGTGCGGTCCTCGGGGTCCACGGGTACGGCGTTAATAGTCAGGGGGAGAAACGGCGGTTGCAAAATTTCGGGCTCGAGAAGGCTGCTATCGCAGCGCAACGTCTCCCCCGCGGCTAGCGCTTCCTCGGCCCGGGCTTTTAGCGCCTCAAGGGCGTTGTTCGCTTTCGCCACGCTAGCGTCCCGCTCGCCTCCGACCCTAAAGCCATAGATCACCGCGACCGTGACTACGACTACCATGATGGCCGTGACCCATTCCGAGATCAGAAATCCGAAATATCGTTTCATGGCGTTTTCCATTTTGCTCTGAGCAGAAAAGCTAAAGGCAAAGCCCATGCCAGCGCCGGAGGGATCGGCAGAACCGCTCGAGAATGGGACCTGAAAGGGGCGGGGCACACCCTGCCTGCGCCCAGTCCTGGGGCAGCCGCCCCAGCGCAACGCCTCATTGCGAGGCGCCAAAGCGCCTTAGCCCTTCGCAGAGCGACCTGCGCCTCCGGGATAGAACGCGTAAAACCCCAGGTTTTTCGGGCATAGATCGCCCCTTACGGCACGCGCCGCCCGAGACCGGCTCCTTGGTCTGCTTTTTGCAGGTCCCAGACGACGGGCAATCCACCTTTACTCAGAGCAACACCAGCAATGGAGGTGCGTTCCATGAGTGATCAGGCCCTTGGCAGCGGCGATCTTGTCGGCGGCGCGGAAGCAGCCCCCCGAGTAAAAAGCCTTCAGAACATCTTTTGGATGGTGCTCCAGCCCGTGCTGGTGCTGGGCTCCGCCTTCCTCGTGGCCACGATGGTCACCGGGGAATGGATGAACCATAAGCTCTACGCCCTTGTGATGGTCATGCTCCCCGTGCCCCTGCTCATCGTCGCCGAGCGCGTTTGGGGCAAGCGCAAGGACTGGCAACTCGAACCGAAGGAGCTTGCGGAAGACGGTTTCTGGCTTGCCTTTGGCGCTTTCCTTTGGGGCCCGCTCATCAGTGATTTCTACCGCACGCCCATTTCCGAAGGCTTCCGCGCCATCCGCGACCGCGCGCTATTGGATATCACCATTGCTCCGGAAAGCGTGCTTGGACTCGTAGCCGCCGCGGTGCTGTTGCGAGTGTGCTCGAGCTTCATCTACTACTGGCTGCACCGGGTGCAGCACGAGTCGCTTTTCTTTTGGCGGATGCACGCTACACACCACCACATCACGAAAATGAGCTGCATGCGCGGCGCCCGCACCCATCCCCTGGAGTATTTGGCCCTGGCCCTCAGTACGCCGGTAATTCTAGCCCTCGTGGGCGCCAGCGATTCCGTGCTCGCCGTCTCCGCGGCCTTCGGGGTATGGAACGGCAAGCTGAACCACTCGAACCTGCCCCTGAAATCCCTGCCCGTGTACGACTGGATCTTCGCTACGGCGCCCCAGCACCACGTGCACCACGCCGTGGATCGCAAGCACAGCGACACCAACTACGGCTGCCAGATCATTCTTTGGGACCGGGTCTTTGGCACCTACTGCGGCGACGAAGAGGTCGGTCAAATCGGCGCGGGCAAGGCCGTACCCCTTTCCATCAAGGAGCAGCTCATGCTGGCCTTCTATCCCAATAAGCGGCTGATCGACCTCTAGGGAGGCGTTATGAGCCCATTCATTTTCGTGCCTTTCGCCGTTGGGACCGCCGCCTTCTTTGCGGGGTTGGCGGTGACCCTCATCCAGTCTCGGGGCGCCCTGGCGGGCGCTGAAGGGGCCCCTAGCCTTAAGAAATGGGACAGCGCCCTGAGTTGGCTCATGTGGGGGGGCTGGGGGGTGGCTATGGTGATGCGTTTTTTCGATCGCAACGGCTTTCTCGCGAGTCTCACGGGCTAGCCCTAACCCTTTCTCCCCAGGCCCGCGCCCGGTAGGGTGTGCCCTGCTTTAATTGCCCGGGGAGGGGCCATGCGCCGGGATCACCGCCCTGCCAGCCTGAAGCGCGCCTACGCGGCGTTGGAACGTACCTACGTGCGCTGGCGCCTGACCCCGCAGCTCGACGCCCTGGGCCCAGGCTTCCACTTCATGAAACCTTGGTTTGTTCGTCTAAACGGCCCCGGCATCGTCGTAGGCGCCCAAGTTCACTGGGTCGCCGCCGCCGATCGCCACATCACACTATCCAGCTGGGTCCACCCCAAGGGGCTGGGCCGCATTACCATCGGGAACTATTGCCTGCTCTGCCCCGGAGTCCGCATCGACTCCGCCCTGGAGGTCACCCTAGGGGAAGGCTGCATGGTGGCCGCCGGGGCCTACCTCACGGACGCAGACTGGCACGATCTCTATGACCGCACGGAGGTGGTGGGGGCCAGCGCCCCCATTGTGCTCGAGGACAACGTGTGGATCGGCGATGGGGCGACGGTGTGCAAGGGCGTGCGCATTGGCGCCCACGCCATCGTCGCCGCCGGAGCCGTGGTGACCAAGGACGTGCCCCCCTTTGCCGTGGTGGCGGGCAATCCCGCCACGGTGGTGAAGACCCTCGATCCCGAGCGCCCTCGGCGAACCCGCGCCGAGCTCTTCGCCGATCCCGAGGACCTAGAGGCCTGGCTCCGGGAGCTCGATAACGCCTTCCTGAGGGGCAATACGATGTTGGGCTGGCTTCGGGCCCGACTCTGGCCCCAGCGGGGTGATTAGGAAAGACGGTCGCGGGAAAGTTCGCTAGGCTCCTCGAAAGGGGAGAGACCATGACCACAGAATCATCCGCCGGCGCCTCGCGCCGACGCCTGCTGGCGAGCTACGCCGCCATCGCCATGCCCATGGCCGCCATGGGCATGCCCATCGCCGTCTACCTGCCGCGCTTTTACGCTGAAGTCGTAGGCCTGTCGCTGGCCACCGTGGGCATGATCTTCACCGCCGCCCGCCTCTTCGATGTAGTCACGGACCCCCTCATGGGCGTCGCCATCGACCGCTTTGATAGCCGCTGGGGACGGCGGAAGCACTGGGCGGCCCTGTCCATTCCCCTCCTCTGCCTCGCGGTCTGGAAGGTCTTTCTGCCGGACGTTGAAGCTGCGCCCGGGGCCCTCTACCTGACCTTCTGGCTCCTCGTGCTCTATGCCGCCTACACCATGCTCACCATCGCCCACCTTTCCTGGGGAGCCGAGCTGGCCACGGGTTACGACGCACGCTCTGAGCTCTACGGCTGGCGGGAGATCTTCACCATCGCGGGGATGACCCTCGTGCTGGCGCTCCCCGCGGCGCTAGAACTGGCGGGGGAACAAAGCCAGGAAGGCAAGGTCGCCAGCATGGGGCTTTTCTGCCTGGTGCTCTTCCCCGTGCTGGTAGTGCCTCTGCTGCGCTATGTCCCCGACTCCCGGGAGAAAAGCCAGTCGTCCCTGCCCCTGAAGGCTGCGATGAAGCTTTTAGTAGGAAACCCTCTGCTGTGGCGACTCCTCGCCGCCGATCTTCTAGCGGGGCTGGGCACAGCCGTGTCCGGGGCGCTTTATATCTTCGTGGCCATCGCCTACTTTCGATTGCCGAGTCACGCAAGCTTGGCCCTGCTCTTCTACTTCCTCGGAGGCTTTCTCTGCATGCCCCTCTGGCTGCGCCTGGCCTATCGCTACGGGAAGGATCGCACCCTGAAGGGCGCGCTGGTTTACGCTGCAGCGGTGAACCTCATCCTCATGGCCACGGCCACGCCAGAGAGCGTGCTCGGGCTCTGGGGCTTCACCATCGCCTTCGGGCTGGCCTTTGGGGCCGCCCCCACGCTCCTGCGTTCCATGATGGCAGACCTGACGGACGAGGATGAGCTCAGGAGCGGACAGAAACGGGCCGGGCTCTACTTCGCCCTGCTCACCACCACGAACAAGCTGGGGGCCGCCCTCGGGGTGGGGCTCAGCTTTACGATCCTCGATTGGGCCTTCGGCTTCGTACCTGGCACGCAGAACGACAGCGCGGCCCTGAACGGGCTGCTTCTGACCTACGCACTGGGAACGGCTGGCGGGTTACTGCTAGCCGCCCTCCCCCTCCTGACCTATCCCATGACCCGGGAGAAGCACGGAGAAATCGTCGCGGCCCTACGGGCCCGAGAGCAGGCTACTGGCGAGCCAGGCGTAGGGAGTTGAAGGGCGTCGGCGCGGAGGCTCGGCACGGGGTGATATCGATGCCACCGCGGCGGCAGTAGGCCGCGCGTACCGCCACATAGGCGGCGCCTTGAAGGGCCTCGAGGGACGCATAAAGCCGCTCCACCGTCGCCTCGTGAAAACCGTTGTGCTCGCGCTGGGCGAGCACCAGGGCGAGCACCCCGGCGGGATCGAGCTCAGGCCCTTCAAAGAGCAGCTCCACCGAGCCCCAATCGGGCTGGCCGGTCACGGGGCAGAGGCTCCGAAGCAGATGGCTGTGAAAGCGCTGACGCACCGACGCCGTCTCCTGTCCCTCCGCCGCCAGCAGCTCCGCCTCCTGCCGAAGCGGCGCCGTATCGACGCAGATGCCGAGGAAGCGATCAAAGCCCCGGGCCTCAAAGGCTGCGAGGGACTCCAGCGTCACTCCCACGGGGGCCCCCGCCGCCGCCGACAGATCCGCCGTCAGCACCGCTTCCAAAGCCGCCCAGCATTCATAAGCCACGTTATAGAGGCCGCCTAGGTAGAGCTTCAGAGATTTTGATTCGACGATGCAGGGGCTGTCCGCGGGCACCGCAAAGCGCCCCACGGCGACCTGGGGCCGCCCGTCCCCGTCGAGCCAGGACAGCTCAAAGGCCGTCCACCAATCCACCCCGTGGAAACCCCGGGCCGGCGCGGCTATTAAGGTGCTGCGGCTGTCCGCGCGGGCAATGGGGTAGAGTCGGGACGGATCGTAGCCCCCGGCGTAGTCCCGCTCGCGCCCGAGGGGGCTTTCCCTGACGTCGCCAGCGATGGGCCCGGCCATGCTAGGCCCGGATGCCCGTTCCGCGATTGAGCAGCACGAGGGAGATCGTCCAGAACAACACCACGAAGCCCCCGATGGCGGCCACGGACAAGTAGACCGGCACATCCCCGCTCACCCCAAAGATGCCGTAGCGGAAGCTCGAAACCATGTACACGATGGGATTGAAGTAGGAGACGGTGCGCCAGAAGTCCGGCAGCAGATCGAGGCTGTAGAACACGCCTCCAAGGTAGGTCAGGGGCGTGAGCACGAAAGCGGGAATGATGGAGATATCGTCAAACTTATCGGCGAATACCGCGTTGATGAAGCCGCCCAGGGAGAAGAGCACGGCGGTCATGAGAATCATGCCCACGGTGAGGGCAAAGCTGTGGATCGTAAAGTCCACGAAGAAGCCCGCCATGATGGTGACGATGGCGCCTACGCAAAGGCCCCGGGCCACGCCCCCGGCCACAAAGCCTGCCAGGATCACCCCGTTGGGGATGGGCGCCACGAGCATGGTCTCAATGCTGCGCTGGAACTTCGTAGAGTAGAAAGAGGAGGCCACGTTCGAATAGGCGTTGGTGATCACGCTCATCATGATGAGCCCGGGCACGATGAAGGCCATGTAATCCAGCCCCCCCATCCGCCCCACCCGGCTGCCGATGAAGGTTCCGAAAATCAAAAAGTAGAGCACCATGCTGATCGCCGGCGGCACCAAGGTCTGGGGCCAGATCCGCAGGAAGCGACGGATTTCCTTGATCACGATGGTGCGAAAGGCAACCCAGTCAGCGCTCAGGGTGGATTTGGCTTCCGCCGGGGAAAGGTGGGGGGTGGACTCAGCCATGAACGAGGGTCTCCGCGCTGCCTTCGCTGGCCGTGAGGCTCACGAACAGCTGCTCTAGGCGATTGCTCTTGTTGCGCAGGCTCATTACCTTCAGCCCAGCGCTGTCGAGGGCGGCAAAGGCCGCATTCAAATGTTGGCCCCGGGTCAAATCGAGCTCGAGGCATTGGGCATCTACCTGGCGGAAGGCAAAGCCCGGCACCTCCGGCGCGGCCGCCACGGGCTCGGCCAAATCCACCACGAAGGTTTCCGTGGTGAGCTGCCCCAAAAGCGCCCGCATGGAGGTGTTCTCGACGATTTCCCCGTGATCAATGATCGCAATGTTGCGGCACAGGGACTCGGCCTCTTCCAAATAATGGGTGGTGAGGATGATGGTGGTGCCCGCCTGGTTCATCTCCTCCAAAAAGGCCCACATGGACCGGCGGATTTCGATATCCACCCCCGCCGTCGGCTCATCGAGGATCAGCAGCCGGGGTTCGTGCACCAGCGCCCGGGCAATCATGAGGCGCCGCTTCATGCCCCCAGAAAGGTGCCGCGCCTGGGCGTTGCGCTTGTCCCAGAGCCCAAGGCGCTTGAGGTATTTCTCCGTATTCACCGCCCCATCCCGAAGGGATAGGCCGTAAAAGCCGGCCTGCACCTCAACGATATCCCCCACCTTTTCGAAGATGGAGAAATTGAATTCCTGGGGCACCACGCCAATGAGGCGCTTGGCCGCGGCAAAGTCCTTGTCCACGTCGATGCCGAAGATTTTTACGGCCCCTTCGGTCTTACGCACGAGGGAGCAGATGATGCCGATGGTGGTGGACTTGCCAGCGCCGTTAGGCCCGAGCAGGGCGAAGAAATCGCCCTCTTTTACCTCAAGATCGATGCCCTTTAGCGCGGTAAAGCCGTCGGCATAGACTTTCCTTAGGCCAGCAATGGACAATGCGGCGGTGGTCATAACGCGTCCTGTAGAAGGGAATAAAGCAGCGGCGCCGTACTCTAGCAGAGGGGGGGTGAAATGCGAACGGACGAAAGCCTCGTGGCGCCGCGCGCACTGGCCCCAAATCTTCAGCGCCTGCGGCAACTTATCGCCCTCCTAGGCGCGGCCAAGGCGCAAAGCGACAGCGACGAGCTCGACCCCCTCCAGGCCAGCCTCGATCGCCTCCTGGAGGCCGTCAGCGCCCAGGAGCCCGACTACGAATTCCTGGGGCAGGACGTCCTGCTCCGCCTTCACCGCCGCTTCCCCTCCCTGTGGGAAGGGGTCGATCGGCACCTGCTGTGGTTCTTTGGCGGCGAGCTGTTGCACTTCCTCAGCGAGGAGGAACTCAACGCCTTTCAACAGCAGGAAGATTAGGAGCCCCGCCATGGCCCGGAGCCGAATTTTCAGCGCCCTCGCGCTTCTCGCTCTCACCCTCAGCGCTGGGGCAGAGGATGGCCCCCGGGGGCGAGCTCGGGACTTCGGCGTGGTGCCCGGGGTCTTCACCCCCGGCCCCCTAAACGCCCTCACGGATGTCGCCGGGGTGAAGGTGGGGCACAAAACCCTCATTGAGGGGGACCGCATCCGCACCGGCGTGACCGCCATTATCCCGGGCCCCGGCAACCTCTACACCCACCCTATGGCCGCCTGGATTCACGTGGGTAACGGCTACGGCAAGCTCATCGGAGAGACGCAGGTGCGAGAGTTTGGGGAGCTGGAGACGCCTATCGTCCTCACCTGCACCCTTTGCGTCTGGAGCGCCGCCCGGGGCCTCGTGGACTGGCTTTACGACCAACCGGGCATGGGGGAGCACACCATCAACCCCATCGTCGGGGAAACGAACGACGGCCGGGTGAACGACATGTGGTCCGACCCGGTGCGGCCCGGCCACGTGCGGGAGGCCCTGGAGGCCGCCAAGGGGGGCCCCATTGCGGAAGGCAGCGTAGGCGCAGGCA
>JADHNT010000117.1 GCA_016779385.1 Pseudomonadales bacterium
CGGCGCCCATCGGACAGGGCCTTGGGCTCCGGGGGTTCGAGGAAGGGAAAGGCTTCCGGGTCCCCGAGGTCCAGCTCCTTCATGCGCAGCACCACGGACGCCAGGTTCGTTCGGCGAATCTCCGGATCCGTGAAAGCGGGTCTCGCCTCGAAATCCGCCTGGTCAAAGAGACGAAAGCACACCCCCGGCGCCAGGCGCCCGCAGCGCCCCGCGCGCTGGGCCGCGCTCGCCTGGGAAATGGGCTCCACGGGCAAGCGCTGGAGCTTAGAGCGATAGCTGTAGCGGGAAATGCGGGCCAGCCCGCTGTCGATCACGTAGCCGATGCGCGGCACGGTCAGGGAGGTCTCCGCCACGTTCGTGGACAGCACGATGCGCCGGGCCCCGCCGGGATTAAACACCCGCTGCTGATCGGCATTGGACAGGCGTGCGTAGAGCGGCAGCACCTCGGCGCCGCGCAGGGGGTGGACCTCCCGAAGGGCCTTTGCCGCATCGCGAATGTCCCGCTCCCCCGGCAAAAATACGAGCACATCCCGAGCATAGGGAGGCGGCGCCTGGCCGCTCCGCTCTAGGCGATCGATGGCCTCTAGGGCCCCTAGGAGCCCCGCCTCCAGACCCGTGCTCTCTCCCTCCGGCGGCAGGTATTCCAAATCCACGGGGAAGGTCCGGCCCGATACCTCAATGATCGGCGCGGGCACGGCTGTGCCCTCGGGCCCAGGCCGGGCGAAGTGGGCCGCAAAGCGCTCCAGATCAATGGTAGCGGAGGTGATGATGAGCTTGAGATCGGGCCGCTGGGGCAAAAGGCGCGCCAGGTAGCCCAGAAGGAAATCGATGTTGAGACTGCGTTCGTGGGCCTCGTCAATGATGAGGCAGTCATAGGCTCGCAGCGCCGGATCACGCTGCGTTTCCGCCAGCAAAATGCCGTCGGTCATGAGCTTGATCCGCGTGTCCGCACTCATCACGTCATCGAAGCGCGTTTGAAAGCCCACCGTGTCCCCAAGGGTCACGCCGAGCTCCTCCGCCAGGCGCCGCGCTACGGCCCGCGCGGCCAGCCGCCTAGGCTGGGTATGGCCAATGCGTCCGGCAATGCCCAGCCCCGCCGCCATGGCCAGCTTCGGGAGCTGGGTGGTTTTCCCCGAGCCTGTCTCCCCCGCGATCACCAGCACCTGATGCGCCTTGAGGAGCTCCACAATCTCCTCCGCCCGCTCAGCAATGGGCAGGGTGTCATTCAGGCGTGGTACGGGGAGCGCTTCCGCATTCGCCAAGACGGCCGCAGCGGAGCGGGCAGCCAGGGCGTCATAGCGCGCTTGGAGACGGTCGACGGGTTTGCCCGCGGCCTTTAGGCGCGCGAGCTTTCCCTCAAGCTTTTCGAGCTCCGGGCGATCGGCGCACAGCGCAACCGCAAGCGCAGGCGCCGATGTCACGGCTTACTTGGACAGCACGCCCATGGCTTCTTCCAGGCCTGCAATGGTGAGGGGATACATCTGCCCCCCCACCAGGCCTCGAATCAGTTCCACGGACCCGGAGTACTCCCAGGTGTCCTGGGGCGTGGGATTGATCCACACCAGATTGTTATAGACCCCTGCAAGACGCTGCATCCACAGGGCCCCAGGCTCTTCGTTCCAGTGCTCCACGCTGCCCCCGGAATGGGTGATCTCGTAGGGCGCCATGGTGGCATCGCCCACAAAAACCACCTTGTAGTCCGAGGGGTACTTGTGAAGTACGTCCCAGGTGGCCAGGCGTTCCGCCATGCGCCGCCGGTTGTCCTTCCATACCGATTCATAGATGAAGTTATGGAAGTAGAAATACTCCATGTGCTTGAACTCGGTGCGCGCCGCGGAGAAGAGCTCTTCGCAGATCTTCACGTGCGCATCCATGGAGCCACCCACGTCAAAGAAGCAGAGCACCTTCACCGTGTTCTTCCGCTCGGCCTGGAGGCGGATATCCAGCAAGCCCCCGTTATGGGCCGTGGACCGGATGGTCCCGTCCATGTCGAGCTCTTCTTCCTTACCGGTGCGGGCCAGCTTGCGCAGGCGCCGCAGGGCGAGCTTGATGTTTCGCGTGCCGAGCTCCACGGAATCGTCAAGGTTCTTGTAGGCGCGGCGATCCCAGGCCTTCTTCCCCTTCTTTTTCTTGCCCTTGCCGCCGCGACCACCGGAGCCGTTCGGGCCTTGCCCCCCCTGCCCCTCTTGTTCGCCCTTGCCACCCTCGCCGGGCTCGTCCCCCTCGCCTTCGCCCTCGCCGCCCTTTTCCGCCGACTCCTTGGCCTTACGGAATTCTTCGATGAGCTTCTCGAGGCCGCCCATGCTTTCGATCTTTTCGAGCTCCTCGGGGGTGAGGGAGCGCTCGAATTCGCGGCGGAGGAATTCGTCGGGGATGAGGGATTCGAGGAGCCCTTGGAGGTCCTCAAGGCCCTTGAAGTACACCCCAAAGGCCTGATCAAACTTATCGTAGTGCTTTTCGTCCTTGACCATGATGGCCCGGGACACCTGATAGAACTCATCCACATCGCTGTACACCAAGCGATGCTTGAGGCCATCGATGAGGTCTAGCAGTTCTCGAATCGTCACCGGCACCTGATGGCGGCGCAGGGTGAAGAAAAAGTCGATGAGCATGCCGGTCTCCTGGCGGCGGCACCGAAAGGTGCCGGCGATCCCTAGCCGCGGCTGTCGCGACGATTCATGAAGGCCAAACGCTCAAGCAGGTGCACGTCCTGCTCGTTCTTCACCAAGGCTCCGTAAAGGGGCGGAATGGCCTTGGTGGTATCCCGGTTGGTGAGGATTTCCTCGGGGATGTCGTCGGCCATGAGCAGCTTCAGCCAATCGATGAGCTCGGAGGTGGACGGCTTCTTCTTCATGCCTGGCACCTTGCGCACGTCGAAGAAGATCTCGAGGGCTTCCTTCACCAGATCCTGCTTTACGGCGGGGAAGTGCACATCGACGATGGCCTGCATGGTTTCCCGATCGGGGAAGTCAATGTAGTGGAAGAAGCAGCGGCGCAGGAAGGCGTCCGGGAGCTCTTTTTCGTTGTTCGAGGTGATGATCACGATGGGCCGCTGCTTGGCCTTGATGGTTTCGCCCGTTTCATAGACGAAAAATTCCATGCGATCGAGCTCCTGCAGGAGGTCGTTCGGGAATTCGATGTCGGCCTTATCGATCTCATCGATGAGGAGCACCACGCGCTCGTCGCGCTCGAAGGCCTCCCAAAGCTTGCCCTTGCGAATGTAATTCTTGATGTCCTTAACCCGCTCATCCCCAAGCTGGGAATCGCGCAGGCGCGACACCGCGTCGTACTCATAAAGCCCCTGCTGGGCCTTGGTGGTGGACTTGATGTGCCAGGTGAGGAGTTCCGTGCCAAAGGACTCGGCCACTTGTTCCGCCAGGAGCGTTTTACCCGTACCCGGCTCTCCCTTAATCAGGAGCGGGCGCTGAAGGGTCACCGCCGCATTCACGGCGAGGCCCAGCTCTTCGGTCACGATATAGGACTCTGTGCTTTCGAATTTCATAGGTAAAACACCAAGGCGAAGGAAAGAATTTGCGAGGGCCAAGAGTACGGTTCGCGCTGGGGGCGATCAAGCCGCGGCCTAAGCCCCTTTGCTCCGGCGCTCGGCGAGGAAGGCCAGCAGCGCAGCCAGGCACAGCCCCAGGCCCCAGCTCATGCCCAGAATCTGCAGGGCCGCGGCGGGATCGCCACTTTTCTGAAAGAGGCCTTCGAAGAGCGCACTGATGAACGCCGGCACCCAATATTCCCCGGCCTGCCCTGCCGGAGCCACGGGAAGTACGGTGGCCGCCGCAAGGCAGCGCAGAAGCGTGCGCACCCCCGGCGCCCAGGCGCGAGAGACGCGGAACCCCAGGGCGAGAAACAGGCCAGCACAGCCGTAGTAGACAAGCCAGGCCCCACCGTAGCCCATTAGGGCGTCACCCAGCGAATGATATGGGCCTCGAAATCGTCCGGGTGAACATCCACCTCGGACAGCACCTGCCCGCGCACCGAGGCCCTGGCCTCGTGGACGCTATCGGGGTTGCCCGTGAGCAAGGGGTGCCAGGGGGGCAAGGGCCGCCCTTCGGCGAGGCGGCGATAGGCGCAGGTTTCCGGCATCCAGCGCAGGGTACGCGCGGCCTCGGGCGTTAAGGTGACGCAATCAGGCACCAGGGTGGAGCGGTCCGCATAGGCGGTGCAGCGGCACCCGTCCCGATCGAGCAGGTGACACACCACGGCGGTCTCGGCGAGGGTGCCGTCGTCCTCGTCTTCAAGCTTGATACGGCAACACTGGGCGCAGCCATCGCAGAGCGATTCCCACTGGCTAGGGGAGAGTTCCTCAAGGGTCAAATGCTCCCAAAAGCGCTCCATCAGGGTTCGTCCTTCGGGGGCGGCAGCTGCAGGTAGAACCCCTTCTCCTGGATAGCCGCCAGCACTTGCGCCGGATCGGCATGGGCCAGGGCGCGCTGGGCCGTGAGGTGAAACACGAAGGCCGGCTCGGGGTTGCCAAAGGTGCCCAGAAGCGCTTCGGGCACCGCTTGAAGCCCCTTGGCCTTCTCCGTCAGCAGATAGGTCTCCGCGCGCCGCGGGGAGCGATAAACCTGCACCAGTACACCGCTCATGGGGTCCCCGCCTTCGCCGCCTTCAGGGCATCCAATACCACGGCTTTTCGCCAACCGAGAAAGGCTTCAGGCACCGCGTCCTCCAGATAGAAGGCTTCCAAAAGCTTCTTGCGCCCAAGCAATTCGGGCGCCAGCTTAAAACGCTCCGCAGCGCCCTGAGCTGCCGCCTTAAGGGCCTTAAGGGCCCCCTGGGCTTCCCGCCCCGGCGGCGCGGGCAGGGCCGGGGGCAAGCTGGCTTCCGGCGCAGAGGCGATGGGCGCAAGCAGGGCCGCGAGTTCCTCACCCCAGCGCCTCAGGGCACCGGGCGGAATCTCCAAGCTTGCCCAGCGCTCGGGAGCCGCCGGCGCCCGAGCCAGGGCCAGGAGGTGTTCATCCCGGAGCACCCGCCCCCGGGGCCGATCAAGGCTTTTCGCCATGCGCTCGCGCCAGGCCGCCAGTTCTCGCAGGGCCGCTTGGGTACGGCGACTGTGTTGCGTGGCGCTTTTCAGACCGAGCCAGGCACGGGTTTCATCGCCCCGCGCGGCCGCTTCAGCGAGGAGCGCATCACTCTCCTCCTGAGCCCAGGGGAAGCGCCCCTGCTCATCAAGCTGGTCTCGAAGCTGGGGCCAAAGCGCCTCCAGAT
The DNA here is from genome assembly GCA_016779385.1 of Pseudomonadales bacterium. Classification (GTDB taxonomy): domain Bacteria; phylum Pseudomonadota; class Gammaproteobacteria; order Pseudomonadales; family Azotimanducaceae; genus Salivita. The sequence continues at coordinate 5,221 of JADHNT010000117.1, forward strand.
AGATGACATCTAAGCACGCGTAGCGCTGCTGAGCCTCGGAGAGGGGGCGACGGAGCCAGTTCGAGCGCGTTTCATCCTTCTCCACCGCGAGCCCCAGGAAGGTCTCGACGAGGGCGCCATAGCCCAGGCCCCAGCGGTGGCCCAGGAAGGCTGCCGCAAGCTGTGTGTCAAAAACCGCTGCGGGGGCCGCATCGAAGAAATAGGCCAGGGCCTCGAGGTCTTCGCCGCAGGAATGCAGCACCTTCAGAATATCGTTGCGCTCCAGGAGGCTTCGCAGGCGTGCCTTCTGCCCCGCATCGAGCGTGAGGGGATCGAGCAGGGTCGTCTGCCCGGCAATCGCACTCTGGAGCAGCGCGAGCTTCGGATAGTAGGTGTCCGTGCGCTCAAACTCCGTATCGAGGATCCACAGGCCGTTGTCTTCGATGGCCTCTAGAAGAGCGTCGAAGCGCGCGGGCGAATCAATGAAAAAGGCCCCTTGAAGGGCCGGAGTGGAATCGAAGGCCATCAGCTCAGCGCCGTACGGCCGGCGAAGGCGCGCCCCAGCGTGCCGCCATCGACGAACTCGAGCTCTCCCCCCAGGGGAACGCCCTGCGCAAGGCGGCTCACCTGCACCCCCAAGGGACGGAGCGCCTCGCGAAGATAGT
>JADHNT010000118.1 GCA_016779385.1 Pseudomonadales bacterium
GCCGTCGATATGAACCACCAGGCCTTTTCCTCGGACCCGGTGATCGTCATCGGCGATCCGCCGCCGGACTTCACCTTGCCCCAGTTCATTGCCATGGATCAGCCGCGTCATGACCACCAGCGCAAGGCAGTGCAACCGGTAGCGCCTTCCCCTGCCCTCCGGGGCGGGGAAGGATGAGCGTCTTACCTTCGTAGACCACCTTCTCCCCGGCGAAAATCAGGCGACAAACCTCCACCGTTTCCCGGAGCCGCGTTAAGGCCGGATTGAAGGGCACGCCGTGAAGCCCCTCTACCACCTGGGGCCCGCTGGCGCCCAGGCCAAGCATAAAGCGCCCGCCGGAGAGGTCGTGGAGCGTCAGCGCGGTCATGGCAGTCATGGCTGGCGTGCGCGCCGTCACCTGCATGCTTCCCGCCCCCAAGTGAAGCGCTCATTGCACACTTCCGGGCTAGGGGTTCGCAAGGCCATCCATCACCGCGAGGCGCCCAATCAGCTCCTCCACCCGCGTGCTGTAGCCCCACTCGTTGTCGTACCAGCTAATCACCTTGACCATGCGCTTTTGCATGACCTGGGTGAGGCCCGCATCAAAGATGCTGGAGTGGCTATTGCCGATGATGTCCGAGCTCACGATGGGCTCATCACAGTAGGACAAAATACCCTTCATGGACCCCTCGGCAGCGGCACGCATGGCGGCGTTGATCTCCTGAATGTCCGTATCCCGCTCCACCTCAACGGTCAGATCCACCACGCTGCCATCGGGCACAGGCACGCGCATGGCAAGGCCGTCTAGGCGCCCGGCCAGCTCCGGGAGCACCTGCCCAATGGCTCGGGCCGCGCCGGTCGAACTGGGAACGATGTTTGAAGCGGCATTGCGAGATCGACGTTTGTCGTCGTGGGGCGCATCGATGAGCCGCTGATCGGAGGTGTAGGCATGCACTGTATTGAGCAGACCGCGCTTGATGCCCACCGTTTCATGCAACACCTTGGCTAGGGGCGCTGCGCAGTTCGTCGTGCAGCTGGCGTTGGAAATTATGCGGGCTTCAGGCGTAAGCACCTGATCATTCACCCCCATGACCAGCGTCGCTGGCAAGGGGTCTTTGCAGGGCACCGTCAGCACGACCCGCTGCGCGCCCCGATCCAAATGCTTTTGCAGATCCACAAGCGAGCGAAAAGCCCCAGAGCTTTCCACCACGTAGTCCACCCCTAGCTCACCCCAGGGCAAGCGGGCCGGGTCCCGTTCCTGCAGCAGCTGGAAACGGTCGCCCGCGACGGTGAGGTGATCTCCGTCTAGCTTCACTTCGCCGGGGAAGATGCCGTGAATGCTGTCGTACTTGAAGGCGTAGGCGAGCTGATCAGGCGAGGCTAAATCGTTGACGGCCACCACGTCGTAGTGCCGGCGCAATTTGGCAATGCGCAAAATGGTGCGGCCGATGCGTCCAAAACCATTGATCGCAATACGTGGCTTGCTCATGAGGGCAATCGCTCCGAAAACGAAAAGGGGGTTTTCCTTTTTGCTGACCCGCGCCTCCCTGCAAAGTTCCTCCGCGGGGCAGCCAGGGTCCATTGCCTTTTGCCAGCCAAGACCGTAGCGTCCGGGAAAAGTAGCCGGGGACGCGGACGGGTTATGATGAAACTCTATAGCTTTAAGGGCGCGCCAAATCCCCGCCGGGTGCTGATCTTCGCCGAAGAAAAGGGCCTTAGGCTCGACGTGGTGGAGGTCAACCTCCGGGGCGGGGAGACCAAGACCTCGGCCTTCCTCGGAAAAAACCCCAGCGGAAAAATTCCCGTGCTTGAGCTACCGGACGGCACCTGCTTACCCGAGAGCGTCGCCATTTGCCGCTATCTGGAAGCGCTGGCACCGGAGCCGAATCTTTTTGGCACGGACCCTCTAGAGACGGCGCAGATCGAAGCGGTCCATCGGCAACTGGAGCTCGAACTCTTCGCGCACATTGGTGCGGCCTGGGTAAACGGCCCCATCGTGGCGGCGGCGGGGCTAGTGAAACCCATTGAAGCGCAGCGCCTGCGCGGCGAGGGCTTGGCGAAAAAATACTACGCCCGCCTAAATGAAGAACTTACGTCCCGCCCGTTTCTGGCGGGAGAACGCTTTACCGTGGCCGATATTTCAGCGGTCTGCCTTGTGGAGTTTGCCGCCGCGCGGGTGAATCTTGCGCCCGATGCCAGCCTGACGGCGCTCGCGGCCTGGCACGAACGAGTTCGAAGCCGACCCAGCGTGCAAGCCCACCCCGCTTAAGTCGAAAGGAGCATCCAATGCCGACCTTCTTTGCCCCCCTCATGACCACCAGTGGCCGCGTGCTGTTGGGCGTTTATTTCCTCCTGCCGGGGCTGAGTAAGATCACGGGCTGGGAGGGCACGGTGGCCTATATGGCGGAGCACGGGATGGTTTTCATCCCCTTTTTTCTCGTGCTCACCATTCTCCTGCAGGTCGGCGGGGGTGTGGCCCTCGCCCTTGGCTACGCTACCCGTCCCCTCGCCTTTGTACTTGCTGGCCTCACCTTGGTGATTTCCATCGTCCTGCACGACTTCTGGAACCTCCCGGCAGGCGAACTCCAGACTGCTCATGAAATGCAGAACTTCATTAAAAACCTCGCCATCATGGCGGGGCTCCTAGGCTTAGCAGGGCTGGGCGGAGGCCCCTGGAGCCTTGACGCCCGCCGCCAGGGTTAAGCGGCGGTGGGACGCCGCAGGGCCGGCTCGAGGCCATCGCCCATCAGATCGATGAAGTTATTGGCGAAGAACGCATCCACGGCGCGTTGAGGCAAGCCCTCGAGGGCCTCGCCAAAGCGCTTCAGGGGGTTTCGCCCCCCTTCCACATGGGGGAAATCGGTCGAGAAGAGACACATGTCCTCATGGGAATTGGCGATAATCCAGCCCGTGTCCTCGTGGGGATAGGGCGTAACCCGAAGCTGGCGCTGGGCTATCTCCGAAGGCTTCGCGGAAAGCTTCTGCAGCCGCTCCTCATTTTTCACAAAGGCGTGGGCCGCAGAATCAAGGTTTCTCAGCCAGCCCGGCAGCCAAGACGCCCCCAGCTCTACCGCGCCCCACTTGAGCCTCGGGAAGCGATCAAAGACGCCATCGATGATCAGCGCCGCCAGGGTCTGCTGGACGGAGGTCGAAATCGGCAGATAGGTCAATGACGTAAAGTTTGCATCCCCGCCATGAAAATCGGGCACGGGCGGCAAGCCGTTGACCTTGTAGGTCAGGTTCACCTTCTCCTCACCCCCAACGTGGAAAACGATGGGCAGCCCTGCCTCCTGAGCGAGGGCCCAAACGGGGAAGAGCCCCAGATGACTGGGACTATGATTCTGAGGACACCAGGAGGGGACCATGAGCGCCTTCGCTCCCAGGTCAATGGCCTCCCGAGCCGTACGCTCCGCTTCATCGAAGTCTTCCAGCGGCACGTAGGCCGTGGCCAGCAGACGGCGATCGACGGAGCAAAAATCCGTCATCATGCGGTTATGGGCCCGGGCTGCGCCGTAGCACAGGGCCTTATCCCCGAGCTGATCAAAGCCGAAATTTCCAAGGCAGAAGGTGGTAAAGACCAGCTGGCTAGCCACCCCAAGGTGGTCTACCGCGGCCGGCCGATCGGCCCGCAGGAACGCGCCATGGGCGTCGTAGTTCTTGCGCAGCATGATGTTTTCCCGAGCGCTGGCCCGAAAGGCCTCATCTTGCTGGCGCTTCGCCGCTTCCTCGACGGCCCGTCGGTTTCCCACCTGCACCCCAAAATTCGGATGCTCAAGAAACCGCGGCAGCAGGTCCCGCTCAAAGTAGGGGTTGAGGCAATCCGCCAGCTCCATGAGGTGGCTGTCGGCGTCATGTACAAGGCGTCCTTCGATATAGGCCATGGTGGCATCCTCCCGTTCTCCCACCCCGACCATACGCCTTCGCCGCCCGGGGCCCAAGCCAGGGGCCCAGGATGTTGCCAACCCAAGCGGAGGGCCTTAGCGTGCTCTCCTCCCTAGCGCCCGGAGCGTCTCACCATGAGCAGTGAATACCCAACCTTTGTAACCCACCTCGAATGCGGCCTCACGGGCGAGCGTTTCGAGGCCGGGCAAGTCCATGGCCTGTCTGCCGTGGGCCGGCCGCTCCTCGTGCGCTATGACCTCGCGGCCCTCGGCGCAGCGCTCGACAAGGAGCGCCTTGCTGCGCGGGCCGGCGGCTTCTGGCGCTACCGGGAATTCCTCCCGGTCACGAAAACAGAGAACGTGGTGGACTTAGGCGAGGTGATGACGCCCATCTTTCCCCTGCCCCGGCTGGGCAAAAAGTTGGGGCTGGGCCCCCGCGGGGCAGTGCTCGTCAAAGACGAGGGGCGCCTGCCCACGGGCTCCTTCAAGGCCCGAGGCCTCGCCCTGGCCGTCGCCATGGCCAAGGAACTGGGCCTTCGGCACCTGGCCATGCCCACCAACGGCAATGCTGGCGCTGCCCTTGCCGCCTACGCGAGCCGGGCCGGGCTGCGCGCTACCGTGCTCTGCCCCGATGACACGCCCGAGGTCAACATCTCCGAGATCGAACTCCAGGGCGCAACGGTCTATCGCGTCAATGGTCTGATCAATGACTGCGGGAAAATCATCGGGGAGGGCAAAGCGCAGGCGGGCTGGTTTGATGTCTCTACGCTGAAAGAGCCCTACCGTATCGAGGGAAAGAAGACCATGGGGCTGGAACTTGCAGAACAGCTCGGCTGGGAACTGCCGGACGTCATTTTCTATCCCACCGGCGGGGGCACGGGGCTTATTGGCATGTGGAAGGCCTTTGCGGAGCTGGAGGCCCTCGGTTGGATTGGCTCGAAGCGGCCGCGCATGGTGGCCGTGCAGGCTACGGGCTGCGCGCCCATCGTCAAAGCCTTCGAAGCCGGGGAGGAACACGCGCCGGTTTGGGAAAATGCCCACACCGCCGCAGCGGGCATTCGCGTTCCCGTGGCCGTGGGGGATTTTTTGATTCTCCGCGCCGTCCGCGAAAGCGGCGGCTTCGCCATCGCCGTGGACGACGATGCCATCTTCGCCGCCCAAAGCGCCGTCGCCAAGGAGGAAGGGGTGCTTTTATGCCCCGAGGGCGCCGCCACCTACGCCGCCTATGAAGCGGCCCTGGCGCGGGGCCAGGTGGCCCCAGGGGATCGCGTATTGCTTTTCAACTGCGCCACGGGCCTGAAATACCCCATGGCGCCAGTCTCTCGCCGCCTCGATCGCCATGGTCCCATCGACTACGCGGCCTTCCGCTAAAGCCCCGCTGCGTAAGGGTCGCTTCCCGACTGCGTAAGGGTCGGGCCCCTTCGCGCCCGTTGATCACCCCGTGCCCCATGCACCGCAACTCGTGCTCCACCCACCGACCGTCCCCGGCCAGTATCGGCGCCCAGAAATCGTCTGGAAAGTTACGCGTCAGGTTCGGCGAGAGTTGGCTTGGCTGCAACGCCAAGGGCGGGTGGGTCCCTCCCTTGGCGTTCTTTATCCTTAGCGGTCGATGAACCGGACCAGATCGCGGCGGAACTTCGCCGCGGACTCGGGATGCAGGTACATCATGTGGCCCGCTTCGAAGAACTCGAGGGTAATGTCCTCGCGCCGGGCTTCCGGGATCTCTAGGTGGTCGAGCACGTAGCGCGTTGCGCCGTAGGGCGTCGCCAAATCGTAAAAGCCCTGGAGCACAAGTAGGCGCATCTTCGGGTTCTGAGACAAGGCCCAGGCCAGATCCACCGCCGTATTCGCCACGGGGACCTTCCCATAACCCGGGGTCTGATGCCGCTGATCCCAGCGGCCGTAGATGCCCGCGGACGTCACGTAGGTGCGGGGCGTTTTCACCCCCAGCACCTCCCGGTAGTAATCGTTGAACGTCGCCGTGTAGGCCGGCCCC
>JADHNT010000032.1 GCA_016779385.1 Pseudomonadales bacterium
TCACCGGAACTTCTACCCCAAGCACGGGCAAAAAAAATGCGGCCCGCCTCTGATCGAGACTGCCGCATCGCACACTTACTGCGTCCTGCACCTCGCTCGAGGAGGTGCGCACGATCCTCGCTTCTACGCCGCTTGTCAACATCTGGCGCGAATTAATCCCCGAGGGTCAGAAGGACTTTCCCAACGGTTCCGTTCTGGGCAATGAGCTGATGGGCCGCATCGGCCTCGGCCATGGGGAAGGTGGTTTCGATGATCGGCTTCAGTGCACCGCTGCCAAAGGCTGGCCAAAGGCGCTGCTCGAGGGCGTCCATGACCGCAGCCTTGGCTGCCACGGAGCGCGCCCGCAGCGTCGAGCCGATCACCCGCTGGCGCTTCACCATCATGAGGCCCAGACCCAGGTTCGCCTGAGCGCCTCCCATGAGTCCGATAATTACCAGCCGGCCATCTACCGCCAGCACCTTCATATTGCCTTCCACATAGGCCCCGCCTACGGGATCTAAAATGACGTCGACCCCCTTCGGCCCCGCCCAGGCCTCGATCTGCGCCCAGAAGTCCTCCGCGCCCCGGTCGAAGGCGGCCTCAGCCCCCAGGGCGATGCACCGCTCGGCCTTCGATGCGCCAGAAAGGGTCACGGCCACGGGGTTCGAAAACAGCTGGCCGAGCTGAATGGCGGCCGTGCCCACGCCACTGGCCCCAGCGTGCACGAGGAAGCGCTCCCCCGGGGCCGCAGCCCCTTCCATGTAGAGATTCAGGTAGGCGGTGGCAAACACCTCAGGAATGGCCGCAGCTTCCGTCATGCTGAGGCCCGGCGGCAGGGGGCGTACCTGCCCCGCCGGCACCACCACGGCTTCCGCGTAGCCGCCCCCGGCCAGGAGCGCGCACACCGCATCCCCCACGGCAAAGTTCGCCACCTCGGAACCCACGGCATCAACCTCCCCGGCGCACTCGAGGCCCAGGATCGGGCTCGCCCCGGGGGGCGGCGCGTAGGCGCCGGCCCGCTGCACGAGATCCGCGCGATTGACGGCGGAGGCCCGAATCCGAATGCGTACCTCACCCACGCCCGGTTCCGGCGTCGCTACCTCTCCCCAACGCAGGTCGCTGCCTTCGATCAAAATCGCTTTCATGCCGTGCTCCTTAGTAATGGGGGGGCGGAGGCTCTGGGCCCTCCGGGCCTGGAGCCTGATGCGCCGTTTCCCGAAGTTCCAGAAGCGCCGCCCGCAGAGCCTCCAGCAAGGCGCCCTGCTCCGCGAGGGTGCGATCCGTTTCTGCCAGCGCATCGTCTAAAAAGGAGAAGCGCGCCTCAAGGTCTGCCAGACGCCGTTCCAGATCGCTCACCAACGCATCCTCATGGGAAGCCCTGCATCGGCGAGGGCCTGCTTCAGCTCGGAACAGCGATAATCCCCGAAGTGCACCATGGAGGCGACCAGCACCGCATCGGCGGCGCCCTCTGTCAGAGCCTCCACCAGATGCGCTGGCCTGCCCGCGCCTCCGGACGCGATCACGGGAACGCGCACAGCTTCGCTGAGGAGCCGAGTGAGGGCGAGTTCGTAACCGTCCCGGGTGCCGTCGGCATCGATGGAGTTCACCACCAGCTCCCCGGCGCCCCGCTTAACCCCCTCCAAGGCCCAGGCCAGAGCATCCCGCCCGGTCCGCAGGCGCCCACCGTTGATCACGATTTCATAGCCCGAGGGCACGGCAGCGCTTGCTTCCACGCACAGCACGTCCATGGATAGCACGACGTTCTGATTGCCCAGGGCGTGGGCGCATTCGTCGATGAGCCCAGGGCGCTGCACCGCGGCCGAGTTCACGTTGATCTTTTCCGCGCCGGCAAGGCGCAAGTCGGTGGCGTCGGCCACGGTGCGCACGCCGCCCCCCACGGAGAGAGGAATAAAGACCTCCGCCGCCACCGCTTCCACCACGTCGAGCATGATCCGCCGCTCATCGCTGGAGGCCGTAATGTCGTAGAAAACCAGCTCATCGAGGCCGTCGTCGTAATACTCCCGGGCCTTGGCGACGGGATCGCCGATATCCTTCGTGTCCACGAACTTCACACTCTTCGCGAGCTTTCCGTCGCGCACGTCTAGACAGGCAATGAGGCGCTTAGTGAGCACGGCTGGCCTCCCCTGCCGCGGCTTTGAACACCCCATCCCAGGCAGCGAAGCGCGCCAGCAAGGCCAGCCCTGCCCGACCGGATTTCTCCGTGTGGAACTGGACCCCGACGTAGTTGTCCTTGCCCAGGGCGCAACAGAAAGGCTGCTCGTAAGTGACCTCAGCAAGCACCACCGCAGGATCCTGGGGCGCAGTGTAGTAACTGTGGACGAAGTAGAAGGCATCGTCCTCGTGTAGATCCTCAAGCACGGGATGGAGCTGGCGAAGGCTTAGGGTATTCCAACCCATGTGAGGTACCTTCAAGGAGGGATCGTCGAACTGAAAGCGCCGCGTTTCCCCAGCCACGAGCCCTAGGGTCGGCGTATCCCCCTCTTCCGAATGGTCAAGGGAAATCTGGAGCCCCAGGCAGATGCCGAGCACCGGAACCCCCTCCCCCAGCCGTTCGCGAAGGGCGTCCGCGAGGCCGGTGCGATTGAGGGTGGCCATGGCGCTACCCGCCTGGCCTACCCCGGGAAAGATGATGCGATCTGCCCGGCGCAGGCGCGCCGGATCCGCACTAATCTCTGCCGCGAGCCCTACCTCCGCGCAGGCGCGCTGCACGCTCCTTAGGTTTCCGGCGTCGTAGTCGACGATGACCGTTTCAGGCACAGGCAGGCTCCGCAAGTGTGACATTGGGGACGGGGGCGGATACTATCCCCGACCTTTTTCCATGTCACCCGCCAAGGGTTTAGGCCATGAGCGAGCGCGCCGTACTTCTCGTCAATCTCGGCTCCCCGGACACGCCCTCCGTGCCCGACGTGCGGCGCTATCTGAACGAATTCCTCATGGACGAGCGGGTAGTGGATCTGCCCTGGGCACTCCGACGGTTTTTGGTTTCCGCGATCATCCTACCCCGGCGTCCCAAGGCGAGTGCGGAAGCCTATGAGAGCATCTGGACCCCCGAAGGCTCGCCCCTGAAGGTCACCACGGAAGCGCTGGCCGAGGCCCTAGACCAAGCCCTACCCATCCCCGTGCGCTGGGCCATGCGCTATGGTTCGCCGTCCATTGAAAGCGTGCTTAAGGAGCTGGCGGAAACGGGCATCAAAACCCTGCGCTACGTGCCCCTTTATCCGCACTGGGCCATGTCCACCACGGAAACCTCCGTAGTGGAAGCGGAGCGCGTGCTCGCGGAGCTCGGCCATCCCTTCGAGCTCGAAGTGCAGCCGCCCTTCTACGACGACCCGGAATACATCGAAGCCCTAGAAGAAACGGCCCTAGCCCATCTCCAGCCCGACGACCACCTGCTATTCAGCTACCACGGCCTCCCGGAGCGCCAGGTGCGCAAGTGCGATCCCACGGGGTCGCATTGTTTAAAGGTAGAGAATTGCTGCGAGGTGCCCTCCCCGGCCCACGGAACCTGCTATCGCCATCAGGTCTACGAGACCTCCAAGCTCCTCGCCAAGGCCCTCGATCTCCCCCAGGACCGCTGGGAGGTGGCCTTCCAGTCGCGCCTCGGTGGCGCCAAGTGGATCGAGCCCTACACCGATCAAGTCCTCGAAGCCCTACCTAAGCGCGGCATCAAGAAGCTGGCCGTGATGTGCCCCGCCTTTGTCGCCGACAACCTCGAAACTCTCGAGGAAATCGGCATGCAGGGGAAGGAAACCTTCGAAGCTGCCGGCGGCGAGCGCTACACGCTGATTCCCTGCCTCAATGCGCAGCAAAGCTGGGTCGATAGCCTCGCTCGATGGTGCCTCGACGCCGAGCCGCGACACAAGCGAAGCGCCAACGAAGGCTTATGAACGCCGCAGCCCCAGGGCTTAGCGTTACCTGCCCCGCCGGGGACATCGAGGGTCAGGAAACCTCCTCTTGTCGACAGTTCCTCGGCATCCCCTTTGCTCAGCCCCCCGTGGGCTCTCGACGGCTCGCCCCGCCGGCGCCCCTGCCGCCGGGGCGGCATCAAGCCACCAGCGCGCACCCGGCGCCGCCTCAGCGCGCGGGCAAGGCCCTCGCCCTACGCCCCGTGGGCGTTACTGATGAAGACTGCCTGCACCTAAACATTCACACTCCGCGCGCGTCTGGAGCCCATCCCGTATGGGTGTGGATCTACGGTGGAGGGTTCACCAATGGAGACGCCCGGGACCCCATCTACGAGGCGGCCCGGCTGGTCGAGACGCATCAGGTGGTGGTGGTCACCTTAAACTATCGCCTGGGCCTCCTTGGCTTCCCGCCGCTTTCGGAAGCCCCGAACCTTGGGCTGCTTGATCAGCAGGCGGCCCTTCGCTGGGTGAGAACGAACATCGAAGCCTTTGGCGGAAATCCCAGCCAAATCACCGTGCTCGGGGAATCCGCCGGGGGCGTGAGCATTCTTGCGCAGCTAACCCTGGCGGGGAGCGAGGGCACCTTCCAGCGCGCGGTGATTCAATCCGCGGCGACAAGCCCCTGGCTCGATAAGGCTGCGGTCGCACGCTGCCAGCATTGGCTCCAGGGGGAACTCGGCACGCCCGATCTCCTCTCCACCCTGCGGGCCCTGCCCCTCCCGAAGCTCCTTAACCTTGGTGCCGCTCTCGATGAAGCCCTGCGTCCCGTGCTCGGCCATGGAGTCTTTCGGCCCCAGCGGGGTGAGGCCGGCCTCGGCACGGCAGAGGAAGACGGCATCACCCGGGCAGCGGAACGGGGACTTCCTCTGCTCCTGGGGTGCAACGCGAACGAGCAGCGCCTGTTCTTATTTGCTCAGCGGGGGCTGGAGAAGCAGGCGGCCCTCCGCCGCCTTCGCGCGGGCCTTAAACGCTCGACCCTTCCCGCGCCGCCGGAGGCAGGCGCCCTCTGGGCGGCCTACGAATCTCCGCTCGACCCTCGCCCGCCCTGGCAGCGCCTTGCGGCCGCGGAAACGGACCTGTACTACCAAGTGCCCCTGCTGCGCCGGGGCGCCGCCTACGTGCGCCATAGCCAAGGGAAGGGTGCCTGCTGGCTCTACCGCTTTGACGCCCCCTCGCCTGCCCTTAAGGGCCAGCTCGGGGCGAGCCACGGTTTAGAGGTGCCTTACCTCTTTGGCACGCTAGACCACCCTTCCGTGCAGCGCTTTGCCGGCACGGACCCGGTGCGCTGGGCTCTCGCCGAAACTTTTCAGCGCCAGTGGCTCGCCTTTGCCACGGGCGAAGGGCCCTCCTGGAACGCCTGGAGCGAGACCACGCAGGAAAGCGGCTTCTTTACCCTCGACGGCGTGACCCCTGCCCCTAGCACGAAGGATCTCAACCCCCTCTGGACCCCCAACCTTGAGCTGCCGCCCCATGCTGAGCCTTAGATCCACCGCCCTCGCTGCCTTGCTCGCCCTGCTCCCTAGCGCCGCCCTCGCCGCGGTGTTGGGCTACGGCGCCCCCCTCGCGGATTTTGCACCGGCGACCCAAGCCGCCCTGGCCAGTGGCGGCAGCCCGGCGGGGGCGTTCTATCCGCGCTTCCTGGAGCGCTACTTGGTGACGGAAGCCGCGGATGGAATCCACCGCCTTCGCTATAGTGCGGTGACCGACGAAGACCGGGCCGATCTTGAAGCCTGGGTTCAGACGGAAGCCCAGCGGGGCCCCCGGGGCCTGGCGCAGGACGCGCAATTTGCCTACTGGGCGAATCTGTATAACGCCCTCACGGTAGCGCGGGTGCTGCGAGATTACCCCGTGACAAGCATTCTCGATCTCAAGCGCTGGCCCTGGAGCTTTGGGCCCTGGGACGAGGACCTCATCACGGTGCAGGGCGTCGCCCTGTCCCTGAATGCCATTGAGCATCGCATTCTGCGCCCCCTCTTTGCCGAGCCTCGGGTGCACTTCGCCCTGAACTGCGCGTCCCTGGGCTGCCCGAACCTTCTGCTGCAGCCCTTCAGCGGGGAGAACCTTGAACGGGAGCTTCAGGGCGCCCTCGAGGCCTATCTGGCACACCCCCGGGGAATCGCCTTCGAGGACGGAGTGCTGACGCTCTCAAGCCTTTTTGACTGGTACCGGGACGACTGTCCCCCAGGGCAGGAAGCGCTCCTGGCCTACCTCGCCTCGGCGGCCCCGGAAACGCTGGGACCGTCGCTTCGCGCCTACGACGGCCCTATCGCCTTTCACTACGACTGGGTCTTAAACGATGCGCGCTAGCCCTCTGCCTTAAGCGCGAAGCCCACCCGGGGGAAATGCACCCGAACCCGCCCAGCCTGGGGATCTTCCCGATCGACGCCGCAGAGCTGATCCGTGGCGTAAGCCAGGGTGCCGGTGACGGGAATACAGCCGTAATCTAGCGGTGTCACGGACACGGCACTACCCAGCGCCGGTCCGCCGCTCTCCACGGAGGCGGCCCCGGCCCAGGCCGGAGGCAGCGCTTGAGGCTCCGCCTCCCGTCCTAGGGCAAGCGCCTCGTCGGCAGACCGCGCCACCCAACTGCCATGTCCAAAGGCCGCCAACCGAGCCATCCAACCTCCCACTGCCTTGAAGGGCGCCAGCAGGGCCGACACCACGGGATTGCGTGCGAGGAGCCAAAGACAGTGATAGACGGAAAAGTCTGCAATGGTGGGGGCGTCCCCTAGGAGGAAGGGGCCGTGAGCCAGCTGCCCCTCGAGGGGCACCAGGGTCGCCCGCAGCGCCGCCTCCGCCGCGCTGGGAGATAGGGAGGCGATGGATCCCCGGCCCCCCGAGAGCTCGGCCCGATCCGCTGCAAACTTTTCCGCCATGTCGGGCCCCAGGGCCGCCATCATAGGGGCGACCGCAGCAGGCTGGAAGCAGAGGGCCACTACCACCTGAAAGAGGTGCGTATCAGCGCGCTCCGCGAGGCTCCGCGCGGCGTGGGCAAGGGCCGGGGGCGCCAGGGCCTTCTCCGGGCAGAGCACGTCGAGATATTCGCTGATGGCGTGGGTGTCGCAGAAAATATCAGCGCCGTCCTGGAGCACCGGGGTTCGGCGATAGCCTCCCGTCAGGGGCATGAGCGCCGGGCGCGGCATAATGGGTGAGATCTCCACGCTCTCCCAGGGAAGCCCGTAATAGCCCAGCATCAGGCGGACCTTCTCGGAGAACAGCGAACCCTCGTAGTGATGCAACACCAAAGCCATGGCGAACCCTCCCGCGGTCAAACCCCGAGTGTGCCGCGGCACCAAAGCCCTGACTAGCGATCGAGGCCCTGGGCCTCGTCCGCCAGCGCCGCGTACACGCTTTGCACGAGGGGCCGGAGGAACATCGATTTGCGCGCCACAAAGCGTACGGGGCGGGCTAGACCCCGATCCCCAAGTTCGAGGCATTTATCCAGGGGAATGCCGAGGGTCCGGGCGACGCCTCGGGGAATCAGCCCATGGCCGAAGCCCGCGAGCGCCATCTGGGCCACGGAAAAAAAGGATTCCAGCGACGTCTCCCGCCGAATATTGAGACGCCGCATGGCTTCTTCGATAGAGGCCCAGGCGCCGCTTCGGGATTCGATGGTAATCACCGGCAGCTCACCGGCCTGTGGGGGCGTGAAGGGCTTAAGCGCTGAAGGCACCAGCACCATGGGCTCAAGACGGAGCACTTCCGATACTAGGTCGTAATCAGCTTCCGCCGAGCCGGTGCAGAGCCCCACCATGTATTCCCCGGACCGAATCCGATCCAGCACCACGGGGGAGCGCTGGGCATGGAACTCAAACTCCACCTCCGGCAGCCGCTCCCGCACCCGGGCGAAGAGCGCCGGGGCCCAGCTCGCCAGGATAGCTTCGGAAACGCCCAGAATGATCTTCCCCCGCTGCAGCGTGGGCTCCTCGATGAAGACGCTGCGGAGCTCGGTAATGAGCGGCGTCACCTTTTCCACGAGGCGCGTGCCGTAGGCCGTCAACACCACGCGACGCCCTCGGCGTTCGATGAGCGCCCGGTCGTACTGCCGCTCCAGGGCCGCCACCCGCTTACTCACGGCGGACTGGGAGATCTTCAGCACCGTGGCCGCTTCCATCATGGTGCCGGTTTTCGACAGCGTTACGAGCGTTTCGAGATTCTCAATCACTCGAACTATTCCTAATAAGAAACAATGGCCCAGTGTATGCTCTGCCGTCCGTCCCCGGTAGGTCGCGCCGCATGACCCTCATCATCCTTCTCGCGGTCGCGACCACCGCAGCTCTATCGGGCGTCTTCGGCATGTCCGGAGGCATGCTCCTGATTGCCCTCCTCGCCCTCCTCCTACCCATCCCCGAAGCCATGGTCATTCATGCCCTGGCCCAGGGCTTCGCGAACGGCGCTCGCGCCGCCCTGCTCTGGCGAGCCCTGGAATGGCGGGGCCTCCTGGCCTACGGCCTTGGGGTCGGCGTGACTGCTGCCTTAGTGCAGTGGGTGGCCTGGGTACCGTCCCGGGGCGTGCTCCTGCTGCTCCTTGGAGCCACCCCCTTCCTCGCCCTGGCCATTCCCGAACGATTCGCTCTACGCTTTGAACGGCTAAGCCACGGCTTCGGCGCCGGTCTCCTCGTCACGGGAGGACAGCTCTTCGCTGGCGCCTCGGGTCCGCTATTGGACAGCTTCTTTCTTCGGGGATCCCGGGGACGGGAGGCCACCGTCGCCACGAAGGGCTTTGCTCAATGCCTCGGGCACGGCGCGAAGCTGGGGGTTTACGGCCCGCTTCTCGCCCAGGGCGCCGAACCCTCCGTGCTGTCCTGGTCCCTCATTCTCGCCCTCGCGCCGGCAGCGATCCTTGGGACCGCCAGCGGCACGGCCTTACTTAAGCGCTGGAACGACGAAGCCTTTCTTCGCTGGAGCCGAATCCTGGTGCGCGGCCTGGGCCTCCTGGCCATGGGCTCCGGCGCCTTCCTCCTCCTGGCCCCCTAGGGCTAGATCCCCAGCCCCCGCCGGCTGCGGTATGGTGTGGCCATCACTCTTGGGAGAGAGACCATCATGCTGAACACGCTCGACGACTACCCCATTCACCAAACGCCCCTGCCCCTGGCCTATCCCGCCACCAGCGATAGAAACGTCTACGACCGCACCTGGTTTAACGGCTACGGGAACGATGGCAGCTGGTACTTTGGCTTTGGCATGGCGATCTATCCCCACCGAGGCATTCTCGATGCCGCTTTCTCCACGGTGACCGAAGGGGGCCTCCAGCATTGCTTCTATGGCTCACGCCGCGCGCCGGCGGAGCGCACGGACATGAGCGTCGGCCCCCTGCGCCTTGAGGTGATCGAGCCCCTTCGGAAAACCCGCATTATTCTCGAGCACAACGATTCTGGGCTGGCCTGCGACCTCATCTTCTCCACCCGCACCGCGGGCATTCAGGAGGCGCGACAGACTCTTTTCCAAGGCACCCGCACCATGATGGACGCCACCCGTTTCGACCAATTCGGCACCTGGGAAGGCGCCCTCCATACCCCCGATGGCGACATCCGCGTCGATCCCGAATCCTCCCGGGGCACGAAGGATCGCTCCTGGGGGGTACGCACCTTAGGGGAGCCCGAAGGGGGGGGTGCCCCGGTGATGCCGAAGGGCATTGCCTTCATGTGGGCGCCCCTCTTCTGGGAGGACCACGTTAGCCACGCCATTTTCTTCGATGGCCCGGAAGGGGAAGCGCTCGTGCGGGAGGGGCTGACCGCGCCCCTCTACCCCAACGCCGACCTAGTCCCCGCGCAGGGGGAGGCTCGGGATACGCGCATGGCCACGGCGCGTCACCGCATCCGCTATCACAAGGACACGCGCCTGGCTGAGGCCGTGGAAATCGACCTAGTCCCCCTAGAGGGAGACCTGCGCACCATTACCATGACCCCGGGGCTGAAATTCCAGATGAAGGGCCTCGGCTACGGCCATCCCGAGTGGGGCCAAGGCATGTGGAAGGGCGAACTGGCTATGGGGCACGAGCGCTTCGACCCACGGCAGCTGGACCCGCTAGCCCGAGAGAATCTCCACACTCAGCAAATCGTCACCGCCAGCGACGGGCAGCGTTCCGGTATCGGCGTCTTTGAGCAGATCATCGCCGGCCCCTACGCCCCAGCGGGCTTCAAGGAATTTTTTGATGGCGCCCGCTAGGAGGGACCGCCTAACGAAAAAGGGCCCCGAAGGGCCCTGTTTTATGCCGCCGATTCCAGCGCCGGTTTGGGCTTCACCACGAAGAGGAGGTCTCCCGCGTTAACCTGTTGCCCATTGGCAATATTGATGCGGGTCACCACGTAGCGCTGCTCCTCGGGGTAAAGCGCCTGCTCGGCCTGGTTGAAGCTGGCCAGGGTGAGGGGCGAGAAGATCTTCATGGCCTCAAGCTGGCACAGGGTCTTGCTAACGGAGACCTCTTCCCCGACCGAAACGTACTCGGGCTCAGAAGGTGAGGGCGTGATGTAGAAGATCCCGGTAGAGGGGGAAAGCACCTTGATCTCGTCGCTCCCCTCGATGGCAAGGGCCTCAAAGGAGACGGCGCTACTGTCCTTGCCCGCTTCCTGGTCAATCTCCTCGATGAGCGCATCGGCGTCGAGGGTCGCTAGGAATTTCGGCAGATAGCTCGTGTCGTAATCGCCAGAGAGGAATACCTCGTCCCGCAGGATCTTCCGCAGAAGCGCCAAGTTCGTGCAGATCCCCTTCACCTGCACCGAATCCAGGTAGGCCGCCAGCTTGCCCGCGGCATCCCGACGATCGGTCCCGTGAATGATGATCTGGGCGACCATGGAGTCGTAAAAGGGGGAGATGACCTTCCCAGGACCCCCGGCGGCAATGATGTCGATGGCATCGTTCTCCGGCATCACCCATTCGGTGATTTCCCCGGGATCGGGGCGAAATGCCAGCTTACCGCCGGCCTTCGTGACCTTCTCGGCGTTCAGGCGTACCTCGATGGAGTAGCCATTGTTGCCCGAGGTCAGGTCCTTAATTGACGCGCCACCGGCCACCCGGAACTGCTCAGCAACGATATCGACGCCGCAGACCTTTTCCGTCACCGGGTGCTCAACCTGGAGGCGCGTATTCATCTCCATAAAGTATACGGCGTCGTTGACCACATCGAGGATGAACTCCACCGTACCCGCGCCCACGTAATCCACCTCGTGGGCTAGGGCCAGGGTGCTTTCCCGAACCTGGGCCTCTAAGGCCGGCGTCAGCGCCGTGGAACCGGACTCTTCCACCACCTTCTGCTTGTCCCTCTGCACGGAGCAGTCGCGAATGCCCAGGACGAAGGCATTGCCATGGTGATCGCGAAGCAGCTGCGCTTCGATGTGGCGCATGGAGGTAACGAATTTCTCCAGGTACACATCGCCGTTACCGAAGGCATTGCGCGCCTCCGCCTGCACCTGGTGGAACAGATCGTGGAAGGCCTCGGGGCTTTCCACCACCTGGATACCCTTCCCACCACCGCCATGCACGGCCTTGATGAGCACGGGATAGCCGATGTCTTCCGCCACCTGGGCAGCGCGCTCGACGCTGGTGAGGATGCCGTAGGAGCCGGGCACCACGGGCACGCCTAGGCTTCGCGCCGTGCTGATGGCGTTGGACTTATTCCCCATGGTTTCCATGGAGGTCACCGGCGGCCCAATGAAGTTGATGCCGTGGTTCCGACATAGCTCAGCGAATTGGGCGTTCTCCGACAAGAAACCAATGCCCGGGTGGAGCGAATCCACCTTCTCCAGCTCTGCTACCCGCACCACAGACAGGCCATTGAGGTAGCTTTCATCTGGCGTGTTACCGCCAATGCACACGAGCCGATCCTTCGGCCCGAGCATGTCCGCGGCCGTGGATTCCATATCCGGGTCGGACTGCACCAGCACCACTTCAATACCTTCCGCCCGCGCGACGCGGACCAGCTTCGCGGCGGTGCAGCCCCGAGCATGGATGAGCGTGCGCTTCACCTGCGTGGGCTCGCCCGCGCCGAGGGCGACCACGGCATCGACCTTCGCAGCGGAATCCTCAACGTAGATGCCCGCCATCACCCGGGCCACTACCCCTTCCACGGAATCCGTGGGCACGGGGATATCGGGATCGATCGCCGCGAGGGCACCGTCGAGTCCTTCGGAGAAGGGATGGCGCACGAGCCCCTGCATGGCCCCGGAGGTCCGAGAGAGGTAATTCGACAGGGTGCTGTGGCTCGGCAGGTTCGAGGGCACCACGATCTGCCCCGCAAAGGGCATGTTGGTGCCGGAGAAATAATAGGTCTGCACCAGCGGATGGGTGACGAAGCTCGCCTGCGCGCCGCCGGTGCAGTCGCCGAAACCAAAGACCACCACGGGCAGATCGATGTCCCGGACAAAACGGGTAATGCGGTCGTTCACCGCCGCCATGGAGAAGAGGGCGCCGGCCCCCTCCTTGGTCTGCATTCCCCCGGAGGAGATGAAGCAAAGCACGGGCAGGCGCTGCTCGGCGCAGGTCACCAGCAGCTCGCAGAACTTCTCGGCGCTGGCCATATCGAAGGAGCCGGCTTGGAAGGCGACATTGGAGATCACCACGCCGCAGCGCAGGGGAGCGCCCTCCCCTTTAAACTCCCCAAGCCCCGTGACGATACCGCAGGGAATCTGCCCCGCCTCAAGGGCCTGCTCGATGGAGACGCGGAAGCCCGGGAAGCGCACGGGATCGGAGGACAGGCGATCGTTATGTAGCGGCGTGAAGCTGTGGAAGAAGCGCTCTACGAAGGTGTCCGCCGTGGTGTTCTTTTGCCGCTTGTCCTGGCTGAGCACCTCCTGAATGAGGAGATCCCGGTAGGCCAGGGTGAGGCGGTACCAGAAATCCTTGCGACGCCCGATATTCCGCGGTGCGATCCGACCGTCGTAGCGCCGGCCATCCTTAACGCTGGCGCCATAGACGGGGATCAAGCGATCAAAGAGGAAGGTCACGATCACGAGCAGCGTATCGGAAAGGTGGGGGAAGCTCGCCTTCTTCCACTCTTCCACCGTGCGCAGGAAGTCGCCCCGGCGCCCATGCTGTTCCATCTTCTCCAGCCATGCGAAGTGGGCCTCGGCGAGCCCGGCGCTGTCGGCCATGCCAAGCTGTGCCGAAGCGCGCTTGAGTGCCCGATCCATCAGTCCGGCCATGGAGTCGTAGGAGAGCGCGCGCTTTTCGTTGGCCTCTTCGGCGACGAGGTCCAGGTTCTGCAGCACCGCGTCGTAAAGGGCGTCGAAGAGCAAAAGATTCTTGCCCTCGGCGATGAAGTCTTCCCGAAGCTCCTCGGTTAGAAGCACATCGAGGAGCGTCAGGTCAGAAATCCCTACGGGCACCCCCACCGGGCCCCGGGCCTGGATGACGCCCCCAAAGGCCGAAGCCAGCATGCCCCGGAGCGCCGCCAGGAGCGGCGCCGACCCCGGCGTAGCGGTCTTCAAGCTTTCATCCCGCAGCGCCTCCGGCACCACGGACAGGGGGAGCGCATCGTCCGCAAAGGGGTTCACGCCCTGAAGGAATATGTTCAGTTCTGCCGCCAAAGCGCTTTGCAGGTAGCCATCGGACTTATCGGCCAAGCCGCGCTTGGACAGCAGCTTTCGGGCGTCGAAGGAAAAGTGCTCCCGCAGGTAGCGCGCCACCTCACTATCGTCGCTGCGCAGGCTGACCAGAAGGTCGCGCGCCCGGGGAAGATCAGCCACCCGTAGCAGCTGGCGCGTGGCCGCAGGATCCGCGAGCTGCGCCATCAGGGCTTCTAGGTTACCCCGCGCTTCGTTCTTCCAACGGTTGTACAGGTACGCAAGGATCGTGCTCAGCAGCGTAGCCCGGGCGTCTTCGTAGTTCTTTTTCGGCTCCCCAAAGATCAGCTGGGCAAGGCGGCCGCGCTCGTCATGCACCGCCTGCTTCTTCTCCTGGTAGTTCTTCCAAGCTCGCGCCAAGCTGTCGTCGTAGACCAGTTTTTCCGGATCCTGGAACCAGGAGAGGAAGGCCCGGCGCCGCTCCCGATCCGCACGCTGGGCCAGCTCCCCCTTGGGCACCTCGGCTTCTGCGAGACGACCATACTGTTTAGTGGTGGTGGAACGGATGCGCTTACGAACGCCCAGATAACGCAGGTAGCGATAGGCCACCCCAAACACGTTGCTGAATTCCGTTGGGGCCGTAGCAAGAGACAGGGCCGCCGTGGATTCGTTGGCATGCAGGCGCGGCGAGGGGTTTAGGTAGCGGTCCAAGTTCCGTCGGTAGTGATCAATGATGTAGGGGTTTTCTGCCACGAAGGCGCGGGTTTTGTTCTCAATGAACTCGATACCCGTCACGATCGACGCGCGCAGCTTTTCCAGCTGCGCATCGTCTTCCCCGGGGACGTAATCGATGATGCCGTCGATGTTGCCCTGGGCATAAAGGTCGAAGGAGGACACCCCGACGAGCTTGGCGCACTCCTGCCAGGACAGGTTGTACTTCCGAGCAATGTTCGCGAGGCCCTTCGGCTGAATGGTGTTAAAGACCGCATCGCGTACCGCAAGAATAAGATTGGATGCGGCCAGGGGAATGGCGCCACCGGAATAGCCGATACCGAGAATGATGCCCACGGTGGGCACATCGACGTTGCACATCTCGGCGATGAGCCGGGAGATGGAGTGGGCCTGGTTTTCCGCGTTGGCCTCAGCGCCGGCGTCCGCACCCGGGGTGTCCATAAAGCTGACCACGGGCATATTGCGCTTCGACCACATCTCTAGGCGGCGCGCCGCAGCCAGGTGATGGCGCGGCATCCAAACGCCGTTCGCAACGCTGCGGTCCTGGGCGATAAAGCCCACTTCCCGCGCGCCCTGGGGGAAGGCCATGGTGACCACGGCGCTGTAGAAGGGACCGTCCTCCTCAACCAGCGTCACCCGGGAACCGAGGCGGGGGATGAGGTTCTTCGCACTTATCCGCCCCGGCGCTTCCGCCGGCGCCACGCAGCGCTCGATGTAGCTGTCTATGTCGAGCTCGCTTAAGGCCTCGCACTGCCGCCGCACCACGTCTTCCGCTAGCAGGCCCTGCACGTGATCCTGCACCTGCGCCTTGTCTTTCTCGCTGGCGAGGGAGAAGTCCTTCGCCAGTTTTTCCGCGATCAAGAACAGCTGGTCAACACGATCTTCCGACTGCGCCATAGATGGCCTTCCCCTTGCCCCGGGCGGGACGCGATATTGTGCCGTAATCGCCCGTTAAACCGACGGGCGCGCCGCACTGCGGCCGCCCAAAACCCCCGAATGTTAAAGGGGTCCTTGGGGGCAGGCAAACTTAATGCGGCCTCTCTCCGAGAGGCTAGCCGAGAAGCTCAGGCTCCCGAGCCGAAATCATCTCGAAGAGGGGCTGGAAGCTGAACCAGCCGGCGATCTCCGAACCTACCTGACCCCGGGTATGCCGCGCGACTTCCGGAGGCAGGCTGGCGACCGTGCCCGCTGCCATGGCGGCCAGCTGGGCCTGGGCGCAGCGTTCCATGGCGATGTACCACCAGGCGGCGGCATCGACCGTGGAGCCTACGGTTAGGAGACCATGATTCTTAAGGATGGCGGCCTTCTTGGACCCGAGGGACTCGGCAATGCCATCGCCTTCCTGCGTGTCCAGCACCACGCCACTGTAGGCCTCGTGAATCACGTGATCCTCGAAGAAAGCGCAGGCGTCCTGGCAGAAGGGCAGGAGCGGCGTGTCGATGGCCGCCAGGGCCTTGCCGTAGATGGAATGGGAGTGGGCTGCCGCCAACACATCTGGGCGGGCAGCATGGAGCCGGGAGTGGATGGCAAAGGCCGCCTGATTCACCAGCCCGTCCCCCTCTACCACTTCACCCCCATGGTTCACGAGAAGAAGATCCTTAGGCGTCAGGCAGGCAAAGTGGCGCCCAAAGGGATTCACCCAGAAGTGATCCGGGCGCTCCGGATCCCGCGCCGTAATGTGCCCCGCAGCCCCTTCGTCGAAGCCGTAGAAAGCGAAAAGACGGAAGGCCGCCGCCAAGCGCACCTTCAGATGGGCCCGCTCCTCCGCGGGGGAGGAAAAGGTGGGCGGGGCCAGACGGGCACCGCCTAAGACGCCACTGGTACCGGCGGTTGTTGCTTGATCCTGTGCTGCGCTCATGATGCCTCCCCAAGGGCTATACTCTTTGAACCTAGGACCGGAGCATGCGACGGTCCGGCAAGCGATGCAAATCCAAAGGGACGGCCCCATGGCAACGGAATTCTTGCCCCTCCGCGTGGCAGTGTTGACGCTCTCCGACACCCGAACGCTCAGCGAAGATCGCTCTGGCGCCTATCTCGAAAGCGCCCTCTTGGAAGCCGGGCACGCGCTGGCAGCGCGAAGCCTCTGCCCGGATGACCGCTACGCCATGCGCGCCCTGGTGTCGGCCTGGATCGCCAATTCCGAGATCGATGTGGTGCTCACCACCGGGGGCACAGGCTTTACGGGGCGGGACAGCACGCCGGAAGCCCTGGTGCCGCTCTTCGACAAGCAGATCGAGGGCTTCGGTGAGCTATTTCGCATGAAATCCTTTGATGAAATTGGCACCTCAACCATCCAATCCCGCGCCGTGGCGGGCCTGGCAAACGGCACCATGATTTTCTGCCTGCCGGGCTCCCAGGGGGCCTGCCGGACAGCCTGGGAAGGGATCTTGAAAGCTCAGCTCGATGCGCGGCACAAGCCCTGCAATTTCGCAGAGCTCATACCACGCTTTTTGGAGCGCTAACCCTTAGGCGTAGATCACCCGGGTCAGGAATTCGGCTACGCAGCCAGGCTTGCTCTCCCCATCAATCTCTATGGTGATCTTGTTCTTCAGCTGCAGCGTGTTCGGCGCCACCTGGGTGACTTCCATGAGCTCCCGGTGGGCGCGGACCTTGGCATTCACCTTCACGGGGTTCGGGAAACGAACCTTGTCCAGGCCATAGTTGACTCCCATGACGGTCCCTTCATAGGCCGCGGGCACCTGCGCCGGGATCTTTGCGGTGAGAAAGGGCAGGAGGGACAGGGTCAGGAAGCCATGGGCGATGGTCACCTTATAGGGAGACAGCTCCGCGCTCTTCACCGGATCGATGTGGATGAACTGATGGTCCAGGGTGGCGTCGGCGAAAAGATTGATGCGGTCCTGATCCACTTCGAGCCACTCGCTCGGGGCATCGGGCTTACCCACGACTCCTTGGAATAGGCTCAGGGCCTTCGCTGCTGCTTCGGACATGCTGGTCTCCTTCGGTGCACAGGGATTGGGGGCGGCGTACCCCGCCCGCGAGAAGTGTCGCCGGGGCCGGGGCCTTTGTCCACGGTCCGCGCCAGGGGTCGCGCGAGGCTGCTAGACTCGTCCTCTTTCGCATGAGCTTGAGGGGAACACCATGAATGCCAATGAGGTTGTGATCGCCAGCGCCCGCCGCACGCCCATGGGCGCCTTCCAGGGCAGCCTTTCTGGCCAGAGCGCCGTGGCCCTTGGGGTCGGCGCGGTGAAGGCGGCGTTGGCCGACGCGGGGGTGGCGCCGGAGGCCATCAGCGAGATCCTCATGGGTTGCGTACTCCCTGCGGGGCTTAAGCAGGCGCCGGCACGGCAGGTGGGCCGGGGCGCGGGGCTCGGCGAGCACTGCGGTGCGGTCACCCTGAATAAGGTGTGCGGCAGCGGCATGAAAACCCTCATGGTGGCCCACGATAGCCTCAAGGCTGGGAGCCAAAGCTGGGTGGTCGCCGGCGGCATGGAAAGCATGACCGGGGCGCCCTATCTGCTGCCACAGGCGCGCAGCGGCCTTCGCATGGGCCACGATAAGGTCTACGACACCATGTTCTTGGACGGGCTCGAAGATGCCTACACGGGCCGCGCCATGGGCAGCTTTGCCCAGGAAACCGCGGATGCGCACCAGCTCACTCGGGACGCCATGGATCGCTACGCGATTCAGTCCCTCGAGCGGGCCCGGGCGGCTCAGAGCAGTGGCGCCTTTGATGCAGAGATCGTCCCGATCACCTTCGACACCCGCGGCGGGCCCGTGACGGTCGCGGAAGACGAGCAACCCCAACGCGGCAAGCCAGAAAAGATCCCCAGCCTAAAGCCTGCCTTCAAAGCCGACGGCACCATTACCGCGGCCAACTCGAGCTCCATTTCCGACGGCGCGGCGGCCCTGGTGCTCACCACAGCAGGGGCAGCGGAAGCCGCTGGCGTCACGCCCCTAGCGCGCATCGTGGCGCACGCAAGCCACGCCCAAACGCCAGAAACTTTCACCACCGCGCCCCTCGGCGCCCTTAAAAGCGTCGCTGAGCGCGCAGGCTGGGATCTTGCCAGCGTAGATCTCTTTGAGATTAACGAGGCCTTCGCCATGGTGGCCATGCTCGCTATCGATGGCCTCGGCCTCGACGAAGCGAAGGTCAACATTCACGGGGGTGCCTGCGCCCTGGGTCACCCCATCGGGGCGTCCGGCGCACGCATCGTGGTCACCCTGCTACATGCCCTTCGCCGCACCGGAGGTACCCGGGGCATTGCATCGCTCTGCATTGGCGGCGGCGAAGCCACGGCCCTGGCGGTGGAGCTGCTCTAGAAGGTTGCGTCCCCGCGCACCAAAAAGGGCCTTTAGCGCTGGCGCGTTTGTCAGCGCCGAAGCTACACTCTCGTAGCAGCCCTGCGGGTTAAGGAGAGGTCACCTTGCGTCTACCGGTACTCATTGCAGCGGGCGGGGTGAACCCCGCGGGCCGGATCTCTGGCCATCACGCTTACCGGCGCATGGTGATCGACGCGCTTCCGCAGGAAAAAGCGGACCAAACTTGGAAGGCCCTGGCGACCCTCATGGGCGAGCCCGCCACCCCGGAGCGGCGGGCCTTTCTGCGGGACCACACCCTCGTTCGACGCATTGAAAGCCAGCACATGGACGTCGACGCCATTCCCCAGCACCGTGCAGTAAACCTCGCCGGGGCTGGCGATGCGCCCCTGACATTTCGCCTGCGGAAGCGCCAACTGCCTGAAACGCTACCCGCCGGATGGACCATCAGGGCCGTGGATGACGATACGATTGAAGTCCAGTGCAGCGAAGGACTTGCGGCCTTCATCCCCGAAACTCGGCAGTCTCGGGTGCAGGTCGCCGGCCAGCTCCCTACGGGGTTCGATCCAGAGAAGCTCTATGCCTCCCGGAGCCATCCCCGGGGCCTCGCCATGACGATCTTCGCGGCCTCTGATTCCCTAGGCAGCGCGGGCCTAAGCTGGGAAACGCTGCGGCAGGCCGTCGCGCCCGACGAGATTGCCGTTTACGCCAGCTCGGCAATGACCCAGCTCGATCAAAACGGCAATGGCGGCATGATGCAGGCGGCCCTTATGGGCAAGCGCGTAAGCTCCAAGCAGTTGCCCCTTGGCCTTCCCCAGATGCCCGCCGATTTCGTCAATGCCTATGTGCTCGGCAGCGCAGGCAGCACCGGCGCTAATATCGGCGCCTGCGCGACCTACCTGTATAACCTGCGTCAGGGCGTAGATGACATCCGCTCGGGCCGCCGTCGGGTGGTGCTCGTAGGCTGCGCGGAAGCCCCCATCCTTCCAGAAATCATCGAGGGCTACCGCACCATGGGCGCCCTGGCGGAAGACGAAGCGCTGATGCGCTTGGATGGCGCCAGCACCCCGGACTATCGCCGCGCCTGCCGCCCCTTTGCGGAAAACTGTGGCTTCACCCTTTCCGAATCGGCAGTATTTTCCGTTCTGGTCGACGACGCGCTAGCGGTGGAGCTCGGGGCGAATGTCCTCGGCGCGGTCCCCGAAGTTTTCATCTACGCCGATGGCTACAAGAAATCCATCCCAGGCCCGGGCATCGGCAACTACCTCACGGTGGGCCGCGCCCTAGGCCTGTTGCGCAGCATGCTAGGGCAGCAAGGGCTCGATCGCAGCTATATCCATGCCCATGGCACGGGCACGCCCCAGAACCGGGTAACGGAAAGCCACATCATGAGCGAGCTTGCCAAAACCTTCGGGATTGCGCGCTGGCCCGTGGCAGCAATCAAGGCCTATCTGGGCCACTCCCTATCCCCCGCCGCCGGGGATCAGCTGGCAAGCGCCCTAGGCACCTTCACAGACCACATCATCCCGGGGATCACCACTATCGACCGGGTCGCGGAAGACGTCCACACGGATCGACTCCATTTCCCCATCGCCCATGAAGCGGTGGAGCCAGGCTCCTTGGACGCGGTATTGCTGAACTCCAAGGGCTTCGGAGGCAACAATGCCACGGGGCTGGTGCTATCCCCGGAGCAAACACGGCGCATGCTCGAGGCGCGCCACGGCGTCGAGGCGATGACGCGTTGGCAGCGGAAGAACGAAAGCGTGAGCGCGGCGAGCCGCCAATATGACACCGCCATGGGGGAAGCGCTGCAAGCGCCCATCTACCGTTTTGGGGTAGGCGTGGTGGACGGGGTCGACCTCACGCTCAGCGACGACGCCATTACCATTCCAGGGTTCGCTAACCCCGTGAGCCTCGCCATGGCCAATCCCTTTGAGGATATGACCTAGCCTCTAGTGTCGGGTTACCCCGCGACGCAGCTGAGCCAGCCACGCCAGGGCAAGGGCCTCGGCGCGACCGTCTAGGGACGGCAATGCATCGACCAAGGCCGCCTCAGCGTCCTCGAGGCGCCCTGCCCGCTGCAAAAGCTGGACATGATCGAACAGTACTGCCAGCTGCGCCGGCGCTAGGCGCCGACGGGCCTCGCTGGCTTGCAAAGCCAAGCCCCAGGCCTTTTGGTCCCCTTGTTGCTGCTGAATATTGGCCAGCATGCGCAGTACGAGGGCCCGAGGATCGCAAGGAGGAAAGGGCGCCGCCAAAACCACCGCCGGCGCACCGCGAGCTTTCAGGCGGTCCCGGAAGGCCTCTTCGCTCTCCACCGTACCGCCGAAGGGATCAATCCAAACCCGCGGATCCTGGGCCATAGCCACCATGAAATGCCCGGGAGCATTAACGCCCGTCAGGCTCAGACCCAGGCGCCGCCCAACCTCCACGTACAGTACGGCCAAGGTAATGGGCAGTCCGCGCTTCCGGGTGAGCACTTGATCAATGCGGCTGTTCTCCAGCGCCCCGTAGGCCGTTTCATCGCCACCGAAGCCCAAGCTCTGAGCCAGCGCCGTAACGAGCCCCTCGGCGTTCGTCGCGGCATCGAAGCGGGGCGCAACCCAGGGCGCCGCCGCCGCGCAGCACGCCTCCAGCGGCGCCTCGCAAAGGGATGCCACGGAGGCTCCGGAAAGCCAATGGGCTACGAGCAAGGCACCATCGAACAAGCTGGCCTCGCCGGACGTTTCGAGCGCGCTGAACTGCGCGAAGGCCTGATCCTCAGCACCCGCCCAGGGGGCGTTTTCAGTGTTCACGGGTCGCCCGGAAGCGCACCTCGGGGAAGCGCTCCATCATGAGGGAAAGATTCGCCCGGGAGGTGGCCAGGAAGGTAAGGTGATCCCCGCCGTCCAAGGCCAGCTGATCCCCAGCGCGACGCTTAAAGTTTTCGAAGGCCGCGGGGTCATCGCTTTCCACCCAGCGGGCCGTTACCACGTTCGTAGAATCATAGAGACAGTCGGCCTTGTATTCGTCCTGCAGACGATAGGCCACGACGTCGAACTGGAGTACCCCCACAGCCCCCACCACCAGCTCATTGCGATCAAGGGGACGGAACACCTGCATCGCGCCCTCCTCCGCAAGCTGCTTCAGACCCTTTTCCAGCTGCTTACTCCGGAGCGGATCCCGGGGCCGCACCCGCCGGAACAGCTCCGGAGCGAAGTTGGGGATGCCCGTAAAGCGCAGGGCTTCCCCTTCACTGAAGGTGTCCCCGATCTGGATGGTGCCGTGGTTGTGCAGCCCAATGATGTCACCGGGCCACGCCTCCTCTGCCTGCACCCGATCTCCGGCCATAAAGGTCACCGCATCCGCAATGCGCACGTCCTTGCCCGGTCGTACGTGGCGCATCTTCATGTTGTGGCTGTAGCGCCCGGAGCAAACGCGAAGAAAGGCGATGCGGTCGCGGTGCTTCGGATCCATGTTCGCTTGAATTTTGAACACGAAACCCGAGAAGGCCGCCTCCTCCGGCTTTACCGGGCGATCTTCGCTCGGACGTCCCTGGGGCGCGGGCGCGTGGGCTACCAGCCCATCGAGCATTTCCCGAATACCGAAATTCCCGAGGGCCGTGCCGAAGTAAACGGGAGTTTGCGTTCCTTCGAGAAAGGCTTCCGGGTCAAAGCTATGGCCACCCCCGGCAATCAGTTCAACCTCTTCCTGCAGCGTTTCCCAGTCGCTTCCCAGGGCGGCCTTAGCGGCATCGCTCTCCAGGCCCTGAATCGTCTCCCGGACCGAATCCACCCGTCCCTGACCCTGGGCATACAGGATAATTTCATCCCGGAGGAGGTGATAAACGCCCTTAAAGTGACGACCCATGCCGATCGGCCAGGTGATGGGCGCACACTCGATGGCCAGCACCGACTCCACCTCATCGAGGAGCTCGATGGGGTCACGAATCTCCCGGTCGAGCTTATTGATGAACGTGAGAATGGGGGTATCGCGCAAGCGACACACCTCCAGCAGCTTGATCGTCCGAGGCTCAACCCCCTTCGCGCCGTCGATCACCATGAGCGCCGAGTCCACAGCGGTGAGCGTGCGGTAGGTATCCTCGGAGAAATCCTCGTGCCCAGGCGTATCGAGCAAATTCACGATGGCGCCCCGGTAGGGAAACTGCATCACGGAGGTGGTCACGGAGATCCCCCGCTCCTTCTCCAGAGCCATCCAGTCTGAGGTGGCGTGGCGATCGGATTTCCGCGCCTTCACCGTGCCCGCCAAGCTGATCGCCCCCCCGAGCAGCAGAAGCTTTTCCGTGATCGTCGTTTTACCGGCGTCCGGGTGGGAAATAATCGCAAAGGTGCGACGCCGGTCCACTTCAGCCGCTTGCTGGGCCATGAAAGAACTCCGAAAAACTAAGGTTGGGACAGCGCGGGGAGAAGCTCCGTGTCGTCGTCACTGTAGGCGGGGGCGCAGCAGCACAAAAAGCGCAGTGTTTCCTCACCGGAATTTTCAATGCAGTGGGGGGTGCCGGGGGGAATCACCACCGTATCACCGGGTATCACGGGAAAGCGCGCGTCCCCGAGCACCATGAGCCCTTCTCCTGCAAGGATGTGGTAGAGCTCCTCTGTTTTCCCATGGCGATGAAGGGCCGTGATTTGCCCAGGCGCGACCCGGGCCTCGGCCAGGCTTTGCGCCGCCGCGGCACACGCATTGGGATGGGCGAGCTCGCGAATCTCCGATTGATCTAGGGTGACGAAGGCTTCCGCCCCGCGCCGATGAAAGGCGTTCATGCTAGCTCCCTGCGTAAAACCCGCGCGTCCTCCGCGCCCTCGGGGCCGGGATAATACCCCCGGCGCCGCCCAATTTCCTGAAAGCCTGCCCGCCGATAAAGGCGGCGGGCCGCGCCATTGCCGTCTCGCACTTCCAGGAAGACCTCGTCACAATCCCTTGCCAGGGCCCGATCCAGAAGGTGGGCGAGCAAACGCGCGCCCAAGCTCTGTCCCTGCGCTTCCGGGGCAATGCACAAATTGAGGAGCTCTCCTTCATGAGCCACTGCACTCAGGATGCCGTGGCCGAGGAACACCTCCCCCGCCACCAGGACCCAGCACTCATGATCCTGACGCAAGCTGTCGCGAAAATGACTTTCGGCCCAGGGAGAAAAGTAAGCCGACCGCTCCACAACGAGCACGGCGGGAAGATCCGCTAGCGCCATGGGCCGAAGGGCGGGGGTCACGGTTGGCCCAGCAGCCGAGTCCAGAGCGCCTGTCGAGGCGCGGCCGGATCCGCTTGGAGCAGAGGCATGATGCCCTTGCACAGGCGCGCCTGGGGCAGCAGACGCTCCAGGGCCGACAGCTGGGCCGCGACGGCCTCCCCCGGGACGGTGGGCGTCAGCACCAAAAGCCTTCCCTTGTCAGCAAGCACCCGACCTACGTATCCGAGCAAGGCAGCCTCCGCCGCCGCCTGGCCCTGATCGAGCCCGCCGTCGGCGAGCTGGGGCCAGACGAACTGATGGCGCTGCGCCTTTGCCTTCGGCAGCGTCCCGTGGCTTTGCAGGTAAACCACGCGAAGCGCATCGGCCGCTTCCGCGAGCTGGGCCCGGGCCCCTTGCCCATCCTGAAGGGCCGTCCGGTCGGCCAGCAACAGGTGATCCTCGAGCACCACGCATTCGAAGGTGAAGCGCGGTGGCGAGGCCATCGCGTCCGGCGCGGGCTCGGCTTCCGGCAGGGGCCCAAGATCTACCGCCGGCGCCGGCGCCGGCGTCGGCTTCGGGACGGAAGAGGCTGCGGCCTCTGGCGCAGCGGGCTGGGGCTCAGGCGCGAGATCGGCCGTTGTTAACGGTTGAGCCTCGGCGGCCGCGCTTGCACTCGCTTCGTCAGGCACGGGGCGTCCGCGGCGGCGCCAGCGGGTGATCCCGAGCGCGCCTAGGCGAGTCCTTTGTCTAAAGCTATGGGCCATGAATCCTCCGAGGCGCCCAGTGTACACCGACCCTAGCGGGGAGCGGCGACGGGAAAAGGGCTTGCGCATCTTCGCGGGCGAGGTAGGCTTTGCGCTCTATTTTTGCCGTCGCGATCCGGCGACGCCGGGGAGAGCACCAGTGAAATTCACGACCGACGACGTCCGTATCACGGGCATGGAAGAAGTCATCGCGCCAAAGGCGCTGATCACCGAGCTACCGATAAGTTCCGCTGCCTCTCGCCTCGTTTTTGACGCTCGCAAGGCCGCCGCAGACATCATCCACGGCCGGAATGACCGCCTGGTCGTGATCGTGGGCCCTTGTTCCATCCACGACCCCGACGCGGCCCGAGAATACGCCTCTCGGCTGAAGCCCCTCGCGGACCGCCTGAGCGGTGCACTGCAAATCATCATGCGGGTGTATTTCGAGAAGCCCCGCACCATCGTCGGTTGGAAGGGACTCAT
Source organism: Pseudomonadales bacterium (assembly GCA_016779385.1). Classification (GTDB taxonomy): domain Bacteria; phylum Pseudomonadota; class Gammaproteobacteria; order Pseudomonadales; family Azotimanducaceae; genus Salivita. The sequence continues at coordinate 24,803 of JADHNT010000032.1, forward strand.
TAACGACCCGGACCTCAACGACTCCTACGACGTGAACCGAGGCCTCAAGCTTGCGAGGCAGCTGCTGCTCGATATTGCTGAAACGGGCCTGCCGGCCGGGACGGAGTACCTCGATCCCATTACGCCTCAGTACCTCAGCGACCTGATCTCCTGGGGCGCTATCGGAGCCCGAACGACGGAAAGCCAGGTGCACCGAGAGTTGGCTTCAGCCCTCTCCTGCCCCGTGGGCTTCAAGAACTCCACGGACGGCGCCATTCAGGTTGCCGTGGACGCGGTGAACTCCGCAGGGCACCCTCACAGCTTTCTCTCCGTCACCAAAGACGGCCACTCCGCCATCTTCTCCACGGCCGGGAACAGCGATTGCCACGTGATCCTTCGCGGCGGCGGCGGCAAGCCAAACTTCGACGCGGCGCACGTGGCAGCTACCACGGCCAAGCTTCAAAACGCGGGGGTCAAGCGCGGCGTTATGGTCGACTTTAGCCACGCCAACAGCCAAAAGGACCCGGAGCGGCAGCACATGGTGTGCAAAGACGTATGCCACCAGCTGCGCGAGGGGAGCCAAGCGGTGTGCGGGGTCATGATTGAGAGCCATCTCGTTGCGGGGCGCCAGGACGCGAAGCCTGGCCAGCCGCTCACCTACGGCCAGAGCATCACCGACGCCTGCATCGGCTGGGAGGGGACGGAAACCATGCTTCAGCAGCTGGCAGATGCGGTGGAAGCCCGCCGCGCCGCGACCAGCGCCGCCTAAGCCCCCCCCCTGGGGCTAGGCGTTCCCGTACACGGGAACGCAGGCGCCACTCACCACTCGATTACGGGGAGATGCGAGAAAGATGATGACGTCTGCCGCATCTTCCGGCTTTACCCAGGATGACCAATCGGCGTCGGGCATGGCCTCCCTATTTACCGCCGTGTCGATCACCGACGGCGCAATGGCATTAACGCCAATGCCTCGGGATCGGAGTTCGCTGGCGAGGGACCGGGTTAGCGCCGCTACCGCCGCCTTCGCCATGGTGTAGGCGCCTAGCTGAGGGCCACCAGAGGGCTCAAGCGCGGGTCGGGCCGTCACGTTCAGCAGCTGCCCGCCTTTGCCCATGCGGGACACGGCTGCCTGGCAACAGAGCGTCGCGGTCAGCGCATTCATACGGTACTGCCCCTCGAGCACCGCCGGAGTCAGACCCTCTAGGGGCGTAAAGGCAAAGCCTCCGGCAATGTGAATGGACGCCGTCAGATCTGGAATGGCCCCATAAAAGGCGTCTACCGCAGCCGGGGCCGTCAGATCGACCCCTTCGACCGTATGCACGGAGGAATGATCGCCGTAGGGAAAGGCGGTGAGCTCCCTGGAATCAAAGACGGGAATCCAAACCTCGGCGCCTGCCTCTAAAAGACGGCCGACCACCGCCGTCCCAAGCGCGCCCGTACCCCCCGTGACCACTGCGCGCTTTCCGCCGAAGCCCAGATCCATGGCCCTACTCCCCGTTATCGCTAAGCGCCCCATGGTAACTGGTCAGGGTCAACCCATCACGATCAAAAAGGGCAAGTTCGAACTGCCGCTGCGCCCAGTCAAGGGACACGGCCCCAAAATTTTCGTCCCGATAGGTAGGCCCGACCCGAAGAGGGCCAGGCTCCTCTTGAATTCCGGGAATCGCAAAATTTAGGGAACTCGAGGTCAGCTCGACTAGCCGATGGTCTGGGCCTAGGGGATATTGATAAAGGCCCCCGCGGTGCCGATCTCCCGAGAGAATCACCACCGGTGCGGCGCTCCCCCCAAGCACTTCAAGCAGCCGGGCACGCTCCCGGGGAAACAGGCGCCAGGCTTCCCAGCCGTGGCCCTCTGCAAGCACCTGAATGGAAGAGATCACAATGCGAAGCGCCACGGGCTCACGAAGGCGCTCCGAAAGCCATGCCCATTGGACCTCACCGAGCACATTCTGCTCCGGCGCTTCATTCGGGACATAGCGCTCCTTCCCTGGCGCATTCGGGGCATCCGTAGGAACAAGGCCAGTCCGGAAGCTCCGCATGTCCAGAAAGATCAGCTGAACGCGCTGACCCTCGGGGCCAAGGGTCTCGTGGTAATAGAGCCCTTCCCGGCGACGGAGCACGCTCTCGGCAGGGGTATGCCAGAAGCGGTGAAATAGCTCCTCTGCCTTTGCGCGCCCGGAGAACTCCGCGCCAGCGTCGTTAGCGCCGTAATCGTGATCGTCCCAGGTCGCGAGCACCGGGGTAGTCGCGCGCAGCCTGTTAAGCCCCTCCGCCTGGGCCGCCACGGCGTAGGCCTCCGCAAGCTCATCCAGCGCAGGAGGCGTAGCATCCCCATAGACGTTATCGCCGATCATCAAAAACGCATCCCAGGACCGGGCATTGATGGCCGAGAAGATGGGCTGGGGCCGATCCTGGTGAAGACAGGAGCCAAAGCCCAAGCGCTCAAGCGGTGCTGCGCGGTCTAGGGTGGGTGACCGGGGCGCCGCAGCCACGGGATCGTCCGCGGCCCAGGCGAGCGCGGCGCTAGCCGCCAGTAACCCCCCTAACAGCCCTGGAAAAATGCGACCCATGATGGCGCCCTCGAGTTTCCAAATGAGTAACTACGCTAGCACGAAGCCGTGGCGGATCCATGAACACAACGCCGACTGACGCTTAAAATCCGAGCCAAGAAAAAGGGGGCTAGCCTGTTGGCTAGCCCCCTTTTGTTTAAAGCCTGACGACGACCTACTCTCACACGGGGAAACCCCGCACTACCATCGGCGCTAGACCGTTTCACTTCTGAGTTCGGGATGGATTCAGGTGGTT
>JADHNT010000119.1 GCA_016779385.1 Pseudomonadales bacterium
TGGCGAACGCCGGTGAACACCATGGCCATGCCAGCCTCGTTGGCTGCCGCAATCACTTCCTCATCGCGAATGGAACCGCCGGGCTGGATCACCGCCCGAATGCCGGCCTCGGCGGCGGCGTCAATGCCATCGCGGAAGGGGAAGAACGCATCGGAGGCCATGACCGAGCCCGCCACCTGGAGCCCCTCATCCTCAGCCTTGATGCCGGCAATCTTGGCGCTGTAGACCCGGCTCATCTGCCCCGCGCCCACCCCAATGGTGCGCTGGGCCGAGGCATACACAATGGCATTCGATTTCACGTATTGGGCGACGGTCCAGGCAAAGCGCAAATCTGCCATTTCCTCCGCGGAAGGGGCGCGCGTGGTCACCACGGTGAGCGCTTCTTCTACCAGCACAGGGGAGTCGCCGCTTTGGATCAGCATGCCGCCGCCCACCTGCTTGTGCTGAGCCGCCTGCCCCGGGGTCGCGAGGGGCCCACAGGCCAGCACTCGGATGTTCTTTTTCCCAGCAAAAGCGGCAAGGGCGCCATCGTCGATACTTGGCGCGATGACGACCTCCACGAACTGACGCTCAACGATGGCGCGCGCCGTGGCTTCGTCGAGGGCTTCGTTGAAGGCAATGATGCCCCCGAAAGCACTGGTGGGATCGGTGGCGAAGGCGCAGTCATAAGCTTCAGAGAGGGTGGGCGCAGTGGCTACGCCACAGGGATTCGCGTGCTTCACAATCACGCAGGTTGGCGCGCTGAAGGCCGATACACACTCCAGTGCCGCATCCGTATCCGCGATGTTGTTATAGGACAGGGCCTTACCCTGCAGCTGAACGGCTCCGGCCACCGTGCCCACCTGGGCCCAGCCTCGGCCCCGGTAGAAGCCGGCATCCTGATGAGGGTTTTCTCCGTAGCGAAGCCCCTGACCGCCTTCCAACGTGAAGTGGCGGGTTTCAGGGACGGCCACGGGGGCCCCCTCGTCATCCCGGGCGCCCAACCAATTGGCCACGGCAGCGTCATAGGAGGCGGTGTGGGCGAAGGCTCGGGCTGCAAGGCGATAGCGAAGGGCCAGGTCCGTCGCGCCCTGCTGAGCCTCGAGGGCTTCGAGCACCCGATCGTAATCCCGGGGATCGGTCACCACCGCCACCCTGGCATGATTCTTCGCTGCAGAGCGCACCATGGCCGGGCCTCCGATGTCGATGTTCTCAATGGCGTCTTCCAGGGTGCAGCCTTCCTTCGCGACCGTCGCTTCGAAGGGGTAGAGGTTCACCACGAGCAAATCGATGGGATCAATGCCGTGAGCGGCCATCAGAGCGCCGTCAGCGCCGCCGCCAGCGCCATCCTCCCGCCCCAGCAGGCCGCCGTGGATTTTGGGATGGAGGGTCTTCACGCGCCCATCCATCATTTCAGGAAAGCCCGTATGCTCGGACACTTCGGTCACGGGCAAGCCCGCAGCCCGAAGGCGCTCGCAGGTGCCGCCCGTGGACAGCAAGGCCACGCCCCGTACCACCAGCGCCTCGGCAAAGCGCTCGATGCCCCGCTTATCGCTGACAGAAATAAGAGCCCGGCGAACGGGAATGGGGTGTTTCATAACCGATAACTCCAAGGATTGGGGCTAGAGCAAGGCGTGCGCCTTCAATTTGGTGCGCAGCGTACCGCGGCTGATACCCAGAAGCGCAGCCGCTCGAGATTGATTTCCCTTTACGTAGGTCATGACCTGAGCCAAGAGGGGGCCTTCAACTTCGCCAATCACGAGATCGTAGAGATCCACCGGAACCTCGCCATCAAGATCGGCAAAATAGCTTTCCAAGGCGGCCTCCACGTGCGCCCGAAGGGGAATGCGGGAGGCGCCGCTCATGCGGCTGCGCGCCGGGCGCCGTAGAAGTGGCTCAGCGCGTCCAGCTGCGCTTCCGGTGCTTCAATCCTATTGAAGCACCGGCGAAAGGCCTCGCCGGCCTCGCCGAGGTCCGCAAGCGCCCAGCCCACATGCTTACGGGCGATGCGCGCTCCGGGAATGGCACCGTAGAAGTCATGGAGCGCCGCGATGTGTTCGGAAAGCAGCGCCCCCTGCTCCGCGAGGCTGGGAGCTTCCCAAGGTGCCCCGGCAAGGGCCGCCGCCACTTGCCCACAGAACCAGGGCCGCCCCTGGGCCGCGCGGCCGATCATGATGCCCGCGGCGCCGGTATGCGCCAGCACCGCCAACGCTTTCGCTGACGAGCTAATGTCTCCGTTCGCAAACACGGGAATGGAGACGGCATCAACGATCTCGGCGATGGTGTCGTACTCCGCCGCGCCAAGAAAGCGATCGGCTCGGGTGCGCCCATGCACCGCCAGGGCCGCAATGCCCGCATCCTCAGCGAGGCGAGCGATGCGCACGCCATTACGGTGCTCGGGGCTCCAGCCGGTGCGAATCTTCAGGGTGACTGGAACGGAAACGGCGGCCACCGTCGCCTTTAGAATCTCCGCCACCAGCCCTTCATCTTTGAGCAAGGCCGATCCTGCCGCCTTATTGCACACCTTCTTTGCGGGGCAGCCCATGTTGATATCGATAATCTGGGCGCCCTCTTCAACGTTGAACCGAGCCGCCTCGGCCACGCTGGCGGGATCACCACCGGCAATCTGAACGCTACGCGGGCCACAGGCTTCAAGGGGGCGGCGGCGTAGGGAGGATTTCCGCGTCTCCCGTAGACGAGGGTTTGACGACACCATCTCGGAGACCACGTAACCCACGCCCAGACGCCAGCACAGGGACCGAAAGGGTGCATCGGTCACCCCAGCCATGGGCGCCAGCACCACGGGATTACGAAGCCGATAGGGGCCAATGCTAGGCCCCAAGCCGTCGCTCAAAATCATGGGTTAAGCCTCCGGATGGGCACCGTTGGGGCCCGAGAAACCTCGCCATCTTAATGGCCCCCGGGAGGGATTGAAAATCGGTAAAAAAAACCATTGCGGCGGGGGACCGTTTCCGTACAATCGCGGGCCTCTTCGCCACTAGATGAGGCTTTATGCACCCCTGACGACGCGGCGCTCCTTCGATGACGCCGCTAAGCAGAAAGCGAGCCGTTTGATAAAGGAGTAACCGATGCGAGCAGAGGCTGCATGGGTGGGCCGCGGCAATGCCGTTCCCCACGATCCAGGACCCCGGGCCAACACCGGCACCTTTACCCCAGAAGAGGGGCGTCTAGACCACTTCATCCATCGCGATGGTATGGTCTTCGCCGGCACCCACCTCATCGTGGATTTCTTTGACGCCCATGAACTCGACAACCTAGAGCTCATGGAGACGGCCATGCGCCGCGCGGTTAAAGTCTCCGGGGCCACCCTTCTCCATATTCACCTTCATCATTTCACTCCCAACGGTGGTATTTCTGGCGTTGCCGTTCTAGCCGAGTCGCACATTTCCGTGCACACCTGGCCCGAATGTGGCTACGCCGCCTTCGACATCTTTATGTGCGGCGATGCAAAGCCCGAACTTGGCGTGGAAGCGCTAAGGAAGACCTTTGCGCCGAAACGGCACGAGGTGGCGGAACACCGGCGGGGCGTGATCGATGACGCGTAACGCCTTTACCGAGACGCTTTACGACGCCTACGGTCAGCGCTTCGCCGTCGACGAGGTCTACTTTGAGCACCGGACCGATCATCAGCACTTGATGATCTTCCACAATGCGAAGTTTGGCCGCGTAATGGCGCTCGACGGCGTGATCCAGACCACCGAGCGAGACGAGTTCTACTATCACGAGATGATGGCCCACGTGCCGCTCTTCGCCCACGGCAACGCGAGGCGCGTCCTCATCATCGGCGGCGGCGATGGCGGCCTCCTGCGGGAAGTGCTAAAGCATCGTTCTGTTACGCACGTCACCCAAGTGGAAATTGACGCCTCCGTGGTGGAGATGGCCAAAACCTGGCTGCCGGCCCACTCGAAGGGCGCCTTTAACGATCCTCGCTTCCACCTGGTGATTGACGACGGCGCGGCCTTCGTCGCCAACTGCCAGGAGCAGTTTGACGTCATCATGATTGACTCCACGGATCCCATCGGGCCCGGGGAAGTGCTGTTCACGCAGCTATTCTATGGTCATTGCAACCGTTGCCTCGCCGAAGGTGGGGTGATGGTCAATCAGAACGGCGTGCCCTTCATGCAGCTAGACGAGGTCCGGAAGACGTCCCAAGCGTTTCGGTCCCTGTTTGCCGATTGGCACTTTTATGGGGTGGCGGTTCCGACCTACATCGGCGGACTCATGACCCTAGGCTGGGCAAGCCAGACCCCTGCGCTTCGCCAGCAATCCATCGAGGTTCTTACCCGGCGTTTCGAGGACGCGGCCATCGAAACCCGTTATTACACCCCCGCGGTGCATGGTGGTGCATTTGCGCTACCCCGTTTCGTCGAGGAGGCGATCGGACTATGAACGAGGCGCTCGGCGTGGCTACGCCGGTTTTGCTGGAACCCGCTGGACCCGATTGGAAAGCGCTGGTAGCGCAGTACGGCTCCCCGCTGCTTGTGCTCGATTGCGATCGAGTACGGATGCAGTACCGCAAGCTCACCCAGGCTCTGCCTGGGGTGCGCCTGCACTACGCCATCAAGGCTCTCCCCAACGAGACTATGGTGGCCACCCTCGCGGAGGAAGGCGCCGCCTTCGATATCGCCACGAGCGGTGAAATTGCCATGCTGGAAAAGCTGTTCATTGATGCGGCGGACACGATCCACACCCACCCCATCAAGCGCGACCAGGACATCAAGGATGCCCTGCGCTATGGGTGCACCACCTTCGTCGCCGACAACATCGACGAGCTGGATAAGCTTGTACCCTATCGACACCGCGTCGCGGTGCTGATTCGCGCAAGCTTCCCGAATCCCGCAGCCCGGGTGGACCTGTCCCGGAAGTTCGGCTGTGCGATCGGCGAGCTCCCGGCGCTCTTGGCGGCCGCCGATGCCCGCGGGCTTCATGTGAAGGGTCTGTCCTTCCACGTGGGCTCCCAGGTGGATGGCAGCCACCGTCACGTCCGCGCCATCGAAGCGTGCCTTCCTTTCCTTCGGGAACGGCGGCCCGGCGCCCTTGCCCGCATGACCGTGCTGGATATCGGCGGCGGCTTCCCGGCGAACTACGACGGCAGCGTGGAAGACATCGACGCGTTCTGTGCGCCGATTCGGGAAGCGTTTCAAGCTGTGCCGGAGCATGTGGAAGTGATCGCCGAACCCGGGCGCTATCTGGCGGCGCCGGCGATGACCTGCCTCACCACCGTGGTGGGTCGGGCTAAGCGGGGCGATCGGATGTGGTACTACCTGGATGACGGGGTTTACGGCTCCTTCAGCGGGCAGATCTTTGATCACACCCACTACCCGCTCATCCCCCTGGACGCGGAAGGCGAGCCCCAGGCCAGCGTGCTGGCGGGCCCGACCTGCGATTCCGTGGACGTGATCGCCGAGGACTTCCCCGTGGGGGAAATGGCCATCGGTGCGCTCATCGTGGCCCCCATGATGGGCGCCTACACCGCGGCGAGCGCTAGCGAGTTCAACTCGCTGCCGAAAACCCGCGTCATTGCCTTGGCGCCACCCGCATCGAGGTCCGAAGCGGACAACGTGCTACGCCTCGCCTAGCGAGGCCCCACGCCGGCGCTGGCGTGAGACCTACTCACCCAGCGTCGGCGGCCCTTCTAACAGCATGAAGCGGGCTTCGGCCTCCGCCACCACCTCCCCGCTCTCCTCGTCGACGATCTGTCCCTGAAGGTCCACCACG
>JADHNT010000120.1 GCA_016779385.1 Pseudomonadales bacterium
GGCCCAAATCCCTAGAGACGTCCAGTGGGATAAGCAGGGCACAGCGCGCGCGGCACCCCGCGCAAGGCGCGCAACTATACGGAAAGCCTCGCCCAGCGACAAGAGCCCCCAAGCACCTTATACTCCCAGGGATGCGGAGCCGGGGAGCCCTTCCTCGCGACGCGGAAAACGCCTTATCGGAATCGAGCAGCACGGGCCTGCGGAGCGCACCATGACCGCTAATTCTTCAGTCCCCACCTCCCCGCGGCCGGTGCCCCCCCTTCCGTTCTACGGACCCGTCCTAGACGACTTCTCCGCCGTAAACGCACTGATTCCCCGCCAGCTCACCTCCGACGTTCACCTTGTGGAAGAAATTGGCCAGCACCTGGTGGAAGCCGGCGGCAAGCGCCTCCGCCCCCTCGTGGTGTTGCTGGCCGCGAATGCCTGCGCGGCGGAGCGCGAGGCTCGGGTGAAGCTCGCGGCGGTAATCGAGTTTTTGCACACGGCGACGCTGCTCCACGACGACGTAGTAGACAGCTCGGGGCTGCGCCGAGGCAAGCTCACGGCCAACGCGCTCTGGGGCAACGCCCCCAGCGTTTTAGTCGGAGATTTCGTCTACTCCCGGGCCTTCCAGCTGATGGTTGAGTTGGGGCAACTCGATATCCTAGCGGTGCTCGCTGAGGCTACCAACGTCATTGCAGAAGGCGAGGTTATGCAGCTAGCCAATATCGGCCGCCTCGACCTCTCCGAAGAGGATTACCGAACCATCATCAATGCGAAAACGGCCAAGCTCTTTGAGGCCGCGGCCCACAGCGCCGCTCTCTTAAGTCCCGCCCGCGCGCCAAACCGGGACGCCCGGATCGCCGCCCTGAAGCGCTATGGCCAAGCCCTCGGGCTTGCCTTCCAGCTGATCGATGACAGCCTCGACTATGCCGGCGACGCGGCAGCCATGGGGAAGAACGTGGGAGACGACCTCGCCGAAGGGAAGCTCACCCTCCCCTTGATCGTGGCGCTCCGGGACGGAGACGAGCCCCTTCGCCGGGTAGTGCGGGAGGCCCTCGCGGAGAAAGACGCGAGCGCCCTGTCGGCAGTGCAAGCGGCGCTTCAGTCCTGTGATGCCCTCGGCTATACGCAGCGCGCCGCGGAGCGGGAAATCGCCAGCGCCAAAGCAGCTCTTGAAGTGCTCCCCTCCTCCCCCTATCGGGAGGCCCTTAGGGAGCTCGCGGACTTCGCCCTGCACCGCGCCTACTAGCCCGCCGCTGGGGCGGCGCTTTTTTCCGACTTTGCTAATCCCAAGCCTTCTCATTGACGCGGAGAGCGCATACACTCTCGCTCCCTCGGAGTGTAGCTCAGCCTGGTAGAGCACCGTCTTCGGGAGGCGGGGGTCGCTGGTTCGAGTCCAGTCACTCCGACCACTATGCAAGGCGCCGGCGTCCCGAGCCGGCCACACCTTTCGATGGCAGGCCCATGGCGACGGAATTTTCCCTAAACCTTGCCGGTCACCCCGTCGAGGTGATCGCCGAAGCAGACGATCACCTCGCATTGTACGTAGACGGCTGTCTCCGTAAGCGACGCCAGGGCACGCCCTCTTATCTCTGGACCAACGTAGAACTTCCCTTCGAAGACCATTACTTGGTTGAGGTTCGCCGGCGCGCCGACGCGCCGCTGGCGGTGACCGTCAATGGCGTCCCCCTAGCTACGGGCACGCAGATCAACCCCCAGCGGGAAGGGCTTGCGGACGCTTCGACGGAGGCGCGTTAGCGGCCCATAAACTTCGGCGGCCGCTTCTCGAGGAAGCTGGCGACCCCTTCCCGGTGATCTTCCGTGGCGAAGAGCACCCCCAAGGTTTGGGAAATCCAGCTACCCATGGGCTCGGGATCGTTCCAGGTACTGCGGCGGAGCCCTTCCTTTAGATAGCGCACGGCCAGGGGCGGATTTTCCGCGATGCTCATTGCGAGCACTCGGGCCCGAGTCATCAGCTCCTCAGCGGGCACTACCTCTAGAACCATGCCCAGGGAGGCCGCTTCGGCGCCATCAATCATGCGGCCGCTGAAAATGAGCTCCGCCGCCCGCTCCGGGCCCACGAGCTTCGGGAGCCGCCAAAGGCCACCGAGGTCCGTGATCAATCCCCGCTTCACAAAGAGAGAAGCAAAGCGCGCCTCCGCTGACGCCAAGCGCATATCCGCCAGCAGAGAGAGGTCCATGCCCCAACCCACCGCAACCCCGTTCACCGCGGCAATAATGGGGCGATCGCAGGCGAGAATGGCCTCCGCCGCCGGCGTCATGCTGGGCCGGGGCTTGCGCAGCCGCGCATGGCTATCTGGGGCAGGCTTTCCCGTCATCATTTCCTTGACGTCTTCCCCGGCGCAAAAGGCCCCGTCGCACCCCGTAAGCACCACCACGCGCACCTCGGGATCCTCCTGGATCTGGCGGAAGACCGCTTCTAGGTCGCTGTAGCCCTGAGGATTCAACGCATTGCGGCGGTGCGGGCGGTGCAGCATCACCGTACAAATGTGCTCCGCAACTTCGACCTTCAGAGTTTCGTATTCGTAGCTCATGGTTTTCCTCCCCCCGTACCCTTTCTTTATGCCCTACTTTCCCGAGCCCCTGCTATCCTTTTGCGATCGCTAATCGGCAAGCGCGAGGCTAGAAGCATGAAGTATCTCCATACCATGGTGCGAATCACCGACCCCGATGCATCCCTGGCCTTCTATTGTGACGCCCTGGGCCTAACGTTGCTGAAGCGCTACGACAACGAGCCGGGGCGCTTCTCTCTCCTGTTTCTTGCCGCCCCCGGGGACGAAGAGGCCCAGGTGGAACTGACCTACAACTGGGACCCGGAGGCCCTCGACGGCGGCCGCAACTTCGGCCACCTGGCCTACGCCGTGGAGAATATTTACGAAACCTGCGAGCGGCTCCGAGCCCATGGGGTGACCATCAATCGACCGCCGCGGGATGGGCGCATGGCCTTCGTACGCTCCCCGGATGGCATTTCCATTGAGCTCCTGCAGCGGGGAGAAGCCCTAGCGCCAGCGGAGCCTTGGCTCAGCATGGAAAATGTTGGAAGCTGGTAGCTCTTTTAACGCCCGGGGAGGGTAGCTATGAAACTTTACGACTCCATTGGACCGAACCCGCACGTAGTCCGCATGTTCATTGCGGAAAAGGGGATTGAAATCCCCACGGAAACTGTGGATATCATGGCCGGGGCGAACCGAAAGCCAGACTATCTGGCCAAGAACCCGTCCGGCAGCTCCCCAGCCCTTGAGCTCGACGACGGCTCCGTACTCGCGGAAATCACCGCCATCTGCGAATACCTCGAGGAGCGCTTCCCGACTCCGCCCCTGCTCGGCGGCACGGCGGAGGAGCGGGCGGAGACACGCATGTGGACCCGCCGCATCGATCTCGGCATTTGCGAGCCCCTGACCAACGGATTCCGCTTTAGCGAAGGCTTGCCGATGTTCGAAAGCCGCATGCGGTGCCTGCCCGAAGCCGCCGATGGCTTAAAGGCTATCGCGAAGGACAAGCTGCTTTGGCTCGATGGTCTCTTGGGAGACAAGACCTTTGTCTGCGGCGATCGCTTCACCCTGGCCGACATCATGCTCTACTGCTTTCTAACCTTTGGCTCCACCGTCGGCCAACCGCTTTCGGAAGACTGCACCAAAATCGCCGCCTGGCTTGCGCGTGTCGGCGCGCGACCCAGCGCCAGCGTCTAGGGCTTAAGGCAAGACGGTCCCGGGGGTGCTCCACTGCGGAGCGCCCCCAGGGGCACCGCTCATCGGCTCCTCACAGAGGCCGTGTCCTAAGGTTGGACATTTGCTATCCTTCGCGCCCCACTTCTGTGCATGCGCAGTCAGGATAGCTATTGTGAAACGCACCTACCTCGCGGCCACCGCCATCGCCGCCGCCTTTATTGTATGGGTTTTGTCCGGCCAGCTCGGAGGCTCTGACGGCACAGGGCCCGCCCCCTCCCTGGCCGAAGCCCGCGCTCGAGAGACGGCCGTTGCCGCGGACGCCCCCGTTCGCGTGCGCGCCCAGATCCTCCAGAGCAACCCCATCAGCGCTGAGGTCGTCGTGCGCGGCCGCACGGCAGTGGAACGCTTCGTGGACGTGCGCAGCGAAACGCGTGGGCGCGTGGTAGAGCTCCTGGCCGAGAAGGGCGATGTGGTCGCAACGGGCGCCCCGCTGTGCCGTCTTGATGCGGAGGCGCGCCCTGCCCTCCTGGAGGAGAGCCGCGCTCAGCTGGCCCAAGCCCGGATCGATCACGAAGGCAGCCTGAAGCTGAAGCGGGAAGGGCTCCTGTCGGACGCAGCGGCAGCGGCCACGGCCACCCGCCTCGCCAGCGCCGAAGCCCTGGTGCTCCAGCGGGAGCGGGAGCTTGAGAACACGATCATTCGCGCCCCCTTCGCTGGCGAGGTGGAAACCCGCCCCGTCGAGCAGGGGGATCTCCTCCAGCTCGGAGCCATCTGCGCACGCATTCTTGACAGCAACCCCATGCTCCTCGTAGGCGAGATCAGTGAAAACGAGGTCGCTGAGCTCCCCCCCGGCGCCGTTGCCCAGGGCACGCTCATCACGGGGGAAAGGGTCGAAGGCACGGTTCGATTCATTGGACGCAGCGCCAATGGTCGCACCCGTACCTTTCGCGTCGAGGTGGCCGTGCCCAACCCCGAGGGACGGCTCCGAGATGGCGTCACCACGGAAATCGTTCTTCCTGTGGCAGAGCATGACGCCCATCTCATCCCCGCGGCCATTCTGGCCTTGGATGACGCTGGCGCCCTTAACGTGCGCATCGTGGATCCAAACAAGCGCGTCCAGATGGTGCCCGTCACCATCGTTAAGGAAGTACCAGAAGGCCTCTGGGTGACGGGGCTACCAGCCACGGCGACGGTCATCACCGTAGGCCAGGAGCTGGTCACCCCCGGCAGTCTGGTCGACGTGAGCTTTGAGGACAGCACTATGGGCTTGGGTGGCGCCGCCGCGAGCGGCCTTGGACAGTAGGCGGGAGCACGCGCCATGAATAGCATCATCGCCTGGGCCATCGATCGAGGCCGAACTACCCTTTCCATCATGGGCTTGATCATCCTCACGGGGCTCTATTCCTACGCTAAGATTCCCGTGGAAGCCGACCCCAACATTCAGGTCCCGATCTTCATCATTACCATCCTCCACGAAGGGATCTCTCCGGAGGACTCGGAACGGCTTCTGGTCATGCCCATGGAGACGGAACTCCGGGCCGTAGAAGGGGTGAAGGAGCTCACGGCCTATGCGGCAGAGGGTTCGGCGAGCCTCGTGGTGGAATTCTCCGCGGACTTTGATCCCGATCCGGCGCTGATCGACGTGCGGGAAGCGGTAGACCGGGGCAAGGTTAAGATCCCCTCCACCGCCGAGGAACCGATCGTATCGGAAGTGACCGCCGCCGACTTCCCCATCCTCACCATTAACTTCTCCGGCGAGGGGGTCAGCGAGCGCGTGCTTTACAACACCGCTCTGCGGGTCAAGGACGAGCTCGAAGCCATTCCGGACATTATGGAGGCGAACCTCCGAGGTCAGCGGGAAGAGGTGCTTGAAGCCTTGATTGATCCGGCGCGCCTCGAATCCTTTGGCATCGATCCCATCAGTTTGGTGAACAACGTTTCCCAAAATAATCGGCTCATCCCCGCGGGGGCGCTGGACGCGAACCAGGGGCGCTTCTC
>JADHNT010000121.1 GCA_016779385.1 Pseudomonadales bacterium
TGAGCGGGTCCGGGCTCTGGGTATGGACGTTGGCGCTGTGGAAGCACTTCGCCTCTGATTCCGACTCGGATCTACGCGATCAAGGAGGCCAGATTCGCTCGGTCTCACGGAAGGGCCCTTCGGGGCCCTTCTTTTTTGGGGCGGGCGCTGGGGGCCATTAGGAGCCGCGGGGGGGAAGGGGTTTGGGCGGAAATCGCAGGTGGACACATTCTTCTTTGGAATAGGTGATTTTAACTCCACTTCGCCGCCTATTTTTGCCAATTTCGGCGTCTAAATCTCCATTTCAAGCTCGAAATAGACCTTACGGTGCGCGCTGATCCCCACTTTTTCGGCGTCAAAGTGCCAACACAGAAAACACCCTCAAGGGGATACCCCGGGGGCACCCAGCGAGAACCAAAGGAGGGCACCATGCTCTTGGTGACGGGAAGCGCGGGGCACCTTGGGGAGGCGCTCCTCCGAGACGCCCAAACCAAGGGCCTCTCGGCACGGGGGCTCGACCAGAAAGCAAGCGCCTATACGGATATCGTCGGGGATATCGCCGACCCCAAGATGCTTGAGCGCGCTTTTGAGGGCGTCACCCAGGTCATCCATGCGGCCACCCTTCACAAACCCCACGTGGTCACCCACAGCCGCCAGGCCTTCGTCCACACAAATATCGAGGGGACGCTGGCGCTCTTGGAAAAAGCGGCAGAACGGGGCGTCAAAGCCTTCGTCCACATCAGCACCACCAGCGTCTTTGGGCGGGCCATGCGTCCAAAGGCCGGCGATCCTGCGGTGTGGGTGACGGAAGCTTTGGCCCCGATCCATAAGAACATTTACGGGGTCACGAAAAGCGCCGGGGAAGATCTTTGCCATCTGATGCACGAGAAAACGGGCCTGCCCGTGCTCGTGCTGCGGACCTCGCGCTTCTTTCCGGAGATCGATGACGACGAGGCCCGCCGCGGGGCCATGCCCGATGCGGCGCTGAAGATTCTGGAGTTCCTGCACCGCCGGGTGGCCATCGAGGACATCGTCACCGCCGTGCACCAGGCGCTGGAGCACGCACCGAAACAAGGCTTTGACCGCTATATCATCTCCGCGCCTACCCCCTTTGAGGCAAAAGACGCCCCTCGGGTCGCGAATGATCTGCCGGCGCTGCTGCAGGAGAAGGCGCCGGAATTGGCAGCAGCCTTCAACCGCGACGGGTGGTCGCTGCCCCAAGGCCTCGACCGGGTCTACGACAGCCGCAAGGCCCAGCAGGGGCTCGGCTGGGCGCCGACGCAAAGCGCGGAAGCGGCATTGAAGCGCTTCATAGACACCGGCGACTGGCGCGGCCCCCTGGCCATCGTCGTGGGCAAAAAGCCCTATCACGATCAAACCTTCGAGGACGGCCCCTTCCCGGTGGAGGCGGACCGCTAGCGGGCCCTGGGTCCTTCTCGCTAAGCTTGCGCAGTCACTGGGAGACGCCCCTATGAAAGCCACCAAAACGCCACAAACGGTGAGTCGCCGGGCCGCCCTTCGAAAGGGCCTCGCCGTCGCAGGCAGGGCGGCGCTCCTGCCCAGCGGCCTCGGCGCGCTGCTCTGGGCGCAGCCCCAGACGGCGGGGGCGGCGGCCCCGACGGCAGACCTCCTCAAGCACAAGCCGGGCCTGCGCATGTTGGGGGACCGGCCGCTGAATGCGGAGACCCCGGCGCACCTTTTGAACGATTTTGTCACGCCGGCGTCGAAGCTTTTCGTGCGCAACAACGGCGTGCCGCCGGGTTACACGGACCCTGCGAACTGGATGCTAGAGATCACGGGCGAGGCCTGCGAGCGTCGGCAGTATTTCTCTATCGACGACCTCAAGGCGCGCTTTGAGGTCGTCACGCGGCATCTAGTGCTCGAGTGCGGGGGTAATGGGCGTAGCGAATTTCGGCCGCGCGTTTCCGGGAATCAGTGGACCACGGGGGCGGTAGGCTGTCCCCGCTGGACTGGCGTGCGGCTGGCGGACGTGCTGAAGGCTTGCGGTGTTACCCCGAACGCCGTGTACGTCGGCTATGAAAGCGCCGATACGCACCTCTCTGCCGATCCCAAGAAGCAGCCAATCTCCCGGGGCGTGCCCATCGAAAAGGGCCTCGAGGACGACTGCCTCCTCGCCTTTGCCATGAACGGTGCGCCCATCCCCGACGTCCACGGTGCGCCCCTGCGGTTGATTGCGCCGGGCTATCCCGGCTCCGCGAGCGGCAAATGGCTGAAGACGCTGCTCATCCGCGATCGGGTTCACGACGGGGCCAAGATGACGGGATCGTCCTACCGTGTGCCCTGCGAGCCCGTGGCGCCAGGGAGCAAGGTCTCGGACGAGGCGATGTGCATCATCGAAGCCATGCCTGTGAAGTCGCTGATTACTGCGCCCCGGTCGGGCCTAAGCCTTAAGGCTGGGGAGGCGCTCACCGTTTCCGGGCACGCCTGGTCGGGCGCTGGCGCTATCGCTGACGTGGCGCTGAGCACGGATTTCGGCGTGAGCTGGCAGAGCGCTCGCCTAGGCGCGGCGGAAAACCGCTTCGGCTGGCAGCGCTTCGAGCACACCCTCACCCTGCCGGGGCCGGGCTATTACGAGATCTGGGCTCGGGCCAGGGACGAGGCCGGGGCCACCCAGCCTATGCTCGTGCCGGGGTGGAATCCGAAGGGCTATCTCAATAACGCCGCCCATCGCATTGCCGTGGAAGTGCTCGCGTGAAAGCCCCGCGCCAGGCCTCAAGCCGAGCGCTGCTTCCGCTGGTGCTGCTCGGCGCCATGGCCACCGCCCCCGCCCAGGCAGAGACCGACCCCGAATCAGGACTCATCAAAGCCCCAGGCTGGGAAGCGGTGAAGGCGCAGTGCGGCGTCTGTCAT
The DNA here is from genome assembly GCA_016779385.1 of Pseudomonadales bacterium. GTDB lineage: Bacteria > Pseudomonadota > Gammaproteobacteria > Pseudomonadales > Azotimanducaceae > Salivita. The sequence goes on from JADHNT010000121.1 coordinate 2,851, forward strand.
TCCCACAAGCTCGTGACGGCGCAGCGGGGTGATGCGGCCTTCTGGACGGGGCTCATTCGCTGGATGCAGGGTACGCAAAATCTGTGGGCGCTGCCCGAGCCCCTGGAGGGGGAAATCGTGTCCTACCTCGCCACTCAGTACAACGAAACCGATTGGGGCCGTCGCCCCCAGCTGCCGCCGACGTTGCTACCGGGGGGCTAGATTGGCGGGTCTGTCAACGCAAGCTGACGATTCGGCCTGACTTGTCGGTCATTGCGGGGCACAATAGCGCCTCCCGAGAACTCAGGCAGGAGCACAGCGCCCGTGGCGGCATTTGAAACGGAAAAGGTCCTCTGGATTAAGCACTGGAACGACCGTCTTTTTACTTTTGCGACCACCCGCCGCCCGGAGTTCCGCTTTGAGAGCGGGCAGTTTGTGATGGTGGGGCTCATGGTGGAGGGCAAGCCGCTCCTCCGGGCCTACAGCATTGCCAGCCCGAACTATGCCGACGATCTCGAGTTCTTCAGCATCAAGGTGCAGGACGGTCCCCTGACCTCCCGGCTTCAGCACATCAAGGAGGGGGACGAGGTGCTAGTGGGTAAGAAGCCCGTGGGCTCCTTGCTCCTCGCCGATTTGAATCCGGGGCGGAACCTTTACCTGCTTTCCACGGGTACGGGCATGGCGCCGTTCCTCGCGCTGATCCGCGACCCCGCCGCCTATGAGCGCTACGAGAAGGTCATCCTCGTTCATGGCGTTCGAGAGGTCAGCGATCTGGCCTACTACGACTACCTCACGGAGGAGCTGCCAAACCATGAGCTCCTTGGCGAGATGGTGCGGGAGCAGTTCCTGTACTACCCCGCGGTGACGCGGGAGCCCTACAAAAACACGGGACGCATCCCGGAGCTGATCGATAGCGGCAAGCTTTTCACGGACCTTGGTGTGCCGGCTCTGGATCCCGAGCACGATCGCGCCATGCTTTGCGGCAGCATGGCGATGCTGAAGAGCGTCAGCGATTGCCTCGATAGCCACGGCCTTAAGGTGTCCCCCAGCCAGGGCTCCATCGGGGACTACGTCATCGAGCGCGCCTTCGTCGGCTGAGCCCTTCACCTTGCAATTTGCGTCAGCGCCTCGTCCTCCTCGGGCGAGGCTGCCCTGGATGCCGAGAGGCTAAGTGTTTCTTTTCCTTTCGGCATCCCTGGCCCCGTCAATCTTCCGTCAGTGCTTTGCGTTTAGGCTCCCGGTGACCTTCCGGTCGGTTTGCGCGCCTTCCCTCTAGTTATCACGGAAATTCACGTGCGAATTTTCCTAGGTCTGCGTTTTTTGCTGCGCGCCGAAGCAGAGTGACTGCTCATTTCCTTGGTTGTAGGGCCGAAACATAATGACAGAAATAAAAAATGACGTTGTCGAGCCGGCGTTTCCATTTGGAAGCGACGCCGCCTCGCCTGCAGAGCACCACAAAGCGCGCGCTCTCAATGAGCGCGAGTTGGATGAGGTGTCAGGGGGTGCCGCTAATCTGATCTCCGGAGGCATCGGCGCCGGAATCGGAGGCTTGGTTGGTGGTGCAAGATACGCAGCAAACACTACCGGTAGTGGCGACTTTAGCTGGGGAACCTTTGCTCAGGAAACCGTAAGAACGGCAGTATCGGGGTTCCTGATCGGTACCGGTTCAAGCTTGATTGTGGGGGCAGCTACCGGGGCTGTTCGAGGGGGCGCCGTGCTTGGGGTTTCCATGACTGGCGCCGGCGCGGCCTTGGAAGTGGCGTCCGGCGCGCCGGAACGGGGCGCGGGCAGCGAGCGCCAGTAGGCCGATGGTAGCGCTGTATGAGTGCTTGGGCGTTGCGGTGATTGTGGCCGTGGGTTACCGCTATCTTGGCGTTAATTTCTGGCCCCAGTTTACCACCGCCCTCCCCATTGCGACGGCCTTGCTTTCGATATCATCAGCCTATGAAGCGGAATCCCGTCCAGCACTGTGGCAAGTTTTTGTCTTTGGCCTAATTGCAGCTGTCGCAATGCTTGCTCTTTACTGGCTCGACAAGCGCCTGAAGCTTACCCACTGGGAGAAAGACGAAAGTTAGCCAGGGAAGGCTGTGGGCTCAGGGATGAGCCCATTCTTTTGATGCCTCTGGCGAAAGTGAGACGCTATCACCATGGAAGGTAGATCTATAGGAGGATGGGCTCAGATTTCGTAACAAGCCTTATCACCATCATCGTTTTCGTAGCGGTCCACCACTGGCTTTCAAATAGGTGCTGGCTCAATGCATTGCTTCGCGGTTTTGGAGGCGGTGGCGTTTTCCTTCTAAGTTACGAAGCCAGCTTTTTGAGCCAACACCTTTGGCTATATCCGGTGGTGTTTCTGGTTGGATTTTTTCTTTATTTTGGGGCTTCAAGACGTGTTCGGGCTGCGAGTAAGCGCGGGCTTACTAAACCTTGCTAACGGAAGCTAGGACCCCTCGCAGAGTCTGGGTTCGGGCGTTGAGAGTGGAAATTCATCGGCAGTCCCTTTTGATGCGCATGCAAATCGCGCAACCGATGGGCCGTGATTAAGCGTTGGATCATTGACGATCAAGCGGAAGCCTATGAAGCGGATAAGCAAAAGGCTGAGGTGTCAAAGTATTGACGAACCCCGGATGGAAAATTGCGGCTATCACATGGTGAGATTTCGCGGAAAGCTACTATTACTAGGCTTTTGGATGTGAAAAAGTAGAAGAACAAGGATGTGATTGGGCTCATGGAGGAGCCGATATCACATAAACCCTAGGGCCTCCGCGGCCCTGGGGTTTTTTTTGGCTGCCTATTTCCCCTTGCTGGAATCTAGCGGCGCGATGTCCTCCGCATC
>JADHNT010000122.1 GCA_016779385.1 Pseudomonadales bacterium
TAAACGCATTCGGCGTATTGCGATAGCCGTTGCGACCGAGAAGGCGTCCGGCCCCCAAGGTGGGCGCGAGGCGCCCGAGGCGGAGGCTCAGCGTTTGATCGCCAGGAACGGCGCCGTCCCACCCCACATAAGCCGTGAGAGGCTCAAAAGCGTCGATGAGGTTGCCATCCGCGCCGCTTTGCGGGGCGAGATCATAGGCGCGCGCATCGAGAAGCTCGCCGCCAAGGCGAAGGCCGCCCCGGGCGTATTCGGCTGCCAGACGCGTGCGTAGCACTACGCCGCTGTCACTGCCCCCAAGGCCCGGGCGAAACTGGTTGTGAAGCGCTTCATAGCGCGTGCGGTGAGAAAAATCGACGGAGAGCCCGTCGGCCTTAGCGGTCGTCTCCGACGCCCAAAGCAGCCCCCCCGGGGCGCTCAGGCCAAGGCATACCAGCCCAGGCGCAAGGGCGCGCCTTTGCCATTTCGCGCTATGCATTTTGAATCTCCGATTTCTAGCCCTGAGCCCCGCCCCGAGGGGCGAGGCCAGCGCCAGTCGTCTGCTTCAGGCGAGCCCAGCGACCGCTTTCCGCAGGGCGTCGAGGCGCGTGGGGAAGAAGGCGTCTTCGGCAATCGCCGCATCGGCCCCAAGCTCCCGAAGGGTTCCACGCCCCGCGTCATTCAGACCCGCGACGTAGAGGTCCTGCCCCGCGTCCTTGGTATCCGTCGCCACCGTTTCCACGGCCCGAGCCGCGGAGACGTCGAGGAAGGGGACATCGGAGAAGTCGAGCACAACGGCGCGCTGGTGAGGCTGGACGGTCTCACGTACGTGATGGCCCAAATCGGCAGCAGCGGCAAAGCTCATGGGGCCAGTGAAGGCCATGATGGAAATGCGCCCCCCCGCTTGCTCGAGGACCGCCCGCTCTTCCTCAGACTCTACGGCGAAGTTCTGCTCCCGAAGGCGCTTCACCTGCGCATCCGCAAGCTGCTGAATGAAAGCCAGGGCCGCGAGGAAGACCCCGACGAAGACAGCGGTCATAAGATCGACGAACACGGTCATGAGCAGCACCAGCATCATGAGCGCCAGATCGACCCGAGGGCCGCGATGGCTCCGCTTCAGGTAGGTCCAATCGATAATGTCGAAGCCCACCTTGAAAAGAATGCCCGCCAGCACAGCGTGGGGGATTTGCTCTGCCAAGGGCCCGAGGGCCAGCACAATGGCCAGCAGCACGAGGCTGTGGAGCATTCCGGAAACCCGGGTGCGTCCGCCGGTCCGAATGTTCACCACGGTACGCATGGTGGCGCCAGCGCCGGGGATGCCGCCGATGAAGCCGGCGACCGTATTACCAATCCCCTGACCGAGAAGCTCCTTGTTGGAGTCGTGGCGCGTTCGGGTCATGTTGTCCGCAACCAGGGACGTCAGCAGAGAGTCGATGGCACCGAGCAGCGCTAGAATAATCGCCGCCTGGAGCACGACCGGGGAGAACAAGGCCTCAGCCGCGGGCAAGGTCAAATCGGGCAAGCCGGAAGGAATATCCCCGATGATTGGCGCACCTGGAAACTGAACGCTGATCAGCGTTCCAATGATCAGGGCGGCCAGGGGACCCGGAAGGTACTTGGCGATATTCGGCGGCCAGAAGAACACGATCAAGAGCGACAACGCCCCAAGGAGCGCGGCCATGCCGTTGATGTTCGCCAAAGCGCCGGGGATCGCCATGAGGGCATTTACGGTCCCCGGGGGGGCTTCGCCTCCAACAATGCGGGATGCCTGCAAAATAATGATGATGCACCCAATCCCGCTCATAAACCCAGATACCACGGGATAGGGTACAAGGCGAATGTAGGTGCCGAGGCGCAGCACGCCAAGAAGGATCTGGATCACGCCGGCCAGCACCACCGCGGTAAAGATTAGCGCCGGCTGATCGACGAAGGCCGCCGCCAGACCTGCGAACACCACCACCATGGGTCCCGTGGGGCCAGATACGTTTGTTGGCGTCCCGCCGAAGGCGGCTGCGAAGAAACCGACGGCGATAGCACCATAAAGCCCTGCGATGGGGCCTACGCCAGAGGCCACCCCAAAGGCCAGGGCCAGGGGCAGGGCCACCACGGCAGCCGTGAGCCCTCCAAAAATGTCGCCCTTCAAATGTTCCGAATTCAACATAACCAGATCCCTTTCCAATATCCCTATGGTCTAGACCGATGCCTAGCCTTCGGGCATGGCTGAGCTGTGGTGCTGCATGATCTTCCAGCCGTTGTCCGTTTGGACGTACAAATAGCTGAAGCGCGCGGTGACCGTAGACCCATCGCCAAAGGTGAAGGTGTAAACCCCAGAGTTCGTCGCGTGGGTGTCACTGAGAATGCGAACGTTGGCCTCGTCGATCTTTCCCTGCGGGGACTTCTTGAGAAAGGCGACGAAATAGTCGCGAATCTCTTCCGGGTTGTGCCGGACCTGGTTAGACACGGTAGGAAGGAGAATCCCATTTTCCGTGTATAGGGCGGTCACCGCATCGGGATCGAGGGTAGCCAAAGCGGCGTTCCATTGATCAAAAAGGCCTAGCACTTCGCTTTCGGTCAGCATGATGTTCTCCAATTAAAGACGGACGAATGCCTAGGCCGCTCTCGGGCCTGGCGCGGAAGCATGAGGATTCGCTTATTGTTCCCTGGCTAGGGTGACCAATGCGCCAGGGTTGGGGAGACGAGGACCTTAGGCCGCCGCCTCCGCCGTGGCACGGGCCCAGCGATAATCCGCCTTCCCGTTGGGTGCGCGTTGCACCTGAGGCACCGCCACAAAGGCCTTGGGCACTTTGTAGCCGGCAAGCTGCGCGCGCACAAAGGCCCGCAGCGTTTCATCATCCAATTCAGCGCCAGCCCCGGTGAGGGCGTAGACCGCCACCACCCGATTGCCGAGACGCTCGTCGGGGAGACCCACCACCAGGCAGTCAGCGACCGCCTCATGGCGCTTCACCGCCTCCTCCACCTCTTCCGTGTAGACCTTCTCGCCCCCGGTGTTGATGCACTGGGACCCGCGACCGAGGAGCGTAATGGTGCCATCCGCCTCTACCCGGGCGAAATCCCCTGGGAAGCTATAGCGCACGCCGTTCACGGTCCGGAAGGTTCGAGCGGACTTCTCCGGATCCTTGTAGTAGCCCAGGGGCACGAGCCCCGCCGTAGCTACGAGGCCCACCTCATCGCTTCCCGGCGTGACCTCGCGGTCATCCTCCGTGAAGACCTTCACATTCTCCCCGAGGGCAAAGCGCGCCGTGGTGGCCGGCGCGTCCCGAGTGGCCACGGAGGACCCCATGGACCCTTCCGTGGAGCCCATGGCGTCGTAAAGCATGAAATCCCTGTGGCGATGGAGCCCGGCCTTCACCTCCTGGGACCACATCACCCCGGAGGAGCTGATGAGGGCCAGGCGGCTGAGGTCATAGGGGGTGCCTGCGGCCTCCGCCGCATCGAGCGCCGCCACCATGGGGCGGGCAAAGGCATCGCCAACAATGGTGAGGTCCGTCACCCCTTCCGCAGCGACGGCCTTAAAAAGCACGTCCGGGTCGAAATGGGCCGTACGCTGGGTTACCACGCAGCCGCCGCAGAGCAGGGGGATGACGGTGCCAATCCACATGCCCGTGCCGTGCATCTGGGGGCAGGCCGGGAGGCTCACGGGGGCCGCGCCGGCGCTATGCAGCGCCTGGGCCTTCGCCACCAGATCGTTAAGGCTTTCCGGGGGCTCGAGGCCTCGGATGGCAAGCCCGGCAGCCGCCATCGCCGCGCAAAAGGCGCCATTTTCATACATCACGCCCTTGGGCATACCCGTGGTGCCGCCGGTATACAGCATGTAGATGTCATCGGCCGGGCGGGGGCCCCAGGCGCCCGGAGCCGCCTCCGCGAGGGCCGCTTCAAAGGCCACAGCGCCAGCCAAGAGCGGCGCATCGGCGCCATCGTCCACCTGAAGAAACAACTTCACGCCGGGCAGGCGAGGCCGGATCTCTTCGATGCGATCGGCGAAGCGGCTGTGGAACAGCACGGCCTCGGCGTCGGAGTTCTCGAGAAGATAAACCAGCTCGTCGGCCTGGTAGCGGTAATTCACGTTGATGGGGCAGGCGCCCAGCTTAAAGGCGCCGAAGTGCGCCTCCGTGTATTCGTTGCAGTTGAGGAGGTAGAGCCCAAGCTTCGACCCCGGGCCCAGGCCCGCGGCGGCCAGCACGCTTGCGAGGCGGCCCGCGCGGTCGTCGAATTCGGTCCAGCTGCGCGTTTTCCCCTCACAGGACAGAGCCGGCGCATCCCCGAGCGCCTGCGCCAACGCCGTCCAGGCATTGCCAAAGTGGAATTCCATCGCTCCCAAGCCTCCCCGCTCGTGTGGAGCTTTGACCATAGCAGGGGCAGCTCACCCCTTGAACCGCCTTGCTGACTCGCGCCTTCGAGAAAAGTTCCACGCCACCGGAAAAAAGCTGCGCTATGCTCAAAAAAACTCTGGGGGAGGATGGAGAATGACCTTAAAAGTCATTGGCGCCGGCTTCGGGCGCACGGGCACCCTGTCGCTGAAGATGGCCCTGGAGCAGCTGGGCTTTGGCCCCTGCTACCACATGGTGGAGGTCTTCAAGCATCGGGATCACATCCCCCGCTGGATCGCCGCCCATGAGGGCGCGGATACGGACTGGGCGGACCTCTTCTCGGGCTACGCCGCCACCGTGGACTGGCCCTCCTGCAATCTCTGGCAGGCCCAGCTCGACGCCTTCCCGGAGGCCAAGATCCTCCTCTCCCGCCGGGATCCGAAGGCCTGGTACCGCTCGGTGATGAATACCATCTACCCCTCAAGCGTCACAGCCAAAAACAGCGAGGATCCCGGGCAAGCGGCCTTCGGCGCCTTCGCCCACAAGGTGATCTGGGATCGGGTCTTCGGCGGCGACATGGAGGACGAGGCCCGGGTCTGCGAGACCTTCGAAGCCCACAATGCCGCTGTGATCAATGCCGCCCCGAAGGATCGACTCCTGGTCTTTGAGGCGAGCGACGGCTGGGGCCCGCTCTGCGAATTTTTGGAGGTGCCCGTGCCCGACACCCCCTACCCCCGGAGCAACTCCACGGAGGCGTTCCAGAAGCACCAGGGCCCTAGGTCCTAAGGGCCAGCTCCGCCTGGTCTAAACGGCCAAGAAGGTTGCCAACAGCAGCGGCGTTACCGCGAGGGCCAGCAAGGTCTGGCCCGTGACAACCGCCGCCGTGGCGGGCCCATCGCCCCCCAGCTGCTGGGCCAGGATGTAGGCCGAAGTGGCCGTGGGGACGCAAAACAGCATGAGCAGCACGCCCTGAAGCGGCGCCGGTACCGCGAGGGTCGCCGCGAGCCCCAGGGCCAGGGCTGGCTTCACCGCAAACTGCACCACGCTGCTCGCCACCAGGGGCTGAAGCTCCGTGGCCTGCCGGGGCACCCGGAGCGCTGCCCCCACAGCCAAGAGCCCGAGGGGCAAGGCCGCACTACCAAGTAGCCTCAGCGTATCGGCTAAGGCCCGGGGCAAGGCCTGGGACTGGGCCGCGAGCACGCCCCCAAGGAGGCAGGCCAAAATCAAAGGATTGGTCCCCAGGGCCTTGATTACGCTCCCCAGGGTCGGCGTTGTGTTCCCCGCGCCCCAGCGCGCAAAGGCC
>JADHNT010000033.1 GCA_016779385.1 Pseudomonadales bacterium
GCCGTCGATATGAACCACCAGGCCTTTTCCTCGGACCCGGTGATCGTCATCGGCGATCCGCCGCCGGACTTCACCTTGCCCCAGTTCATTGCCATGGATCAGCCGCGTCATGACCACCAGCGCAAGGCAGTGCAACCGGCAGTGGCACCTCGGCAGCTGGCCAACCTCGAACCCCTCATCCGCCAGCGGGTCTGCACGATCCTCGACGGCCTCCCGGTTGGGGAGCGCTTCGACTGGGTACCCGCCGTCTCCATGGAGCTGACGACTCAGATGCTCGCCACGCTCTTTGATTTCCCCTTTGAGGATCGGCATCTCCTGCCCTTCTGGTCCGACGCCGCCACCTCGAGCCCAGAGCTTGTAGGGGCGTCGAACATGACGGACGAGGAGAGGGAGCGCATCCTTTTGGAGTGCCTGGAGTATTTCCAAAAGCTGTGGAATGACCGCCAGGGGGGTAACAACCTCGACTTTATCTCCATGATGGCCAATAGCCCAGCCTTCGCGAATATGCCGCCCCTCGAGTATCTTGGCAATCTCGTTCTTCTCATCGTCGGCGGCAACGACACTACGCGAAATTCAATCTCCGGTGGCGTGTACGCCCTGAATCAATGGCCCGAGGAATACGAGAAGCTGCGCCAGGATCCGAGCCTCATCCCAAACATGGTGGCAGAGGTCATACGATGGCAGACGCCCCTGGCCCACATGCGCCGCAATTGCGTGGCTGACACGCAGGTGGGGGACAGGCTGATCCGCGCCGGCGACAAGGTGGTGATGTGGTATGTGTCGGGAAACCGGGACGAGTCGCAATTTGAAGACGCCGACCGGCTCATCATCGATCGACCCAACGCCCGGAGCCACGTGTCCTTTGGCTACGGTATTCATCGCTGCATGGGGAATCGCCTCGGGGAAATGCAGCTGCGCATTCTCTGGGAAGAGCTCCTGGCCCGTTTCCATCGCGTTGAGGTGGTGGAAGAGCCCACGCGCATTTGCTCAAACTTTGTGAAGGGCTACGCCTCCATGCCCGTCATCCTTCACCCGCACTAAGACGACCATGAAGCTTTATACCTTCAGCGGCGCGCCGAACCCTCGGCGCGTCACCCTCTTCGCCGCGGAAAAGGGGATCGACCTTACCCTCTTGGAGGTGGATCTTCGCGGCGGGGAAACGCGGAGCGCAGCCTTTCGGGCCAAAAATCCCAGCGGCAAGATCCCCGTGCTCGAGCTGGAGGACGGCACTTGCTTGGCCGAGAGCGTCGCCATCTGCCGCTATCTTGAGGCGCTGGTCCCGGAGCCGAATCTGTTCGGGGCTACACCCCTCGAAACGGCGCAGATCGAAGCCGTCCATCGCCAGCTGGAACTGGAGCTTTTCGCCCATATCGGTGCGGCCTGGGTGAACGGGCCGATCGTTGCGGCCGCAGGCCTTGTCAAACCCATCGAGGCCCAGCGTGCTCGGGGGGAAGGCCTGGCCCACCAGTTCTACGACCGCCTCGAAAGCACCCTCACCGACCAGCCCTATATGGCCGGAGATCGCTTCACGGTGGCGGACATCTCCGCCCTCTGCTTGATCGAGTTTGCCGGGGCCCTGGTCAAGCTCGCGCCGAAGCCGGAGCTCACGGCCATCGCCGCCTGGCACGAGCGGGTCACCGCCCGACCGAGCGTTCAGGCAGAAAAGGGCTAGCGCACTACCTCATCCAGGTAGGTATTCGGCAGAGGCTCGTTGTCGAGGGTGAAGTGCCACCACTCGGCGTAGTAAGGACGAAACCCCGCCGCCTCCATGAAGCCCTTTAGAAGCTGCCGATTCGCCTTCGCCACGGAACTCACGGAGGGGTTGTCCGTATGGGAGCGCTCGTCGAAGAAATCCCAGGGCGTTCCCATTTCCAAGGGCTCGCCGGTGAAGGCATCGACCAAGGTGAGATCCACCGTGCTGGCTCGGGAATGGCCCGAGCGGTCGGCGATGTAGCCCTGCTCGATCAGCGTGTGGCGCTCCACCTCCGGGTAGTAGGTCGCCTTCGTGGGTTCGGGTTCGCTGCTGCCCACCCAGGCCACAAAATCATCGACGGCCCGCTGAGGCCGATAGCAGTCGTACATTAAAAGCCCCAGCCCTCCCGCCGCGGCGAGGGTCTGGGCCTTCGCCAGGCCTTCCGCGGCCTGGGCCGTTAGGAGGCAGCGCGGCGCCTCGTAGCCCGTCACAGGTCGCCCCAGGAAATTCTCGCTGCCGGCGTAACGCAGGTGGGTACGCAGCCCTGGCACCGCCTCCGCAGCGTCCACCAGGACGACGGGATCAGAAAAGGCCTCCAGAGCGCAGGGCCCCGGCGCTGAAATCGGATTGCAGCGCGCGACGGAAGGAAGGCGAACCACGAAGTCACTGTCGAAGCGCGTGGAGGGGACGTAGTAGTCCGTGCTAATGGCCTGGGCGCCGCTGGCGAAGGCCGCGTCTCGGCGTCGCGTATCGTTACTCCGAGCTTCCTGCGTGTCCGCATCAGCGCGGGTTCGGACCAGATAGCCCGCAGCCACCAGCCGGCGGATACGAGCGCCCTCCGCCACGGGATCGTTGATCACAAAGATCGCGGCCCGGGGATCGGATTCCGGCAAGTGCATAAAGAGGGGACGGGGCGCACCGATATCGTAAAGGTCCCGCTTCGGCGCGCCTTCATCGAGGAGCAGCATCACCTGGCCGCGGCTCTCTGCCACCGTTGGCCAGGCCCCGGGGCCGACCATCCCCGGGCGAAGCAACCGATCTCCAAGGCCGGCCTCAAGCACGGCATCAAGGGCCCCAAAGGCCTTCCTGTCGAAGGGCGTTGGGGTGGGCAGGCGATCAATGGGCTGATCCTTCGCATTGAACATGATCAGCAGCGGTAAATGATCCCGGTGCGTATCACTCCACGCCCGGATCTGGGCAAGGCACTCGCGCAAAGGGGAGCAATGACTGTTCATGTCCATGAGCTGCACGTGGCCCACGGGAAAGGTGCCCGACTCTGGATTATAAAAAACATCAAGCTCAAGTACCCGAAGGCCAAGATCCAGCTGGTCCGCTAAGGGGAGGTGCTCATAGTCGAGAGCCCTCGCCGCGTCTTCATTTACCAATCGAAGTACCGTGGCCCAGCCCCAGCTTTGGGCCTGCTTATAGCTGTTGTGAGAACCGACGAACTGCAGCTGATTAAGGCGGAGCTCCTGCGCCTGGGCGCCGCCACGCGCCGAAGAAGGCAACCCGAACAGCAGCAAGCTGAGCGCTAATGCTAGGCGAAAGGTCATGGCGCCAATACCCCCAAGGTCTCCCCCGCGCTGACCGGCGGCGCGCTCATGATCAGCAAGACCCAGCCCGCCTCAGGCGCCCGCAGGGTCGTAAGCCTACGGCCATGCCAATCCGTTAAGGTTCCTAAGAGGTCCCCCTCCTGCACCCTCTTACCAACGCAACACGGCCATGCTTGCGGGGCGAGCGCGAAACGCTTCATCCCAGGCGCGCAGTGCCGGGCGATCCCCAAGAACATCAGCCTCAACGAAGCGTACAAACTGAAGGGACGCCGCCAGCGTGAAGTCGGCAAGGGCAAGCATCTCCCCGGTAAGCCAAGGCCCGCCGGAGATGAGACCTTCCTCGAGGTAGTCCAGAGGGGCCTGCATAGTCGCAAGGCACTTCTCTGCCTGCTCAGGGTTCTTCGGATAGCCCAGGGGGGAATTTACCGCATGGCCGAAGGCACCCATGGCGCCAGCGAGGCGCACGTCGACAATGCGCTCTACGTCACGGGCGTGAGCCCGGGCCTCCGCCGTAGCCGCCTGAAAGTTGCCTTCCGCGTAGGCGTCCTCAAAGTACTCAAGGATCGCGAGGGACTCCTTGATAAAGGCGCCGTCATCGAGTTCGAGCGTAGGGACGGTACCAAAGGGGTTCCGCGCCAGATGCTCCGGTTCCTTATGCCGACCCTTCACCGTATTCACCACGATTTGTTCCACGGGCAGAGCGTTCCCTGCGAGCTCCCGCTCCTTTAGATAGAGCATGATTTTTGTCGGGTTGGGGGCCAGGGGTACCATGTAAAGTTTCATGCGTTGTCCTTCAGCAGATCCATGAATCGTTCGAGAGCCTTAAAACGGGCCAGCCCCAGGGGCCCCGCCCCATCGAGCCCAAGCTTCAGGGTGGTTACCCCTGCGGCTTCGTAGGCCTTAATGCGCGCCTTGATCTGCGCATCGGAGCCGAGGAGCTGGAAGCCCGTGATCATTTCATCGGGCACAAGGGCCGCAGCGCCCTTGCGATCTCCTGCGATCCAGCGGGCCTGAATTTCCCGGGCGATGGCTTCAAAGCCCGCCCGGTGGAAGGCCTCGCCATAGAAGTTCGTATCCCCCGAGCCCATGGCCCCGAGAGTAAAAGCAACCCCAGGGCGGCGCTCCGCCAGGAGTGCCTCGAAATCTTCGCCGAAGTTCACCCGGGCCGAGACGCAGCGATCCAGCGTCCCTAGATCCCGTCCCGCCTCCCGAGCGCCGGCCTCAAGGTGATCGAAATGGGCCCCAGGATAATCGGGGGAGAAGGAGGTGCCCAGCCATCCTTCCGCCACGGCTCCCGTGTAAGCGAGGGCCTTCGGACCCAAGGTTGCCAGATAGATCGGGATGGAGGCCGGCGCATGATCAACGCGCAGCGCCTTGCCCTGCCCTCCAGGGCGAGGAAGGGTCAGCGTCTTACCTTCGTAGACTACCTTCTCCCCGGCGAAAATCAGGCGGCAAACCTCCACCGTTTCCCGAAGGCGCGTTAACGCAGGATTGAAGGGCACGCCGTGAAGCCCCTCTACCACCTGAGGCCCACTGGCGCCTAGGCCCAGGATGAAGCGCCCGCCGGTGAGATCGTGAAGCGTTAGTGCGGTCATGGCGGTCATGGCCGGCGTGCGTGCCGTCACCTGCATGATGCCCGTTCCCAGCTGGATGCGTTCCGTGTGCGCCGCTAGATAGGCGAGTGGCGTGACCGCATCGCTCCACCAGGCCTCCGCGGCGAAAGCAGACGCTACGCCCAGGCGCTCCGCAAGGGTGACCCAGTCCCGGAGCAGCCGAAGCTGACCCGGATCCACCCGCGGTATTTCGATGGCAACCTGCATGGTCTCCCCCAGGCCTAGCGCTCGATGCGCACTTCCCCAGCCACGTTATCCACGATCACGTGGGAGTCGAAATAGGTAAGCGTGGGGCGAACGCCAAAGCGGCCTTCCATCATGGGCCACCAATCGTCGTTGAACCACGCTTCTGCCTTCTCCCGGGACGCCCAGAGATAGACTCCGCCGCCGCCCTGATCGCCGTTGAGGTAGTACTTCATTAAGAGCCCGTCGAGCCCAAGGTAGGTGGGTGTTGACGCCTTGCCACCGGTAATGGCGGCGTCCACATCTCGCTTTTCCCCAGGGATCTGCACCAGCGTAATCACCATCTTTTTGTCCTCCCAAAGACCGACCTAGTCGGCCAAAAATTCGCCCAGGGCATTGAAGAAGGCCAGGCTTTCCTTGGCCTTCTCCGCCACCCACGCCTCCTCCCAATAACTGAGTTTGACGATCACCAGCTTATGCCGAGGCATCACGTAGATGTACTGGCCAAAGACGCCTTCAGCGGCGTAGTCCTCCTTCGGAAACAGCCACCACTGATGCTGGTATCCCACCCGAACGCCGTCGTCTTCAATCGCGCCCACCTGGAGAAAGGGCCTGGCGGGATCGGCCTGGGTCGCCTCATCCACCCAGGCCTCGGGATGGATGCGGCGCCCATCAGCCACGCCGCCGTTCAGCATCATTTGCCCAAAGCGCCCAAAGTCCCGGAGCGTCATAAGATAGCCGCCCCCGGCCAAGGCTTCCCGGTCCTCCCCGGTGCTATCCATGGTCATGAGTAAATCCGATTCCATACCCAGGGGCCCCCAAAGGGCCTCTCCGAGAAAATCGGTGAAGCGCTGTCCCGTTGCCCCCTCTAGCACCGACCCTAGCACCTGCGTATCGAAGGTGTTGTAGTTGAAGACCGTCCCCGAAGGCGCGGCCCGATCCAGCGTCGCGGCAAAGTCCGAGAAGCGAAGAGCCTCCGTAAACCAGGTTTGATAGATCCCCTCGGCGAAGAGGTTGGGTTCATCGGAGAGGATGTCGTAATCCTCGTTCATGTAAACGCCGGAAGACATCTGCATCAGATCTCGCACGGAAGCCCCGTCATAGCCCGTGCCCCTTAGCTTCGACACGTAGTCAGTGACCGGGACATCGAGGGACGGAAGATGGCCCTGGGCCAGCGCTAAGCCAAGCAAGGAAGAGGTCAGGGATTTTCCAACGGAAAAGGAAATGAAGCGGCTCTCTTCGTCCGCGCCATTTCGGAAGATTTCCTGGACGATCTTGCCATTCTTTAGGACGAGCAGCGCATTGGTTCGGTTGTGCTCAAGAAAGTGATCAAGATCATAAGACGCGCCGTCAAACTCGTAGCGAAGGGCCGACAGATCCACCGGCGCGCGCTCGAGCACCCAGGGGTTGGGCCCCGCCGCAACGCGCTCCGTGTGGAACAGGGTGTGGAAGTTACGGAAGGTCACCGCCGCGCCAATCCCGTTCTCGAAGGAGGCGACCCGCGCTTCTAGAAGCCCGTCGTCCACAGCCGCCCGAGCCGGGCCGAGTGCGACCACCGCTGCGATCGCAAGGGCAAGGCGCCCCGCTCCGTAGCACTTCCGCATCATCCTCTCCCCCTCCCTTCTTGGCCGATTGTCTGCCGAGCCTTGGCCAAAAACCAGGGGTTAGGACCTCGAAAGACCGTCCATCGCAGCGAGGCACCCAATCAGCTCCTCCACCCTCGTGCTGTAGCCCCACTCGTTGTCGTACCAACTGATCACCTTCACCATGCGCTTTTGCACGACCTGGGTGAGGCCCGCATCGAAGATCCCGGAAAGTCCAAAAATATCGGCTACGCCCCCACGTAACCACTTCCCTGTAAATGCCACCCATGCAACGCTGTGTTCGATAGCTAACACTCTCGCCGAGAAGACCAAACTCGGCGCCCCGCGCTCCGTGACCCTCACGGGAACGATCCGCTTCAAAGGCAGGAGACGAATCATGACCCTATCACTGACCCGACGGGCCCTCGTGCAGGGCCTTGCTGCCGGAACGCTCCTCCCCTGGTGGAGCGGGCGAAGCCTCGCCGCAGCCCAGAAGGCGCAAGGTGTATTTGGTCATGGCGTCGCCAGCGGCGATCCCACGGAGGACTCCGTGGTGCTCTGGACTCGGCTTGAGCCTAGCGCTGGGATCCCCGCGGTGCGCTGGGAACTCGCAGAAGATGCGGCCTTCCAGCGCCCGGTCTTAAGCGGCAGGCAGAAGACCGGCCCGGAGCGGGACTTCACCCTTAAGGTGCTGGCGACGGGGCTTACCCCCGGCCGCACCTACTACTATCGCTTTGTTGCGGGCGACGCGGTCTCCATGATCGGCCGAACCCGGACCCTCCCCAGGGGCGCCGTCGATCAGCTCACGCTGGCCATCGCTTCCTGCTCGAACTATCCCTTCGGGCACTTCAACGGCTATGACGCCATCGCACGAGACGAGCAGGTGGACTTCATCCTCCACCTCGGCGATTACCTTTACGAGTACGGCCCCGACAGCTACGGCGGCAAGACGGGCGCAACCCTCGGTCGCGTTCATGCGCCGGCCAAGGAAATCGTGACCCTAGAGGACTACCGCCAGCGCCACGGCCAGTACAAAAGCGACGCCGGCAGCCTCCTGATGCATGCGGCCCATCCCCTCATTGCGATCTGGGATGACCATGAATCGGCGAATAATCCTTGGATGGGGGGCGCGGAGAACCACCAGCCGGACGCCGAAGGCCCCTGGGCACCCCGGCGAGAAGCTTCCCTCCAGGCCTACTATGAGTGGATGCCCCTTCGCGACGCCGCCTCCCCCGAGGCCCGCGCCGATTACTGGCGCCACTTCCGCTTTGGGAATCTCGCGAGCCTCGTCACCTTGGAAACCCGCCACACAGGCCGCGCCGAGCAAATTGATTACCGAGCCCACCTGACGGCTGAAAGCTCGGCGGAGGACATCGAGCACTTCCGCAGCGAGGTTCTCGGCGCCCCCGGGCGAGCCATGATGCCGCCCCGGGAAGAAGCTTTTCTGAAGGAGGCCCTTTCCGAAGCCGTGGCCGCGGAGCGGCCCTGGCGCCTCCTCGGCAATCAAATTCCCATGGGACGGGTGCACGTGCCATCCCTAAGCGACGCGCGCTTTGACGCCGTCGCCAAGAACCCGGAGCACCCGGCCCACGGCCAATGGCAAGGCATGGCGGCCCTCGGCAAGGCAGATCTGCCCATCTATCTCGACACCTGGGATGGCTATCCCTGGGCCCGGGAGCGGCTCTATGCCCTGCTCGCGGAAACCGGCGTCACCGACGCCCTCGTGCTTACGGGCGACAGCCACGCGTTCTGGCTCAATGCACTGCACAACATAGCCGGAGCGCCCCGCGGCCTCGAGCTCGGCACCACGGGTATTACGTCCCCGGGGGATTTCGCGGCGTTTGGAAAGGAACTGGGGGCGGAGATCGATGCGCGCCTCGCGGCTCACAACCCAGAAGTGCTGTGGACGGATAACGGCCCTCGGGGCTGGCTCCGCCTGACCCTCACCCCGTCCGAGGCCCGGGCACAGTTCTTAGCCCTATCGACGGTGACGGAGACCGGCTACACACAGCGGGTGTTGAAGGAGGTGGTGATAACCCGGGAAGGGGGCACCCTAACAGCTACTTTTTAGGCTTCCCGGTAACGCTAGGCCTCAGCTTGACGCCTAAGCACCTGGCAGCGCTTCATGAGCCGTCTACTTTGGGGGTCAAAGTCATCCCGACGGTGCAGAACTCGGCGATTGTCCCAAATAATCAGATCCCCCGGCCTCCACTGCTGGCGGAAGATAGCGTCGGGCCGGATAGCATAGCTCCAAAGCTCGTCGAGCAGCGCTTCGCTGGCTTCCAAGGACAGCCCGGGCACGTAGGCCCACTCCCGCCGTCCCAGATATAGGGCCTGCCGACCCGTTTCCTCATGCCTTAGGATCATGGGGTGAACGGCCCCCGGCGCATCCCGGGGATCGTCGAAGGGTTCAAAGCCTCTCCGGAGCTCCCCTACGCTGGTATGGGCCGCATTATGCTTAATAGAGAGGGTCTCGATACGGGACCGAAGCGCGGCCGGCAAAGCCTCGAGGGCCGCCGCCTGATCAGCGAAGTAGGTATCCCCCCCAGCGGGAGGAATTTCGACTCCGAGCAACACGCTGGCGGGCGGCGGCGTGGGCACGTAGGTCATGTCAGAGTGCCAACTGGCCTCGGCGTTGCCCAAGCCCCCAATAGGCTTCCCATTGACGACGATGTTAGAGATCTGGGTGACGAAGCGATTCTTGACCTTGGCGCGCTGGGCGTCGCTCAAGCGCCCCAGGGGAACCTCTTCTAGCGGGCCGAAGCGAGCGCTGAAGGTTTCTAAATCGGACTCTTCTAGGCCCTGCCCCCGGAGGCGAAGAACCCCATAGCGCAGCCAGGCGTCGTACATAACTTCAAAGTCCCCCTCCGACAGCCTACGAACGTCAACGCCCGAAAGGTCCGCTGCGAATCCAGGCGTTATAGCTTCAATCTTCACGCTGCCCTCCCCAATTTCCCTTGCCTAGCCGTTCTCCCGGGCCACCGCTTCCCGGGGCGCGAGCATGCGCGCCACCATACGATCCCCGGCTTTCTCAGAATTCTGGAATTGGTGGTAAAACGCGAGAATTGCGGCGCCCAGGACCGTATCCTGCCAAAGACTCCGATTCATAGCCGAAGGATCATATTCCCCCGGTTGTGCGGTCATGGCTTCTAGCGCCCAGACCTTGAGGTCCTCCACGGCCCGCTTTAACCACCTAATGTCTTCGGGCTTTTTCCCCGTATCAAGATAGGTCGCGAGTCCCTCAAGGAGCGCCTCGGGAGCCTCTCCCGAAACGCCAACCAGCGTCCTACCCTTCCTCCGCCGCAGTGAAAGGGCGTACCAGGGAGCGAGGAACGCGTGCTCCGATCGAAGTCGCGCAGCCCAAGACGTAGGAGAGCCCTCCTGCTTCGGGAAAGAGAGGGGGCAAGCCGCACCCTCCGCAGCTGCGGCAACCGGTGCGTCCCTTGGAAAATCTTCAAGCACGGGCCCCCGGGGACGGCCAAGTAGCCCGAGCGCCGCAGCGATCACTTCATGCTGAAAGGCCGCATCACCTGGCTTCCCGAGAGGACGGCCGAGGGGAAAGCTTACCCAGAGGGCCCGGGGCGGGCGCATGCTCGCGGTGTTCTCCCGCACCAGGCTAATGCCGGTGGTCATGATCCCTTCCCGTTCGAGGTAGTAACTGAGCGCGCTCACGGCGCGCGTGCAGTTGGGTCAAACCGGCGTTAGGAAAACCGCATCTACCTGGTCGCGTTTGAGGAGCGCCGCCACCTGTATTGCCCCGGCCTCAAAGGCCGTCGGCGCCAGTCCCGCCCCCATGAAGCTGTAATGCACGGAGGCAAGGCTCCCTAGCACTCCCTCATCCCTAAGCTCCCTAAAACGGTCTAAGGGAAAAACGAGGTTCACATCTTCAGCGAAGCCTGACTTGTCGAAGTTGACGGAGCTGTGAGACATCACGAGCCCGGCCGTGTTCTCCTCCCCATCGATCGGCCGAAAGGTGCCGTCCGCCGCCTCAAAAGCCTCCGCATCCCGATAATGCAGTCCTGCGGTGGTTAGCAAGGCCATGCGTAGGGCCTCGAGCGGCCTCTTCGGCGCAACCCAAACCGGTGGGCCCAGCGGGGGATCGCATTTCGAAAGCAAATGATCCCGCTCGTATTCCGGTAGATCACGCAAGCGAACCATGGTGCCTCCCTAAGACCAGTGATCGATTCAGTAACGCAAAGACAGGCAGCTGAGGCCCCCATCCATCTTCTGGAACTCGGAAACGGCAACCTCAAGGGTGGCGTAGCCCAACGCCTTCACCTGGGCAAGCACCCGGGGAAAGCCTGCCGGCACCAGCACCGTTTCGTTAATCCAGAGGGAATTGGCGGCGTAGGCCTCCTCCGAAGGCACCTCGATGCACTCGAAGCCTTCAAACACCGTCGCCCCCACAAATTCCCCGGTGACCAGCAGACGATTGCGCTCAAGGCTATTCACGCCCGTTTTCAAATGCAGCATCTCCGCCATGGGCACGGCGATCCCGTCATAGCCGTGGCCCCGAAGAATGGCGATCAGCTGCTCCGCCCCCGCCTCGTTGGTGCGGGCGGATAGGCCAATGTAGAAGCAATTCCCCACCATCATGACGTCGCCGGCATCGAGCGTCCCCGGAGCTTCAATGCGCGCCAGGGCGGCAAAACGCTCCGTCAGCACCGGTTCCATCAAGGCTGCTTCTTCTCGCCGGCTGTCCGCCCCGGGGCGGGTGACCACGGCAACCTTCCCCGTGAGCAGCGCAGTGTCCTCCACAAAACAGCTGTCGGGAAAGGCCGGCGCGGGCTCAAGAACCGTCACGGCGAGGCCGCAGGCGCGCAAAGCATCGACATATGCGGCATGCTGCTGCAAAGCCAGGGCATAATTGGGCGACCCGAGATCCGCAGTGGTGATGCCGTCAACATAGCTCGGCGCGGGGGGACGGGTGATAGCGTGGGTAAACACAAGGATGGACCATGACGGATGAACAGGCCCCGAGCATAGCAAAGGCGCCCAGTCCCCTGCGTTTTCTGCTCCCCTCCACCGTCGGCATTGCGCTCTTCCTAACCCCCATTGCCTGGGAAGACAGCCAGCAGATCGTCGTGGGCATTCTTGCCGGGGCTCTTCAGGAAGGCATAGGGAAGGCCATGCCGTCCCTCATTAGCATCCTGTTCATGACCTCAGCCCTCGGCTCGCTCCTAGGCTCCTTGGCCAAGCCTGCCTGGATTCTCGACAACGAAACCCTGCGCGGAGTCTTCGTCACCTCCGCGCCCTGGCTCGTCCTGCGCGTCCTCGGGGGCGTGCTCAGTACCTGCGTCGCTCTCCAGTGGGGGCCCGAGTGGATTATCGGCGAGGACACGGGGCAGGTCGCCTTCATCGAGCTCGCCGGCATCATTTTTTGCATCATGATGGTGGCAAACTTTCTCCTGCCCCTGCTCACGGACTTCGGCTTCCTAGACTTCATCGGTACGCTGCTAGAACGCCTGTTTTATCGGGTTTTCCGCCTGCCGGGGCGGGCGGCGCTCGACGCCGTAACCTCCTGGGTGGGGGATTCCTCTGTGGGAGCCCTTCTGACCATCCGACAGTACGAAGCGGGACATTACACGGCCCGGGAGGCCGCCGCGGTGGTGACCAACTTCTCCGCGGTCTCTCTACCGTTCTGCGTAGTGATTGCGGAACTGGCCGGGCTCATGGACCACTTCCTTGCCTTCTACCTCATCACCCTCGGCTGTGGCCTGCTCTGCGCCCTCATTACGCCGCGCCTACCGCCTCTCTCGCGCCTCAGCGAGTACCGCTACCCCGGGGCCCTAGAGGGCGCCGCAGCGGAACCCGACGCCATGCCCGACGCCGTTTGGCCTCGGGCCTGGTTCCGCGCCGTCACCGCCGGCGCCCAGGGTCCAGGCCCGCGGCGCATCGTGCGCCAGGCCAGCCATACCATCTTCGATATCTACATGGCCGTGCTTCCCGCAGCCATGACC
The DNA here is from genome assembly GCA_016779385.1 of Pseudomonadales bacterium. GTDB lineage: Bacteria > Pseudomonadota > Gammaproteobacteria > Pseudomonadales > Azotimanducaceae > Salivita. The sequence goes on from JADHNT010000033.1 coordinate 12,586, forward strand.
ATCGAGTTCCTGGCGCTCGTGGTCATAACCTACACGGAATGGCTCACCTGGTTGAGCCTGCCCATGTATCCCCTGCTCTGGCTGCTGCAACTTCCTGACGCCTGGGCCGTGCTGCCGGGTACCCTGGTCGGCTTCTTCGACCAATTTATCCCCGCGATCATCGCGGCGGATATTGCCGACCCCGTTTCGCGCTTTGTGCTTGCGAGCCTCTCCGTTACCCAGCTGATCTTCATCGCGGAGAATGGCATCCTGATCCTGCGCAGCTCCATTCCCTTGAACCTTCCCCAACTGGCCGCGGTGTTCTTTCTCCGAACGTTGATTACGCTGCCCGTGCTGGCCCTGGCAGGACATGTGCTCTTTTAGTCGAAGACACGCTAACTAAATCCGAAAGCCCCGGTTCCATAGAGAACCGCCGATCACTCTTCCCCGGGGAATCGCTCACACCGCCCTTTAGACCCCTTACTGTCTTCCCTGACTGTTTCTTAAAGAAGGAAAGGACTATGCGTCACATGCTAGGAAAGGCTCTGATGATCTGCGCTTTACCCTTTGGTGCTGCCGCGGCAGGGCCTCATGACCCTCTGGCCACCTATATGGTCGAAGCCATCCCCTTCGCCCTAAAAGACGGCAAATCCATGGATGACATGATGGCGCTTCGTGACGACTTCGCTAAGCTGGCCGAAGCCGGGGACCTTGAATACAGCGCGTACGTCATGTCTCCGCATTTCATGAGCCAAAGCTCCCTTCCCGTGGACGAAAAATTTGACGCCGTATGGCTCGGCTTCTCTAGAAATCCAAGCACCCTCGCCGCATCGCTTAGCGCCTATCTAGAGCGCGGCGCCGAAATGGAGCGAGCCTTTGACGAGGTTCGGGAAATGAATCAGCGATGGCTGATGAGGGGAGAACTGGTCCATCAAAGCGACGCCCCGGAAGGCGACGGCCCTGGCTACGCCTTTTTCTCAACCTGCCGCTTAAAGGACGGGGCCAGCCGGATGAGCCACCGGGCAGCGGAAAAAGCCTGGTCTGAAGCCATGGAAAAGGTAGGCGCCTCAGCCAATTCTCATGTCTGGTATGCCGGACAAGGTATTCCCGATGCGCTTCAGGGCACGATGATCAAGGTGCGAATCTTTGAGAGTGTCCAAGCCTGGGGGGACAGCTACACGGCCTTTATCGAGAACGATATGGCCAACTCCCCGGAATGGGCCGCCATGGCGTCTCAGGTTGACTGCGGCCCTATCCGCTCCTACCTCGGCCGCGCCTTCTACGAGCGAAACGCCGACTAGCCTCTAGTGGTCATGACCATGAGGCCGGGCCGCAAGCTTTGCGGTCTCGGCCTCAAGGGCACCGAGGGAAACCACGCCCCGATTGACTAACAGCGCTTCAAGGGCGGCCTGGAAACGCTCGTAGTAGACGTAGCCCTCTCCCTTGGGGTGAGCGGCGTCCCACTGCGCGATCTCGGCAATCAGCGCCTCGCGAAACTCATCCCAGTTGTAGAGCCCGGCATCGCAGAGGTGATGGGCCAGGGCGAAAACCCGAGCTTCCCAGGGCGCCCCGAACACCAGCTCTCCGTTCTCCGTGGGCGGCGCCACTTCCGCCCCCAAGCGAAGCCGCGCATCGCCTCCCTGCTGCGGCGCCACTAGGCTCCCTCCCCTGCCAGCGCCTTAAGCACTGCCACCCCGATCATGGCCTCCCGGGGCACCAGGGCCGCCAGCTGCTCTTCGGAAAAACCCTCCGTACCTTCCGGGCGCTCCGGCAGCACGAGGTAGCGCACTTCTGCTGACGAATCCCAAACCTTAAGAGCCTTGTCCGCCGGCACTTCGAGCCCGAACTCCCGGAGGACCGCGCGAGGCTCACGCACCACCCGGGACCGGTAAGCTGGGTCCTTGTACCAGCGCGGCGGCAGACCCAATAGCGCCCAGGGGTAGCACGAGCACAGCGTGCACACCACGACGTTGTGGACCGTAGAGCTGTTCTCCACCACCACGAGGCGCTCCATTTGTCCCCCTGGCCCCCCCACAATATCCAGCTCTGCCGCGGCGGCCGTGCCATCGGCGAGAAGGCGCTGGCGATAGGCCTCGTCGCTCCAGGCGCGGGCCACCACTCGAGCGCCATTCAAGGGTCCCACCCGCTCCCCGTAATTGGCGATCACTGCGTCGACCTCCGAAGGATCTAAAACCCCCTTTTCCAGCAGCAGGGCCTCCAGGGCCTCGGCCCGAAGGGCCGCCCCCGAGAGCGTTTCGTGATCATGGTCGTGGTCGTGACTCATGGGGCCTCCTTCCTCGGCAACAGGTAGGGCTCAAACAGATCGAGATGCACCACCACCCCCGGCTCAGACCCCGGGCCCCAAAGGTCCTGGCCTTCGAAGGCGACGGTGTAAAGGTGCGCAGGCTGCTCCCCTGCCCCATGGGCATGGGTGTCGGGAAAGACCCAGCCCCCGTGCTGTGCCGTGATGCGACCCGGACGGCCTCGAGCATAGGCTGGCAAGCGCGTATGGCCCGCGCTCGAGGCTAAGGTGGTTTGCACCGCGTCGCCGAGGGCAAAGCGCGGTTCCGTGGACAGGTCGCGCCGGCAGCCCGAGGCCTCGTAACCAACGATGGGGTCGGGGGGCGACTGGGGCCGGGAGGCCACGCGCGCGTCAGCTGGCGCGCCCAAGCGTTGCGCCTTCTCGTCGATCGCCTCTTGGGTCAAAAGGCCCGCCTCCACAAAAAGCGTTTCCAAGCCCCCGAGCCAGCGACCGTAGTAGCTGTCTTCTAGGTAAGCGGCGGGATCTATACGTTCGATGGCATGGCGAAAGCGATCGGAATTACCGGTCGCCCCGGCCCGACCCGCGGCAAACATCATGGCGAACACTGCCGCCTCCCAGCGGTGATGAAAGGCAGGCTCGTCCTTCTCCACCTCGAGGAGGCCAAAGCCATCCCGGCCGCCCAGATCATGAATGCCCTGCATCAAATGCCTCCTTAAAGCCGGTGGGCCGCAATGCGGTCATAGGTCGGGCGGCAGCGCGCAACCACCGCTTCAAGCGCTCGGGGCACCGTCGTCTCCTTGCGGGCGTAGGGCTCAAGCCCGGTGGTTTGATAGACCTTTTGGTACCAAGCATCGGCCCACGCCCCGTCCCCTTCATGCTTACCCGGGGCCCAGGTGATGGGCTCGGCAGGATTGAAGGGGATACCCACAGCTGCGCAAAAGCGTAAGAGCACACCGGGAGCATCAGCGAGAAGATCATTCGCGTCGATCACCAGCGGCGCCCGCCCTTCTAGCGCCCAGGCTTCATCGAAGATGCGCTCCAGCTGCGGAATGCCCGCCAAGCGTGCACCCTCTTCCGGATCCTGCGCCAAGCCTCGGAATTCCGACATGGAGGTCACAACCTCCGCGGGATCTCGAATCAGAAAGCAATTCCGCACCCTCTCCATCCAGGCGAGGCTTACCTCCGGCAACATGTGGATTGCCATGTGCTTTTGGTACCACACGGCCTTGCCACCGGGGACCGGGCCGAGAAGCAATGCTTCCACCTTTTGCCAGTCGATCTCGTGCGCGGCCAGGGTCGCGGCGTAGCCCGGATCCTCCTCGCGCTTCGTGGCCTTCAGCCAGTACGCATAGAAGGGTTCATCAAGAACGGCGCAGCCCAGAGCCTCAAAGACCCGCATGGCCATGGTGGACCGCGCCCGGGGCGGGGACCACATGGCAATGCGGAGCGGTACTTCAGTCATCGAAACCTAGGAAACGGGCGGCCTCGTCGACGCTCTTGCGCTCGGAAACCACGGCGTTTGCCGGGAAGCTGTCATCGGGCCAGCCGAGGGCAACGGCCTTCATGATGACCTGATCTTCCGGGATCTGGGCATGCTCCCGCACCACCGGGGACTGCATGATCCCCTGACTGTTGATTACCGCGCCAAGGCCCCGGGACCAGGCCGCATTGACCAGGGCCGTGGTTACGGCGCCACAGTCAAAGGGCGTATCGTCGCTATCGGCAAGCACTCGGTCGTAGGTGATGATGACGCACACCGGGGCATCGAATTGCCGGAAGCCCCGAAGCACCCAATCCTGCCGCCCTTCCTTATCGTCCCGGGCAATGCCCATGGCGCCGAAAAGTTGCTTGGCGACGCCCACCTGGCGATCGCGATGAACCCCTTCAAAGGCCTGCCCTATGCGGAACTCCCGCGAGTGAGGTACCCCCGCGAGGTTACGCTCCGTGTTCCCCTGGCGAATGCGGTTAAGTACCTCGCCGGACACCACGGTGAAGTTCCAGGGTTGGGTGTTCATGGAGGAGGGAGACCGCATAGCTAGGCTCAGGACCTCCTTGATCAGGTCCTTCGGCACGGGATCGGGCTTGTAGCCTCGGGTGCTCCGGCGTCCCAGCACAACGTCATCGTAGTTCACGGCAAATCTCCCCCCTGGATGAATGTGCGCGTAGCGTACCAGAGGCACCTAGCAGATGAGGCAGTGATCGATCTTGGGGCCCTCCGGCGTATCTACGAAAATCGCGTGATTGACGAGTTCATCATCGGAGGCCGAGCACCGCTGCAGCCAAACCACCCCAACCCCGGCCCGTTGGCGAAACACACCTACTACGGTGCGCGTGGTAAAGACCCCGTGGCACCGAGGCGTCAGCTGGCGCCGGAGATTCTCCGGCGTCACGATGGCCTTCATGCGCTCGGTGAAGTCCCGAACGTGTTGCTCATGGTTGAGGGCATTGGAGCCCGCCAGGCAGTTGTCCATCATGGGCTCGGCAAGGGCTAAGAGCGCCTCGTCGGTCAGGTCCTGTAGCGCCATAAATGCTCCCGTCCTTCATCATGACCGCGCTCGAATCGCCAGGGTAACCGATGGCCGTAAGCCCTAGGCAAGCACTTCTCGTGGGCGCCCCGTGGTCACATCAATGCGGTCGAGAGAAGGACCCCCATAGCGATCGACAAGCAAGGCCAGGGCTGCCTCGCCGTAGGCGTCGAACCAGAAATCCCCGAGGGCCTTCAGGTGCCTGATATTGCCCTCGGAGATATCATCCATTGCGTCATCGGGGGCCTCGGAAAGGCCCGGTTGCGGGGCGAGCTCCGCGTTTACCCGGATATACGCGCCCGCGGGCAGAAGGTTCCGGGCCTGGTAAGCCACCACCCGCTCATCAGCCAGCAGATCCACGAGGTGGCCCTGGGTGACCCAGCCGAGCGCACCCCACTTCCGGGAGGCGGGCCCATTGATCTTTCGCGTGCGATAACCCGTCCCCACGGAAAGTACGCGGACATCCTCAAGGCCATAGCCAGGCCAGGCCCGGCGGACCTCCGCCACAGCGCAAAGGGTTGGGTTATTGGCGATGACCCCGCCGTCGACGAGCCATTGCTCAGTGCCATCCTGGGTCAGGGGCCGGGTAGGGAAATAGGTCGGGGCCGCGCTCGAGCCGTCGGCCACCTGCCAGGACAGCAGCTCGCGATGGCTGGGGTCCGTGGATTTCAGCACCTGGGGCTTCCGCTGCTCCACGGCATACGCCACGGCCAGCACATGCTTCCCCTCGTGCACATCCCCTAGCCGCGCCTCCCCAAACTCCCGCTCGAGCACCGAGGCTTTGCCTTCCGCCTCATAGCGCGGGGCATTAACTCCGTCGATCTCAAACCAGCCCCGATTTTCCTTAAAAATCGCCTGGGCCGATGCCTCGCCATAAAGATCGTTGAGCACCCCTAGGGAGAGGCTCGTGGTCCCCAGAGCCAGGGCAATAATGCTGCCCGTGCTCGTCCCGGCATAGAAATCCACGCAGTCTCGCAGCGCCCGGCCATGCTGGGCCTGCAGTGCCTGATCGATGCGCAGGAGAAATTGGGTTGTGGCGGCCCCGCGAATGCCGCCGCCGTCTAAGGTAAGCAGTAGCTTGCTCATGGCGCCCCCTCCCTGGTTCGCCCCTTGGCTTCCTCCACCCTACCGCACACGGTAGAGGGGACCCAGCTTTTGTCTGCCAAGCGGGCCTTGACCGCTTAAGAGCGAAGCACGAGGCTCCTAGGCTTACCTTGAAACCTGAGGGGCCCCCATGACCCAAGCACCCTACCTATTCGCTCTATCCACCCTCCTCACGCTGACCTCCGTCTCCCAAGCGGCGAGTTTGAGCCTTACGGTTTCAAGCATCCCCGAGCCCGGAGAGATCTACCTCGGAATCTTCGAGACTGCCGAGGGCTTTGGAGCAAAGGATCTCGGCGGAAACACCGTTCGACCAGGGCTGGTGCTGGGTGCGCGCCAGGTCGTGCCCGCGGGTACGGCTCGGCTTGAATTCGAGCTCCCCGAAGGGGTCTACGCAATCAAGCTGTTCCTCGATCTGAACGGAAACGGTGAGATGGACACAAACTTCCTTGGCATTCCGAAGGAACCCTTTGGCTTCAGCAACAATACCAAGGGCCAGCTCGGTCCCCCAAGCTTCGATGCTGCCGCCTTTCAGGTACGGGAGGCCACGGAGATCGCCATTAAGCTGTAGCTTAAGGGACTTGCCTGGAGCCAAATTACGGTATCCTAGGCGCGTCGCACGGGCTCATAGCAACGAGGATCAAAGCCATGTGGGGCGACGTATTCAGCCTTCTTACCCTTGGCGGTTTGCTTTTTTTCCCCGCGGTAGTCGCGCCAACGGTCTTCAAGTCCTTGCCCGAAGCAGAAGCGGGGCATTTTCTTCGGGCCCTCTTCCCGCGCTACTACCTGTTCTTAATCATTGGCAGCGCTGCGGCCGCCCTCGCCCACGGGCGCGCTGCGCCGGAGCCGGCCCTGCTGGCGGCCGCGGTTTCCGTAAGCGCCGCAGCCGTACTCTTCCTGCTAGTCCCCAAGATCAATGCCCTTCGGGATCAGCAACTGGCGGGAGATGGTGATGCGGGCGGAGCTTTCGATCGAGCCCACCGCCTATCCGTGGGGATCAACTTTGTACAGATTGGCGCCCTCATCCTAACGGTGGTGCGCTAAAGCCATGGGAAGGCTCGCCCTGCGTTGCCTGGGGACGACAGTAGTTTTGGCTGGCCTCTACGCTCTGGTTTTTGAGTTAAGCCACCCACCCCTTTCAGCCCTCGGCGCCATGGCTGGGACCTACTCTCTTGTAAAGCTGTGGCGGAACTAGACGATGCCCTAAACGCCCTCGCGGGCTTTCATCCTCTGGTTCTGGAGGGTCCGGCCCGCGCCGATCACCGAGATCCCATGGCTGTTGCTTGGGACATCGCTGCGCGCTTAGGGAATTATTGGGCAGAGCGACCTCCGCAGAAGCCTCTCTTGCTCCTCACCCAAGGCGACCCGTTTGAGCCCCAAGGCATCGCCGCCCTGACTCGCGAGGTAGCCACTTCCCTTTCCATTCCCCGTGGGCTTGCCTTCCTCGATGAGGACCTAGACCCAAACCATCGAGCCGAGGCAGATCGGGAAAACGTCATCTTGGAGGTGCCCTATCGCACCCTGGCGCTCGCCCTCGAGCGAAAACAGCCAGGATCGCTGTACCGTCTTGATCAGGCCCTCAAGAGTGCCTTAGTGAAAAAAAATGCGGATCGTGAACTCCTTGGCAAACCGCCCCTTCCCGCCTACTTTCATCGCTACGGACGCCTCCAGGAAGTCACCAAGGCGGCGGCACGTTTGTTATGCGGGGGCATCACAGTTGCCCATAGCGCCACACCGGTTCACGAGTTCTCCGTGACCAGCCTCTATACCGTAGGCCTCGACCTCGGGCTCAGCCGAAGCGGGGACCTGCTAAGGTAGTTAAAGATCATCGTGGCCTAGCTAGCTGCAGAGGGAGCAACCCACCATGGCCGAGCAAGGCTACGACGCTATCGTCATTGGCGGCGGCTCCGCCGGGGCCGTGATTGCCGCGCGGCTCAGCGAAGATCCCAAGCGCCGCGTACTTCTTCTTGAAGCGGGAGCGGATGATCGAGGGCTCTTCGTCCGTATGCCCACGGCCCTTTCCATTCCCATGGGGCAAGCCCGCTACAACTGGGGCTACTGGAGTCAGCCCGAACCCTACCTCGATGGGCGGCGCATCGACTGCGCCCGGGGCAAGGTGCTCGGGGGCTCCTCCTCGATCAATGGCATGGTCTACGTGCGCGGCCATCCCTGCGATTTCGACCACTGGGTTGCAGAGGGTGCAGCGGGCTGGTCCTACGCCGCTTGCCTCCCCTACTTTCGCCGCGCGGAGCGCTGGGTCGATGGGGAGGGCCGGTACCGCGGCGGCGATGGGCCCCTGGATACCTGCAACGGCAACGGGATGGAAAACCCTCTTTACCAGGCTTTCATTGAAGCTGGCGTCCAAGCGGGCTATGGGCACACGGAGGATTACAACGGTTATCGGCAAGAGGGCTTCGGCCCCATGCACATGACCGTCCGGAAGGGCGAGCGCTGCTCCACGGACCTTGCCTACCTCACGCCAGCAAAGGGCCGTCCCAATCTGACCATCGAAACCCGTGCCGAGGTAGAGCGGGTACTCCTCGAGGCTGGGCGCGCCACGGGCGTCCGCTATGTCCAGGATGGCGTCATGCGGGAGGCCCTGACGGACGGCGAAGTGGTGCTCTGCGCCGGGGCCATCGGCTCCCCGGTCATTCTCCAGCGCTCCGGCATCGGCGCCCCGGACGCGCTCCGCGCTCATGGCATCACCACCGCTCACGAACTCCCGGGAGTTGGGGCCAATCTTCAGGACCACCTCGAGGTGTACTTCCAGTACCGCTGCCGCGAGCCCATCACCCTGAATGGCCACCTGTCGCCCCTGGCCAAGGCGCGCCTCGGCGCCCGCTGGCTACTAACAAAAAAGGGCCTCGGCGCCACCAACCACTTCGAGAGCTGCGGTTTTATTCGCTCCCAAGCCGGCGTGCGCTGGCCTGATATTCAATACCATTTTCTGCCCGCCGCGATCCGCTATGACGGCAAAGCCGCCTTCAAAGGCCATGGCTTCCAGGTACACGTCGGACCCAACCGGCCCGAAAGCCGAGGGACGGTGCGCCTCGGGGGCGTGAGCCTCAAGGATGAGCCCCGGATTCAATTCAATTACCTAAGGGCGGCTCGGGACCGGAAAGATTGGCGACGCTGCCTGCGCCTGACCCGGGAAATCCTGCAGCAGGACGCGCTGGCCACCTATCGCGGCGACGAAATCCAGCCGGCCATCGATCTCGATGACGACGCCGCGGTGGATGCCTGGGTCAGGGCTAATGTGGAGACGGCCTACCATCCCGCGGGAAGCTGCCGCATGGGCGCAGCCGACGATCCTTGTGCGGTTGTTGACCCCGAGTGCCGCGTTCGCGGGTTGACGGGGCTACGGGTGATCGATGCGTCGATCTTCCCCACCATTCCCAACGGCAACCTAAACGCGCCAACGATTATGGTGGCGGAGCGGGCCTCGGACCTGATACGCGGGGGTGGTCTGCCCCCCGACGACGCGCCCGTATGGGTCGATCCGCATTGGGCAACGCGACAACGGGAAGGCCAGAGCGCCGCCATCTCATGACCGTTATCCTAACCCTTGCCCTGGGGATCACCTCTCTCTCCATCGTGGCCCTCGCCCTTCGCTACGGGTCGGTGCGCCTCTACGGTCCCCAGCCCGTCAGAACCCCCACGCTCCTCGCCATTCTCTTTACCTCGGGCCTCGACGTGGGCCTGATTCTCTTTCCCCTGCTGGATTTTGATCGCTATGCCACTGGGGCGGCCTACCAATTCGCCAACCCCCTGGCCATCGAATTTGGCTTTTGGGGTTTCTGGGTATGGGGACTCTATTTCCTGAGCGCCGCCTACTTCTGCCTTTTTGAACCTCGCCTACGGCTCTTCGAGCGGCCCTGGGTGAAGACCCTTCATAACGCCGTCATCCTGGGCACCTGCGCCTTCACCGCTTACCTGTTCCTCGACATGGTCCCGAACTATCTTCCGGGCTTCACGCCCCTAGGCTACCTCGCGCTGGTCGCAGCGGTGGTGCTCTTGGCGGTGGCCTCGAGCCTACGCTTTCAGGTCCTGCGTTGGCTGAGCGTTGGGTCATCGCTCATCTTCTTCGCTTTGGTCTTTTACGGCGCCGTACTCGCCAACCCGGCAGGCGCTACCGTCCTCGCACGGGGACAGGACCTTGCGGCCTACTTCCAGCACCTTCCCCGCTTTTTGATGCCCGTAAGCGACTACCACGAGTTTTATCTGTTCTGGTGGTTTACCTGGAGCCTCATGATCGGCCAATTCATTGCGCGCTTCCTTGCGGGTCAGCGCGCGATCATGGTGCTGGTGCTATTGCTGACCGTACCCTCGGTGCCGCTCGCGCTTTGGTTCGCCGTGCTTTATCAGTTTCACCTTGAAGCTGCCGCCCTACCCCCGGGCTTCGCCCTGCTCATGGTGGCCGTGGGGATCCTCTTTCTTGTGAACTCCCTCGACTCCCTCACCCGGCTCTACACGCAAAACCTCGCCCTGGCCCCGGAGCGCCTCGGAGCCTCGGCCTACCTCGCGATGAATTGGACTCTGATCTTCGGCTTGGTCCTGCTCTTTCGCTATACGCCCCTTGAAATCGAATGGCTTGGGCTGGCCGTGCTAGGCCTCTGCGGGGTGATCTACTTTCAGCTGCTTAAGCAACGTCCCTCGGCTGCGACTTGACCCCACCGTTCCAATCCCTTTCACTGCGCCGTATGAGCGCCCGGACAAACCAAGGCAATCTCGGAGCACCGCTACGGCGGGGGCTTCTACTCGCACTCGCGCTTGTGCCCGCGCTCTGCCAAGCGCTCTGCTTGCCTTCGCCGGCGCTCACGTACCACGAAGCGCCTGCTATGGAAGAACACGACTGCCACGGTGGCGCGATGGCAACGCCGGCGAAGCACCATTCGTCCCAGGAAAGCACTGACCACGGCGACTGCTGCGATCCCAGCGCCCCAGCCCCTTCCAGCGAGGGCGACCTCTTGCCGGAAGTGTTGCTGGCCAGCGTGACGCTGCCGCCGGCGTTTACCATGGCCGACCAGCACTTCGGCCAGCCAACGATTCGAGGCCCCCCGGCAAGCACGGGGCCGCCCCTAAGCATCCTGCACTGCCACTTCACTGAATAGATCCCCTCGGCACCAACGCTTTCGCGCTCGCTTGCCTTGAGAGGATCTCATGTTCATACGCTTTGCCATTACCGCGGCTATGGCCGCCACGCTTGCTACCGTGTCCCCGGTCCAGGCCGCTTTTTCCCGCCTGGAAGCCGAGCGCGCAGCGGTAGCGGATGCGCTCGCGCTCCAGGTGCTCAGCCAGGAGGCGGAGGCGCAGCGGGCCCAGGCCCGTGCAACCCGGGCGCTGCCTAACCCCCAACTTCGCCTCGGACTCACTAATCTCCCAGCGGACACCTTCGCTTGGGATCAGGAGCCCATGACCCAGCTCCAGGTAAACCTGCGCCAGGCCCTGCCGAACGGGCGAGCCCGAGCGGCGCGCTTCAATGCGGCGATTGAAGGCGCGCGGCAAACATCGGAGCAACGCGACCTCGCGGCCCTAGAACTTCGCGCCGCGGTGCGGGAGCGACTGACTGAGCTAGCGTGGCGTCAGGAGCAAGGGCAGCTGCTGGCCCGCCAGGAGGCCATGCTGACCCAGCTGGAATCCCAGGCCCTAAGCGCTTTCAAGGCGGGCCGGGGGACAGAAAGCGACGTGCTAGAGGTGCGCTTGGCGCGGCAGGCCCGGGTGCAAGCGCAGCTCCAAAACGACACCGCGGTGGCGTCCTCGGAAGCGAGCCTCCAGCGCTGGCTGCCCGAGGCCCTCTTACGCCAAGGGCCCCCCGCCTCCCTGACCATGCTCTTTCCCACCTTTGCCTCCTGGCCCACCAGTGCCGCCGTGGAAGATCGGCTAGCCGCGCATCCAGCAGCTCGTCGCCTCGAGGCTGGGTGGAAAATGGCGGGGGCGCAGCGCGATGCCGCCAAAGCTGACTTCGGCCCGGACTACGCTGTCGATTTCGCCTACGGCGCCCGGGACGATCTCAGCCCCCTAGGTCGACGCCCCGATCTCTTGAGCGCCGGCATCACCATTTCCCTACCGCTATTCGGTCGAGAAAAGCAGGCGCAGGGCCTCGCCGCCGCGGAGCTCCGGGAGGAAGGACAGCGCGCTGCGCTTCAGGACGCCCTCCGAGCCCTCAAGGCAGATTACGACAGCCGTCGAAGCGCCGCCGCACAGCAATCGGATGCCCTCACCCACTACGCGACCACCCTTCTCCCGTTGGCGGAGCGTCACTGGAAACGCAGCCTGGCACGCTTTGCTGAGGGCACCCTGCCCTTCGATCGCGCCTTAGCCGCAGCCCTCGCGTTGCTTTCAACGCAAAGCGCTGCCCTGGACCTCAAACGGCAGCGAGCACAAAGCGAGTCCGCCCTCCTCTTCCTTGTTGCCCAGGAGCTTGACCATGAGTAACGCCCGTCTCCTCGCGATCCTGGGTCTCCTATTGGCCCTGGCCCTTTCCCTGAGCGGCCCCCAGCTAGCCCAAGCCTCAGAAGCCGCAAAGGGGGAACCCCTTTACTGGGTGGCCCCCATGGACCCGAACTATCGCCGCCCGGGCCCAGGGAAGTCCCCCATGGGCATGGATCTGGTGCCCGTCTTCGAAGCCCCGGAAAGCAGCGGTGTGGTCACCGTTAGCGCCGAGCGCCAGCAAGCCTTCGGCGTTCGCCTAGCAGCCGTCAGCGAAGGGCCGCTAGAAAGCACCCTTCGGGGCAGCGTCGTCGTTTCGCTCCCCGACCAGGCGCGCTGGGATCTCGTGCTTCGGGAGGACAGCTGGATTCTTAATCGTTGGGTGGCCAGCGCCGGACAGCGCGTTACGCGCGGCGCGCCGCTTTTTGAAGTTGACGTACCCGCCTGGGCTCAGGATCAGGATGCCTGGCTTGCCGCCAAAGCTGCGGGCGATGAACAGCTTCAGGCCGCAGCGGCCCAGCGCCTCCAGCGCCAGGGCTTTCCTGAGGATGCCTTTCTGGTTCTTAAAAGCGATGGAGAGATCCAGAACCCCCTTGTGCTAAGGGCGCCAGAAACAGGACAGGTGACCGCAATTTCGGCGAACGCCGGCGCCTTCCGGAAGGCGGGAACCCCGCTGCTGAGCCTGACCGGCGACGAAGGCCTTTGGCTGGAGATATTCTTCACTGCTGGCGCCCCGGCAAAGCTGTCCGCTGGGAGTGAGGTCAACATTTTCCTCCCCGGACGGGACCCCTTCCCCGTTTCCCTAACCTGGATCGATCAAACCCTCACCGCCGATGCCCGCGCCCTGCGAGGCCGGGCCACGGTCACGGAGGCGAACGCCTTGGCCCTTGGGCTCCGTTCTGGAGAGACCGGCACTGCGCAGCTTCGCTGGGCAAGCGCGGGTGCCATAAAGCGCATCCCTCTTAGCGCTATTTTGCCCGGACTCAACGGCGAACCGGACCGCGTATTAAAAGCCATTGGTAACGATCGCTTTAGACCCACACCGGTGCACCTTGGCGTGCGAGGCCGACGCTATGCAGAGGTGCTTCACGGTCTCGCCCTAGGGGATCAGGTCGTAGCACAGGGCACCTTCCTCCTGGAAGCGGAAGCCAATCGCGCCGCGGAGCTGGCGCGCCTCACGCCGGAGGATGATCACAGCACCATGGATCACAGCACCATGGATCACAGCACCATGGATCACAGCACCATGGATCACAGCACCATGGATCACAGCACCATGGATCACAGCACCATGGATCTCGGGGAG